>CALIUI010000082.1 GCA_938048815.1 uncultured Aquificaceae bacterium | reverse complement strand
GTGCATTACATACCCGTCTATTGGCATCCCTTTTTGGAAGAGAGAGGCTACAGGAGGGGGCTTTGCCCAAAGGCAGAAGACTTCTATTTAAGGGAGCTAAGCATACCCATATACCCAGACCTTAAGGAAGAAGACATAGATCATGTGGTAAGAAGCATAGAGGAGGTCCTTTAGATTGAAGCCATTAAAGAAACTCCTTCTTGGCACTGCCAACTTTGGTAATAAGAATTATTGGGGGAGGGGTATATGTACCGAATCTGTAAATCTGATTACAAAATATGCATTTGAAGAGCTGGGACTAATAAAAATTACACTAGGTGTAATAGCGGAAAACATAGGAGCCTTAAAATGTTATAAAAAAGCTGGCTTTGAAATAGATAACATTGAAAGACATAGTTTGAAAACAGTCATAAAGACGATAAAATATAAACAATGATGCTCACAGGGTTGGTGCTTCAGGCAAGGAATGGCTCTAGCAGGTTTCCAAGAAAAATGGTAGCCCCCCTGTTGGGGAAAAGTGTTATAGAGTGGTTGTTTTTTAGGTTAAGCCCTGTTAAGGTAGATAAAAAGGTCTTGGCTACTTCCTACTTGGAAGAGGACAAAGTCTTGATGGATCTGGCAAGGGCTTACCGATGGGAGGTTATCCCAGGACATCCAACAGACGTGCTAAGTAGGTACCATCAAGCGGTGGAGGAGTTCTGTCTTGACTTGGTGATAAGGATAACGGGCGACTGCCCCCTTATAGACCCAAGGCTTGTGGAAGAAGCTTTAAAAAGGGCTATCGCCGAAGATGCGGACTACCTTGTTTTAACAGATATAATTAACGGCTTTGATGTAGAGGTCATAAAGGGGCAATGGATAAAAAGGGCACACGAGAAGGCAAAGCTACCATCGGAAAGGGAGCACGTAACCCCCTACATACGCAAATCCAAAAGGGCAAGAAAAATCTTTTATAAGCCCTTTGAGGAAAGCCTACCCTATATTCATCTAAGCGTAGATTATCCAGAAGACCTTTTGGTGATTGAGGGCATTTTAAAAGAGCTTGGAAGAGAGGACTTTACTTACAGGGACGTGGTCAATTTAATAAGGGAAAAGCCAGAGCTTTTGGAGGTAAGAAAGAGAAAGATATCGCCCAACGAGGGCTATTTAAAGTCTCTCCAAGAGGACAGGGATTTTGTAAGGGCTTTGAAGGGCAAGCCCCTCAAGCTGGAAGAAAGTTTAAAACACTTTGAAAAGACGAGAAGGCTTATCCCCAACTGCTCCCAAACCTTTAGTAAATCTTACCTTCAATTCTCCCTTGGAGCTTCTCCCCTTTTTGTGAAAGAGGGCAAGGGCTGTAAATTGGTAGACCTTGACGGAAATTCTTACATAGACTACACTATGGGCTTGGGAGCATGTATTTTAGGCTATGCCTTTGAACCTGTTATAAAAAGGGTGGAGAAGGAGTTAAAAAAGGGTACCGTATTTACCTTACCAAGCTACTTGGAAGAGGAGCTTGCACAGACCTTGAAGGAAATTATCCCATGCTGTGAGATGGTTAGGTTTGGGAAAAACGGCTCTGACGCCACATCGGCAGCGGTAAGGCTTGCAAGAGCCTACACGGGAAAAAAGTACATAGCCTGCTGTGGCTATCACGGATGGCAGGATTGGTATATAGGTACCACAACCCGAGACAAGGGAATACCAGAGGAGGTAAAAGGGCTAACCTTTACCTTTGAGTACAACAATCTAAGAAGCTTGCAGGAACTCTTTGACAAATACCCCAACCAGATAGCCTGTGTAATAATGGAGCCCGTGGGTGTGGAAGCACCAAAGGAGGGTTTTTTAGAGGGTGTAAGGGATATAACAAAAAGGCATGGGGCTTTGCTTATCTTTGACGAGGTGGTAACGGGCTTTAGGTTTTCTTTGGGAGGCGCCCAGGAGTACTTTGGGATAATACCAGATTTAGCATGCTTTGGTAAGGCTATGGGCAACGGAATGCCCATCTCTGCGGTGGTGGGCAAGAAGGAGATTATGGAGCTCTTTGAGGAGGTTTTCTTTTCCTTTACCTTTGGAGGAGAAACTGCAAGCATAGTATCCGCCATAGCCACCATTGAGTACCTCAGAAACAACTCTGTTATTCCCTACCTTTGGCAACAAGGTAAAAAACTAAAGGAGGAAATTGATAAACTTATAGAAGATAAGGAGATGGAGGATTTAGCATATGTGAAGGGATACCCCGTTAGGTTTCTGTTGGATTTCAAAGACCTAAGGCTAAAGACCTTGTTCCAACAAGAATGTGCAAAAAGGGGGGTGCTTTTTACTGGCTCTCATAATATAGCCCTTTGCCACAAGGATGAAGTAATAGAGAAGACCCTTGAGGTCTACGATAGTGCTTTGGATATAGTAAAATATGCGGTGGAGTACTCCCTTGTGGAAGAGCTTTTGGAGGGAAAGGTTTTAGAGCCTGTCTTTAGGAAGATGTGATGCTTGTGCAAAAATGCCCAAAGCCTGTCCTTTGCCCCGAGCACCCTTGGGAAGGAAGACACACCTACCTTTATGGCTCTGTCTTAGAGGTGGGGGATGAGCTAAGGATGTACTACCAAAGCTACGTGGAGGGCATTGGCTTTTTTGTTTGTCTTGCCACTTCAAGGGATGGAATAAACTGGGAAAAGCCCTTGATAAAACCCCTAAAGGAAAGCACACCGCGCCTTTATCCTACGGTGGAAGTGGAGGGGAAAATATTGGACTTTTACCACAAAACCCAGTACCTGGAGGGGCTTTCCAACGTGGTGGCTTCTTATCATATACCTTCTGTTCTGTATAACCCAAAGGATGAACACCCTTATAAGCTTTTTGGGTACACGGATAGAGGCTACTGCGTAGCCTTTTCCAAGGACGGGATAAACTTTTTTGAATACTCCAACAACCCCGTTATACCTCTTTTGAAGTTCCCCAACAAAAGAACAAAGAAGGTCTGGTATAGCGACGTGGCTCCGGTTTTTTACGACAAAAGAAAGGGCTTGTACAGGGCAATGGTAAAGACCTACAAGATAGACCAACAAGGAAGAACAAGGCGCTGTGTGGGCATGTCCGTAAGCAAGGATTTTGTGAGATGGAGTAAGCCCAAAACCCTTTGGATACCTTCGGAAAGGGAAGACCGAATAGCAAAAAGCAAAGGCTTTGCCTGGGCAGATTTTTACGGGCTTTGTCCCTTTAACTACAAAGACCACTACCTTGGATTCCTTTGGCTTTTTATGATAGACTATGAGTTTGAAAAGGGTACCCACGAGGGCAAGATAGAGGTATACCTTTCTTACAGCAAGGACTGTAGAAAATGGGAGATAATAGGGGAAGAGCCTTTAATTCCCTTGGGCAAAGAGGGAGATTGGGACAGCGGCATGATTACCACATGCAACCAACCCCTTGAAAGGGAAGGAGGTCTAAGGGTATATTATTCTGGAATGAACCATAGCCACGGATACGGAGAGTATGAAAAGCCCTACCAAGAGGAGCACAAAGCTTGTATAGGATATTGTGAGATCAAATGGTGATATGCGGAAAAGAGTAGTTATTGCTACGATTAAATCTTGGAACCTACAGAAGGCATACGAATTTAAAACAAGGCACGCCGATAAATATATGGACATACTTAGGATACAGCAGGTGTTTGATGTTGTTGCTTTTTTTCTCTTGAAATTTTTGACACAGCATCAAATCTGTCGTCCGGTAGATAAGGCTGTATCAAAATCCCAATAGCAAAATTATTAAAGAAACCCACTGTTAGGTATATAATAATAACCTTAGTAAAGCTCCGAGAGTGAGCGAGAGCCAGCTCTGGATGGAAGGAAAAGCTATGAAGAAGGGTTGTGGGGAAACCCAATATGAGCACGAGCTCCTGCTGCAGGGGGCAGGTGCGGTAGTCCTATGAAAGGGCTATTTTGAAACACACTGAAATAGTTGAGGGCATAAAAGAAAAGATTAAAGCCGAATGAGGAGAAAGCTATGATGAAGCCGGAGGATTTGAGGGAAAACATAGAGATCGGGCAGGTGGTGTTAAAAAACTTCATAAACCTTAACCAAGAAGAGAAGGAGATGGTAAGAAGATGGAGAAACCATCCAGAGGTTAGAAAGTGGATGTTTTCCGACCATGAGATAAGCCAAGAAGAACATACAAAGTTTATAGAAAATCTCAAAAGGGATAACAAAAATTTCTACTACCTTGCCTATAAAGGGGATGTCCCTATAGGGGTTATATCCTTAATAAGGGTAGATTTCAAAAACCGCAACGCCTATTGGGGTGTCTATTCAAACCCAGAAAATAAAATACCCGGTGCTGGTATAATCTTGGAAAAGACTATTTTAAAGTTAGCCTTTGAGATGATAGGACTTCACACATTAAAATTGGAAGTAATAGAAGATAATAAAAGGGCTAAAAGTTTCTATAAAAATATGGGCTTTTTAGAAGAGGGGAGACTAAAGGAGTTTGTTTTTAAGGATGGCTTATGGAAGGACGTTATAATTATGGGTATCACTGAGGAGAGATATTTTTCTTTAAAAACTCAACGACCCTGAGGGCGCCCTTTCCGTCAAGGGTTTTTCTGCTTAGTTTTCCCATCCTTTCCCTTGTTCCTTTATCCCTTAGAAGTTCTACATAATGGATTATTTTCTCAAGGAGTTTATCATCCTGCCACCATCCTGCATAAAGGGCTATCCCTTTCTTTTGAGAAGATAAGCAGTTGAGTAGCTGGTTTTCTGCAACTGCCACCAGTATGGAGGGCACGCCAACCCTTGTCAGCTCGTAGGTGGTTTGACCGCCTGCGCTTATGGCTATATCTGCATCCAACATAAGGCTTTTCATACCTTCCCCATCCACCTTGTAGAAGAGCCTAAGATTAGAATTTCTTAGTCTTTCTATTTCTTCAACCCCTTTAAAGCCCCCGCCTACAACCACCAGAAGCTCCAAAGAGGGATACACCTCTTGCAAGGCTTTTATAACCTTTGGTGTCATGTTCCTTAGGTCATCTCCGCCAAAGGTGATAAGGACTTTTTTTAGATTTTTTCTGTAGTATTTTGGTTTTACACTCCAAAAAGCCCTTCTAAGGGGAAGGTATTCAAGCCCAAGGAGATATACAAGTCCTTGTTTCTTGGGATAGGGAAGATCCTTTGCGTATATGTTTCCGTTTAGTAAGATTCCGGGGGGATATTCAAGCCTTAGATAATCATCTATATAAAGCTTAGTCCTTATAAGGCGAGATATATCTTCGTAGATATCCCTATCCGCTAAGTAGGAATCTAACACTACAAGGTCAAAGCCCTTCAAAAGCTCCTTTGTGCCTTTCCATCCAGAGATCCAGTCAAAGATCTGGTATTTTGTTCCCTTCAAAACATTTTCTATGCTCTTATCACCTTTTACTATGAAAAGGGAACTTCCACCCAAAAGCTCCACCGCTTGGTAAAGGGAAAGACAGCGTGTAGCATGCCCAAATCCCACCTGAGAGGATCCTTCTGTTAGAAAAAGGGCCTTCACTGAAATATGATTATACTTTACGCTTTGCTATCAAGGTGGAGAGGTTAAACTCTTCCCTATAATGTATAATCTCAAGGTCTTTAAACAAATCCAAAAGCTCTCCTTCCTTTAAAAGGTAGTTGGGATTAAAGTCTGGCCTTAGGGAGGTATGCCTATGGTTATAAGTTTCAAAGATAAGTATGCCCCCTACCTTGAGGGCTTTTACTATCTGGGGGCAAAGGTCTCTGCTTAGGTAATAAAAGTTTATTACAAGGTGGTAGGTATCCTCGGAAAGTTTGTAATTTTCCAAATCTGCACAGATGAAATTTACCTCCAAACCTCTCCTCTTTGCCTCCTCTTTTGCTATCTTTATGGCATTGCAGGAAATATCTATGGCATCCACCAAAAAGCCTTTACTGGCCAAGAAAAGGGCATTTTCACCGGTGCCGCAGGCAAGCTCTAAGGCTCTACCTACCTGTGCCAAAGAATAAAAATCAACAAGGGTTTTGTGTAAGCTTGACCTCCACCCTTTTTTGTATCTTTCCTCCCACCTTTCTTTATCCTCTATACCCATTTTTTAGCCTTAGCTCACATTCAAAGAGAAACTCAAAGGCTTCCAACCTTATATAGGCTTCTTTTATAGTGTTTCCCCACGTGTATAGCCCATGAGACCTAAGGAGAAAGCCATAAACCCTTTCTCCCTTTAGCCTTCCTTCTACCATCCTTGAAAGGCTTTCCATGTCTTGAGAGTTTTCAAACAAGGGCACGCATAAAGTAGTCTGGTGAGTGTTTATGCCCTCAAAGGCTTTTAAAAGCTCGTAGTCTTGCAGCTTTATATCTCCTTGGGAAAGCCTTGATATCAGCGTGGAGTTTATAGAATGGATATGAAGGACAGACATGACTTCTTCAAAAAGGTTATAAACTAAAAGGTGTAAAAGGGTTTCCGCAGAGGGCTTTTTTGAACCTTTTACAAGGTTTCCTTTAAGGTCTACCAAAACAAAGTCTTCTCTTGTAAGATGTCCCTTGTGGCTTCCAGATGCGGTTATTAGCACCAAGTCCTTATCCAACCTTGCAGACAAGTTCCCGCCGCTTGCGGGTAGCCAACCCCTTAAATGAAGCTCTCTACCTACTTCAATAAGTTCAGATATAAGCCCAGGGTGTTTCAAAAATAGCCTCTTCACAGGCTACCGCCCCCGCCCCCTGAAGCAGGA
>CALIUI010000081.1 GCA_938048815.1 uncultured Aquificaceae bacterium | reverse complement strand
GTGCTGACGGCACTCTCTCCTGAGAGGGTCTTAAGAGACCTCTCTGTCCTGAAATGGAAACTCTTTCGGGGCTTGTGGGGAGACCCTATATGGGCACGAGCTCCTGCTTCAGGGGGCGGGGGCGGTAGTCCTTTAAAAGGGGCTATTTTTGAAATACCCTGGAAAGTATAAGTTTAACCTTAAGGTTGAACAAGATTGAAGTATAATCTACCTTTAGCGGGTGTGGCGGAACTGGCAGACGCGCTGGACTCAGGATCCAGTGGGCATAGCCCGTGAGGGTTCAACTCCCTCCACCCGCACCAGAGAGCGATGAAATTCTTGATTTTTGGAGATATCATAGGCAAACCCGGCAGGAAAGCCCTAAGGTATTTTCTTGCAGGATATATAGACCTTGCGGATGTGGTTCTTGTAAACGTGGAAAACTCCGCAGGGGGCTTTGGCATAACCCAAAAGGTCTATGAGGAGCTTATCCATATGGGCGTGGACGTTATGACTTCGGGCAACCACATATGGGATAAAAAGGAAGTTTATGACTTTATAGACCAAAAGGAAAACCTTTTAAGACCTGCCAACTATCCACCAAGGGTGCCGGGAAGAGGCTATGGTACGTACGAAAAAAAAGGCATAAGGTTTGCGGTTATAAACCTTATGGGAAGGTCCCTTTTGGACTCAAACCTTGAAAACCCCTTTCTTGTTTTTGACAGGTTATACGAAGAGCTTTCAAAGGAAACTCCCATAATAGTGGTAGATTTCCACGCAGAAACCACTTCCGAAAAGTGGGCTTTTGGTATATACGCCGATGGTAGGGCAAGCGTAGTCTATGGCACCCACACCCATGTGCCCACAGCGGACCAAGTTATTCTGAAGAAGGGCACCGCCTATGTGAGTGATGTGGGCATGACGGGCTGTTGGTATTCGGTGATAGGCATGAGGCACCAAGAAGCCATAGAAAGGTTTACCACAGGCATCCCTCAAAAGTACCAGGTGGAAGAAAGGGAAGATATGGTAGTAAATGCCATACTTGTGGAAGTGGATGAGATAACAGGAAGGGCAAGAGACGTAAAAAGAATCCAACGCTATATAACAAGGGATGAATTAAGGGAAGAATAGTATGCAAGAGGAAAAGAAAAGACCAAAGGTGAGCCTTATATTGGAGAGCTTTAGCCAGCTTGAAAAGGCTTATGGAGATATAAAAAAGAACCTAAATCTTGGGAAAGAAGAGTTTTTGTCCAATAAGCTTTTGCAGGATAAGGTAAGGGTGGATTTTAACCTCGCCTTTGAAAGTTGTATGAGGGTATGCAGGCATCTGTCGGCTGTTTATAACCTAAGAACCACGTCAAAGGACTGTTTGCAAAAAATAGGACAACTCCTTGGCATAGAAAGGGCAGAAGACCTTGGAAGCCTCACAGAGTTTTACATAAAGTATAGAGATATAAAGGAAGGAATACCGCCAGAAGAGCTTTACGATTTTTTGTCTTCCCACCTTTTCCTTTTCAAAGACTACGCCAAGGCGGTTGTGGAGTTTGTAAAAAGAGAGACCAATAACCCCCTTCTTATAGACTTTGACCTTTTGAAGGAAAAGGCCGGTAGGGTAAAGGAGTCGGTAAAGAAGATAAACTTTGTCCTTTCACAAGGAGAAGAAAGCTTTTGCCAAAGTCCCATGTATTACGACAGGGTTAAGTATTTTTACCAAGTGGCTTATGATAGCCTTTTTGATATCTGCAAGCATCTGGCGGGAAAGTTTGACATAAAAAAGTTTGGAGACGATTGTTTAATAAAAATGTTGGAAGCTGGCGTGATCCCCAAAGAATACAATGAGCCCCTTTCAAAGATGGCAAGCCTGAAAAACAGGCTTATAAGCACTTGGGATATCCCACCACAAGAGCTATACAGGGCACTTTTGGATATAAAGGATAACTTTGAACCCCTATTAAAAGAGATAGCCAACAGCCTCAAAAGGCTAATAGAAGAAAAAAAGGGCTATTTTGGATAAGCATGTTTGCCCTCCACTATAAGGTTCCATATAAGGAAAGCCACGGGCTCTGGCACTATAACCGTTTTTCTATTTCCACTTTGGCTTAGTATTTCATAAAGCTCAGTTCTTGTAACGGCATTTCCTGTAAGTTCAAAGAGTACATCTATGGAGTCCTCAAGGGATCTTAACATATCCCCTGCATCCCTAAAGTAGGCTATACCTTTGCTCTTTACCAAGCTTACACTTTCTAAATCTTCCCTCGGTTCCGCTACCGCTATCACCTTTACCCCTTCGGCGTTAACACTCAAGAGAGCTTCTAAAAATTGGCTTCCAACCCTTCCAAGTCCTGCGATGGCAATGTTTACTCGCCTCAACTTTCAACCTCCTTTTTAGAAATATTATACCACTAAGGGTATATAGCCACGGGCTTATAAAAGGTATCCCTTTCTACAGGTATCTTTCCTGCATCTCTGATAAGTTTTATAAGCCTGTCCTTTGTATGTCCTATGGCGGACTTGGTGCCAGCGGAATGCACTATTTTCTCTTCCACTATTGTGCCATCAAGGTCGTCCGCTCCCATGTTCAAAGCCACTTGGGCTACCCTTTCTCCCAAGGTCACCCAGTAAGCCTTTATATGGTCAAAGTTATCCAAAAAAATACGGGCTATGGCGATGGTTTTTAGGTCATCCACAGAAGAGGTTCTTTTACCTCCGAGTTTTGTGCCTTCTGGCCAGTAAGCTAAGGGGATGAAGACCTGAAAGCCTCCTGTTTCATCTTGGAGTTCCCTTAGCTTTTCCATGTGCTCCACCCTTTCCTCGTAGGTTTCCAAATGGCCGTAAAGCATGGTGGCGTTTGTGGGTATGCCAAGCCTGTGGGCTGTTCTATGAACCTCCAAATACTCCTCTCCCGTAGCCTTGTAAGGAGCTATTATCTTTCTTACCCTTTCGGAGAAGATCTCTGCCCCGCCACCCGGTATGGCATCCAAGCCTACAGATTTTAGATCAAGAAGTACCTCTTCATAACTCTTTCCAGAGATTTTACTCATATGGTGTATCTCTATGGCAGTCCAAGCTTTTACTACCATATCTGGGAAGTTTTCTTTAACCTTCCTTACAAGGTCTATATAATCTTCATAGCCCCAATGGGGTGGGATACCGCCCACAATATGAACCTCTTTGGCACCCATAAGATGAGCCTCTTCTATCCTTTTAAAAACCTCCCTTGGGCTCATCTCATAAGCCCTTGGGTCAGACTTTACCACACCAAAGCTACAAAAATTGCACTGGTAGATGCATATATTGGTTGGGTTTATCTGCCTGTTCACTATAAAGTAGGCAAACATGCCATTTTTCTTCCTGTTTATATGTTCTGCAAAGCTTCCCACATAGGTAAGGTCTGCTTCATAAAAGAGCTTTATAGCCTCCTTGGGGGATATCCTCTTGCCTTCCAAAACTTTCTCTCCAATATCCCTTAGTATTCCCTTTTTTCTTTCAAGGATCTTTTCCAACATGGGATATAAATATAGGCTTGTGGAGTTAGTAGACCCTTGATCTTTAAATCTACACCTCTATTACCTTCCCGGGGTTAAAGAGATTTTTAGGGTCAAAGAGTAGTTTTATACCCTTTAGAAGCTCGTAGCCCACCTCTCCAAACTGCCACCTGAGAAACTTTTTCTTTGTAAGCCCTACTCCGTGCTCTCCCGTTATGGAGCCTGCATATCTAAGGGTTAATTCAAAAACCTCATCCACAGCCCTTTCTGCCCTTTCTTCCTCTTGCTTTTTTGCCTTGTCATAGAGAAGGTTTACATGAAGGTTTCCATCGCCTATATGTCCAAAGATAACCATGGGAAGGTTATACTTTTTGGCTATTTTCCTAAATTCTGGAATAGCCTCCGAGAGATATATCCTTGGTATCACTATATCCTCGTTTATCTTGCCAGACCTGAGATTTCCAAGGGCTGGTCCCAAGCTTTTCCTTGCAGACCAAAGCTTTTCCTCTTCCTCTTTGCTGCTGGCAACTTTTACTTCTACGCCCATAGATTTCAGTAGCTCCTCTATTTCCTTTATATCTTCCAATACACTCTTGGGTGGTCCATCTACTTCTATAAGCAATAGGGCCTCAGCACGTGGAAGGCCTACAGGCTTGTAATCTTCTACTGCCTTTATAGCTTCCGAATCCATAAACTCAAGGGCTGAAGGGAAAACTCCCGAGGTGAAGATCTTTGTAACCGCCTTGCCCACATCTTCAAGCCTGTTAAAAAGAGCTAACAAGGTTGCCCTTGCCTTTGGCTTTGGTATAAGCTTTAAGGTTGCGGAGGTTATAAGCCCCAAAGTGCCCTCGGAGCCCACAAAAAGCTTGGTAATATCATAGCCCGCCACATCCTTTATAACAGGATTGCCTGTTTTTAAAGTTTGCCCTTCCTTTATCACCGCAGTAAGGCCAAGCACATACTCACGGGTCACGCCGTACTTTAAGCATCTTGGACCTCCTGCGTTTTCCGCTATATTACCACCGATGGTTGAGTATTTGAAAGAAGAAGGATCCGGTGGATAAAAAAGTCCAAGGCTTTCCACATAGTTTTGAAACTGGGAGGTTATAACGCCGGGCTGTACTTCTGCGGTTGCGTTGTCAAGGTTTACTTCAAACTTGTTCATCCTCTCAAAAGAAACCACAAGGCCTTCTTTTGTGGGCACCGCTCCACCCGTTAAACCAGAGCCTGCACCCCTTGGAAATATGGGAACGTTTTCCTCATAGCATACCTTTACAAGCTTAACCACATCCTCGTGGCTTTCTGGAAAGACCACCGCCAAAGGCACAGCCCTTTCTATGGGAATAGGAGTAGCATCATAAGAGTACAGCTTTCTTTCTACCAAAGAGGTATTTACTTTACCTTTTCCAAGCACCTCTATTAGTCTGTCGGTAGGTTTTTTCTTCAATATACCAAACATAATGCTAAAAAATATAAACCATGCTTACACTCATAACAACAAGCTGAGTTTGTACTGCTATCAAATCAATGATTTAAAAAGGTATATTCCTGACCGACTTCCAAGATAGGAGTGCCAAAGGTTTTCCCAAAGTTCCTTTTATGGACCTATTCACCAAACTTTTTCTCATCCGACGCATGCATGTATAATAATATTCAAATAAACCTAAAAGGAGGAACAACTATGGAACAAAAGGCTCCAGATCTGGTGATAATCCTTCTCACCGGCAAGGAAAACGCCAAAAGGCTACCATCTGCCTTCTTTTTGGCCTCCACAGCTGCCGCAGAGGATATGAATGTGGTAATTTACTTCACCGGCCCTTCCACCGAGCTTTTAAAGAAGGGCGTGGCAGACAGCATCTACCCTATGGAGGGCGGGCAACCCCTTTCTTACTTTATCAAGCTTGCCCTTGACAACGGCGCGCAGATGGTGGCATGCAAGCAATCCCTTGACTTAAACGGAATGTCCCAAGAAGACCTTGCTTACAACTTCCCCGTTATGACACCCACTCAGGCACTTCCAACCCTTGGGATGGCAGGAAGGGTTTTAACCTGGTAATAGGCTTTTAGCCTTTTCAAAGACAAAATCGGGGTCTATCTGCAGGCAGGGAAAGGGATAAGAGGAACTAAGCCTGCAGGCGCCCCTTCCATGTAGATCACAAGGTTGGCAGTATAGGCCCTTTAAAATATATATTCCTTCCTCTTCACTCAGGGCAAAGCCAAGGGTGGGATGGGTTGCGCCGTATATTTGTAATGCTTTTGTACCCACACTCCTTGCCATATGCAAAAGCCCAGAGTCGTTACCCAGAAAAAGCTTGGAGTTCTTTATAACCGCCAAAACATCCAAAAGGGAGATCTTACCACATAAATTTATACCTCCCCAACCTTCACAGAG
>CALIUI010000080.1 GCA_938048815.1 uncultured Aquificaceae bacterium | reverse complement strand
CGCTCGGCAATGCTATAAGCCCCCTTGCCATTATTTTTGCCACTTCATCTATGGTTTTTATTATACGCCACTGTTTGAAAATGTCAAGTAGTTTGAGAGGCTGTTTCAAAAATCCCAATAACAAAATCATTGACGAAACCTCTGTTAGGGTATATAATATATTAAGTAAAGCTCCAAGAGTGAGCGAGACCCACCTCTGGATGGAACAAGTGGGCTCGGGCAGGCTTGTAGCCTGTCAAAAGGAAGTTCTTGGAGTAGTGGCGCTGACTGCGCTCTCTCCTGAGGGCTTTTGTCCTTTGTCCCGAGGCTATAAGGCGCTCGGGGCTCGTGGGGAGACCCGATATGGGCACGAGCTCCTGCTACAGGGGGCGGGGGCGGTAGCCTGTGAAGGGGCTATTTTTGAAACACCCTGCAGATCACCTTTTCCTTGATATCCACAGGCTGTAAAGAGCTGGTAAAAGGAAAAGGGCGACAATAAAAGAGGTTATAACGCCCCCCAGCATGGGCAAGGCTATGCGGGATATCACCTCGGAGCCAGTACCCTGGAGATAAAGGGCAGGAACAAGACCGGCTACTATAGTTAGCATAGTCATGCTTTTGGGTCTTATCCTTTTCACCGCACCCTCATAGATAGCCTCTATGAAATTTTCACCTTTTTCCTTTAAAGAGTTCATTATATAAACCACCATAACTATGCCCATCTCCGCCGCTATACCCAAAAGTGCCAAAAAGCCTGCTATGGAGGCTATAGAGAGCTTATAGTCAAAAAGGTACATAAATAACAAGCCACCAAAGAGGGAAGAGGGCAAAGTAAAAAGCACCAAAAGGGTTTCAAAAAATCTTCCAAGGCTTAGATAAACCAAAAGGACAATGCTCAAGATCACCAAGGGAACAATGATCCTTAGGTCTTTTAAGGCCTCTTGCCAATATTCAAACTGGCCTGTCCATTGGTAGTAATAGCCCTCCGGCAGTTTTACTCTTTCTTTTATCCTTCTTTCACCCTCTTGGAATATCCTTTCCATGTTAAAGCCGGGCTTTGGTGTCATGTAAAGGTACGCCACCAACAGGCCATTTTCCGATTTTATCTCCATAGGGCTCTCTACCCTTCTTACCTCAGCCACCGCCTTTATGGGCACAAGTTTATCCTTCAAAGGAAGCATTAGATTTTCTATATCTTCCCTGTAGTCCCTTGGTATTCCCAGAGATATGCTGTACCTTTCTCTACCCTGAATAAACAAAGACACAGGGCTGTTGGCAAAGAGCATATCCAAAGTGGAATAAAGGTCTTCAAGGCTTATTCCATAAAGGTAAAGCCTATTTCTGTCTGGGATTATCTCATAGTAGGTCCCTCCCGTTAACCTCTCTCCATAAAGGCTTATAATACCCTCTACATCCTTCAAAGCTCCTTCAAATTCAAGGACAAGATCCGAAAGCTTTTGTAGGTCTGTACCATATATCTTTATGCCAAGGGGAGTTCTTACACCTGTACTTATCATATCTATCCTGCCTCTTATAGGCATTGTCCAGCTATTTACTACACCGGGAAATTGCAATGCCCTATCTAATTCTAAAAGGAGTTTTTCATAGGTCATTCCTTCTCTCCATTCCCTTTGGGGCTTTAGAACTATGGTGGTCTCTATCATGGAAAGGGGCGCTGGGTCTGTGGGTGTGTTTGCCCTTCCCGCCTTTCCAAAGACTGTTTCCACTTCAGGAAAGCTCTTTATTATTCTGTCTTGTAAAATCAAAAGCCTTTGTGCCTCTTGTATGGATATGCCCGGTGCGGTGGTAGGCATATAAAGGAGTGTTCCCTCTCTAAGGTCTGGCATAAACTCCCTTCCAAGGCTTTTGTAGAGGATATAGGAAAGGGGCAGAGAAAGGACAGCAAAAGCCAAAAAGAGATATCTAAGCCTTATGGAAAGATGGAAAAGGGGGGTGTAAGCCTTTATAAGGACCTTAACTAAGGGATTGTTTTCCTCTTTGAGAACCTTACCCCTTCCAAGATAATAGAGCATTACGGGAAAGAGTAAAAAGGATAGAAAAGAAGCCACAACCATGGAAAAGGTCTTGGTAAGCACCAGGGGACCGAAAAGCTTACCCGCTTGACCCTTCAAAGCAAGCATGGGTAAAAAGGAAACCGCTACCACCAAAAGGGCGAAGAATATGGGCTTGCCCACCTCGGAGGAAGACTCTATTATGGCAGTCCTTAGGTCTTTTCCTTCCTCCCTCTTTCTAAAAAAGGCTTCCACCAAAACTATACCCGCATCCACCATGGTGCCTATGGCTATGGCTATACCGCCCAAAGACATTATGTTGGAGTTTATTCCCATATGGTTCATAAGGATAAAGGTGCCCAAAAGGGAAAGGATAAGAAAGAGGATTATAGCAAGGCTTATTTTGAGACTAAGCAGGAATATCCCCACCACAATAACAACCACCAAAGACTCCTCTATCAAAACTCTCCAAAGATGTTTAATGGCATCTTCTATTAGCTTAGACCTGTCATAAACGGTGATTATCTCCACATCCTCTGGCAGAGACCTTTTTACTTCTTCAAGCCTTTGTTTAATATCCTGTATGGTTTTATAGGCGTCCGCCCCATAGCGCATCACCACAATACCGCCCACCGTTTGACCAAGGCCGTTAAAATCGGAAGTGCCCATCCTAAGGGCGGGCGTCTCCACCACATAGCCCAGGTCCCTAAGTCTTATGGGAACTCCTCCCACCTCCTTTATGACCGCCTCCTCTATCTCTCCTTTGTCCTTTACATAGCCCACAAGCCTTATCAAGAACTCTCTTCCATTTAGTTCCACATACTTTCCACCCGTTTCCAAGTTGGAACCTCTAATAGCCCTTGCCACCTCCTCAAGGGATAAGCCAAAGTGTATAAGGTGTTGTGGTTTTAGGACTATCCTGTACTCTTTTTCAAAACCGCCTATGGAGGCAACCTCCGCCACATTGGGCACAGAAAGCAAGGCATACTTTATGTAGAAGTTTTGCAACTTCCAAAGCTCATCAAGGATTCTACCATTTTTTGAGTAAAGCACATACTGATATACCCATCCCACACCCGTGGCGTCCGGTCCCAGTTCAACCTTTGCCTGTAAGGGTAGCTGGCTTCTTATGGTGGAAAGCTTTTCCAGAACCCTTGACCTTGCCCAGTATATATCTGTGCTATCCTCAAAGATTACATATACCAAAGAATAGTTAGGGACAGAATAGCCCCTTACCGCCTTTACCCTTGGAAGTCCAAGCATGGAGGAGGTCAAAGGATAGGTTAGCTGGCTTTCTATAACCTGAGGAGATTGTCCCATCCACTCGGAATAGATGATAACCTGTGTATCCGTTAGGTCTGGTATGGCGTCTATGGGAGTCTTTCTTATGGAGTATATTCCATACAAAAGAATAAAAGCCATCAGAATAAGGACCACAAGCCTATGGCTTAGAAGGGCATCGGTTAGAAATTTCATTCAAGGGACCTCCCCATATAAGCCCTTTTTTGAAGGTCCCTTACTATATCTACCTTTTGATGGGGGAGGATCCTTGCAAAGTACTCGTCAATACCAAGCTCTTCAGAAACCCATTTGGCAACCTTCACCTTTCTAAACATGCCCTTATGGATATGACCATGCGTATGCATGCCTTAACATAACCCCCTTTTAGTGCTTATGGCCCATATCTAAGCGCTTCAAAAACTCCTTATCTATATCTTTAAGGCTATAGACCTTCTCCTTGCCCGCATGTTTTTGGGCTGATATCTTGCTTTGAAAAGCCAGAAGGTCATGGCCCATGGGTCCTTCGTGGGTTATCACATAAAAGGCCTTTGCCCCATCTATCCATTTACCACTTTCATAATCCTTTACCCAAAGCTCGGAGATTTTATCCTTGTTCTCTAAATAGTACTGGATTATGTGCTTAGGAGATTCCGCATATTTGTAGGAGCCATCCTTTAGCTTTACCTGTGCCATAAGCTTTGGAGCAATTCTTACATCCATACCACATACTACACACCTTTCACCCTTCGGTGGCTCCTTTGGCTGTGAAAAAGCCAAGCTTAAGCCAAAGAAAAGTCCCAATAGAATAGAAAACTTCCTCATGGTCTTACCTCCTTAATAACATCCTTTTGCACAACAAAATACCTATCCTCGTAGCCACCCCTTCCACTCCTTATACCATGTGGAGAAGCCACACCTTTTATGCTTTTGTCCTCTATAGCCCTTTTTACACCCTGTGGTGGTACATGGCCCTCTACAAACCTATCCTTGTAAAGCATGGTATGGCAAGACCTTAGGTTTGGTGGTACTTTAAGCTGGCTTTTTATCTCCATAAGCTTGTCGCCATCTACCTGTATTCTTTTTACCTTAAAGCCTTCCTTTTCCAATTTGGAAAAATAGCTTTCGCAACAGCCGCAGTTTTTGTTATAGTAGGCTATTAGCTCTTTAGCATATACAAAGGATAAAAACAGGGTGAAAATTAAAAAACTTCTCATGGCTTTACCTCCTTGTGCTGGGCATGGGCAAAGAAAAAGGGCAGTAATGCCAAAGATGTGGTAAAAACCGATAACTTTTTCATAGCTTACACCTCCTTTTATTTTTAATGGCTATGTTCATGCGTCTTTACCTCCTCACCATAAAAGCCCTTAATCTGAGCCTCCGAATCTAAAAGAAAGGCTCCCTTTACCACCACCCTTTCCCCTTCTTTCAAGCCCTCTAAAACCTCATATTTACCCTCTATCCTTCTTCCAAGCTTTACTTTCCTTGGTTCATACACACCGGGCTTTATCTCTACAAAGACTAACTGTCTTTTTCCCGTATCCACCACGGCACTTTCTGGAACCACCAAAAGACTACCAAGGGGCTTCTCGAAATAAACCTCCACCATCTGGTTTATCTTCAAGCCTTTTTCCAAAGGTACATCTATCCTAACCCTTAGAGTCCTTGTCTCCTTGTCCGCTTCTGGAAATATGTAAGCCACCCTGCCAAAAATAGGGTCTTGGGAGCCCACGGGCAACACCATAACCCTTATACCTTTTTTTACGCTTTGTGTATATACTTGGGGCACTTGGGCGATGATCCATACCTTGGATACATCTGCAATCTTGTAAGCTATATCTCCCGCTTTTATATATCCCCCGGGAAAGACCCTTTTCTCTAATATCACACCCCCATAGGGCGACCTTATAACCTCTCCTTCTTTAAGATAAGAAAGCTTTTGCCTTGCAAGCTCTTCAAGCCTTTCCCTTCCCATCTCCTTTGCAAGCCTTAACTCTTCCTGCGCTATTTCCACCTCTGGGCTTAGCACTTTCATTAAGGGCGTGCCCTTTTGTATAAGTTCTCCTTCAAATCTACCAAAGGTTTCCAACACCCAGCCATCGCTTCTTAGGTTTATCTCATAGATCCATGAAGCATCGTAAGAAACATAGCCCACGGCACTAAAGCTCTCTATCAGTTCTTCCCTTTTCACCTCTTCGCTCTGAATACCTATTAGCTGCATAGCCTGTGGATCTACCTTTATACCCATTTCCCTTTGTCCTTTTTCTTTTTCTTCTCCACCAGAGGGTATGGAAAGGTCTTTTGTTAGCTTTTTACCTTCAAGTTGGGCTACCAACTGCCATGAACCTGCCATGCTAAGATCAGCAATACCCTCATATAAGCCGCTTTTTATTTCTTTGAGCTTTACATCTTCCCTCATCTCGCCCATTCCGGGCATGGGCGGCATATAGAAGTAAAGGTTTTCAAGCTTTCCCGCAGGCTCCACTTTTACAAGGATGACATTCTTACCCACCATGAGAGTACCTTCCCTTGTATAGACCTTAAGACTTAGCTTCTCTCCTTCAAGGGAAAGAGTAAGTCTGTAGTTCTTTGTAGGATCTTCCTCCTTTCTACCCTTAAGGAAATAAAGAAACCCTATTGAAAGAAACACCAAGAGAATTCCCAAGGGAGCTAACCTTTTCATCGGTACACCTCTTCCTTTATGATCAAATCTTTTATCTCTTGTTCTAACTCCAAAAGTTTCATCCTTATTTCCCACAGATCCCTGTAAAGCATCAGCAGGTCGCTAAAATCAGCCCTTCCGTAGGAGTAGTAGGCTTCAAGGGCTTTTAGTTCCCTTTCCTTTTCCTCCAAAAGCTCCTCTGTAATAGCCCTTAGGGCCTTTGCCCTTTCCCTTTGAAGTCTTAGGCTATTTATCTCCCTTCTTAGATAAAGCCTTAGGTTTCCTATCTCCCAATCCTTTGCCTTAAGCTCCTGCATCTTGCCAAGCACCAAAAGGTCCTCCCTCTTGGACCTTTTTATAGGTATGTCAAAAGAAGCTCTCAAGTTCACCATATTTTCAAGCCCAGGCCTTATCATATATTCCGCCATAACTTCAAAGTCTGGCAGGTAATCCACCTTTAGCCTCTCTATTTCTACCCTTATCCTTTCCCTCTCCTTTAGGGCTTGCTTCATAAAGGGCGTTTCTTCCAAGTTTATCTCTTCCAAGGACTCCTTTATTTCAAAGTCCTCTCCTTTAAGCTCAAAGCTTTTTCCAACAAGGCTATCAATTTCTTCCTTTACTATACTCCTCTCCTCCTTTAGTTTCTTTATTTCCCCTTCTATCCTAAGGGCTTCTCCCTTTAAAGAGAGTATATGGGAAAGTCTTGATCTGCCAAACTTATAGTTCTCTTCGGCAAACTTCTCTAATTTATATATCTCCTCAAGGTTTCTTTTTAAAAGCTCCTCCCTTTTTTGGATGTATAACCATTCCAAGTATTTGAGTTTTATGTCTCTGATAAGTTCCCTCTTAGCTACATCCTCTTGAGCCTTAAAAACTTCTCCCTCTGCCCTTGCCATAAGGGCATCCCTTTCTCTTTTTACACCAAGCACATACCTCTGACTTATACCTACAGAAAAACTACTCATAGGCTCATATTTGCTTGGATAGGGCTTGTTAATGGGTAGGTTGTTTAAACCAAAGGATAGGGATGGATTTGGCAAGCTTTTTGAGTATTCTTCTCTATGTTTTGTGGAAGCTTTTAACTCTTCATAAATTTTTAGCCTTGGTGAGTTTTTTAAAGCGTACTCTATAAGTTCCTCTACTTCCCCTGCCTGTGCTGTATAAATCAGAAAAAGACAAAAAAGAATTAACATGGCTGAGGATATATGTTATGGAGATGTCAATGTTAATTCAAGTATTTTATTTCCCGTGATTTACTTGCATAAAAGTTTTGACTTTACAGTTAATTTATCTTTCCAATCACTTCCCTTTTCTAATTTGACCCGCTTTCTTATTTAGCTCTATCAATTTTTTCTTTACTATTTCATGAAATCTTTCTGCCTTCATACCTGTTAAAATCTCTATGGCATCATCCACAGTCTCAACGGTATATATGGAAAACTCACCTTTTTCTATGCTTTCAAGTGCCTCATCGCTTAAAATAAGGTTGTCATAGTTTCTTTGTGGTACTATAACACCCTCCACACCTTTTAATCCGTAAATCTTACAAACTTTATAAAAGCCCTCCACCTTTTCTTTTATGCCTCCCACAGGCTGTACGTTGCCCA
>CALIUI010000079.1 GCA_938048815.1 uncultured Aquificaceae bacterium | reverse complement strand
TTTGGAGTAAAAAGCAAATGGAATTTAAGCCTTTTATTGCTTCCTTTGCTTTACCTTATACATCCACAAAACTTTTTAGGCCTTTTTATCCAAGCCTTTGCAGAAGAGCTCTTCTTTAGGGCATACCTTATGCAAAGCTTTTCCCCTTTGATGGTTTCTTTGATGTTTGCGCTTCCCCACTTTATCCTTTACACGGACCTTTGGTCTTTGCTTACCTTTTTCCCCTCTCTGCTTTATTGCTACATATATCAAAGGACAAACTCCTTAGCTCTTGTAAGCCTTTTACACTTGGCAAGCAATATAGCGTGGTTTAGAGTTATAATTTTTCTCATACCTTTTTGACAGGAGGTAGGAAATGAACCTTTATGAGTACGAAGCCTATGAGAAGATTTTCAAAAAGTACTCAATACCAACTCCGAAGTTTATGTTTGCAGACCATTTAAACGACGAGATAGTAGATTTTATCAACCAACTGGGTGAGTGTGTGATAAAGTCCCAAGTGCTTGTAGGTAAAAGGGGAAAGGCAGGTGCGGTAAAGCTCTGCAAAAATCCAGAAGACGCCGTGGAAACCTTTAAGGCTCTTTTAAACTACCCTGTTTATGGTGAAATGCCCGTAGGTCTTTTGGTCACAGAAAAGGCAAATATCCTAAAAGAACTCTATGCCTCTATAACCTACTCTACAGAGGTTAGGGCTCCTGTACTCACCCTTAGCCTTGAAGGGGGTATGGACATTGAAGAGGTACCCCAAGAAAAGGTTAAAAGCTGGACTATAGACCCCCTAAAAGGACTTTACCCCCATATGGTAAGAAACTACCTCCTTGAATTGGGCTTTCCAAAAGAATATATAGGAGTTTTGAGGGAACTTTCAGAGGTTATAGCCAACATGTACAGAGCCTTTTGGGAAGTAGAGGCAAGACTTTTGGAAATAAACCCCCTCGCCATATGTGATGTGGGTGGAAAGCAAAAGGTCTTTGCCCTTGATGCAGTGGTAACCATAGACGACGATGCAAGCGTACCGCCCGCAAAGATATACGGTGTAAGGACTGCTATGAAAAGACCACCCACAGAAAGGGAGATAGAGGCATCTCTAATAGACAGGGACGATCACCGTGGAAAGGCCGGCTCTTATGTAGAAGTAGACGGCGATATTGGTATGATGACCTTTGGTGGTGGCGGTTCAACGGTAACCATAGAGACCACCTATGCTATGGGACTAAGACCTGCCAACTTTACCGACATTGGAGGAAATCCTCCTGCAGAGAAGATGTATAAGATAACCCGTATCATCCTCTCCAAGCCCGGGCTTAGGGGTGTGCTTGTATGCGGTGGTACAGCAAATAACACAAGGATAGATGTGACCTTGGGAGAAGGTGTGGCAAACGCCATAAGAGACCTCTACAAAGAAGGAAAGCTAAACCCCAACTGGATATGGGTGGTGCGCAGAAACGGTCCAGAGGCGGAAAAGGGCCTTAGGATGCTCTACGAAGCCATGAAAGAATGCGGTATAAAGGCTGAAATATATGACTCTTCCTTACCTTTAACAGAGGCTCCCATAAGGTTAAAGGAACTCTTGGATAGATGTGAATCTCTTCAAAGGGAATCCCAAGAGGACAGACATTTAACGGAAGAACAGGCAAAGGATATGGGGCTCTAAGCCCCTTTTTTTTATCTTTGGTGGAGCGGAGGGGACTTGAACCCCCGACCTCCTACACGCCAAGCAGGCGCTCTCCCAACTGAGCTACCGCCCCTACAGGAATAGTATTTTAATGAATTTTTCCCTTTTTGTCAAAGGGTTTAAGGAGGGTGTTTCAAAAAGCCCAACTTAAACATGCCCTTATGCTAAAATTGCAAAAGATGGGTAAAATAACCATCTGCGCTAAACTTATCCTACTTAGCAACAAAGACCTTATGAGAAGATGGTCATCCACCGTATGGGCATTAGCGCCTGCTGCAGGGGGCAGGGGCGATAGTCCTACAAGATGGGATATTTTTGAAATACCCTGTAATCACAATCATGGAGAGCTTCCAGAGTAGAAAAAAAGGATAGAAGATTTGTCCCTTGACCCCTTTAAGCCCCACGCTCTAAAGGAAGAGTTGGAAAGCTTGCTTAAAGATATACCCAATATGAATAAAGAGGAACTAAAGGAGCTAAGCCTGTTTCTTGAAAGCCTAAGGACAAGGCTTGAAGAGAACTACAAGGTATGCTTTGGCTGGATGGAAGATGTTCTAAAAGAGGGCTTTAAAAGGGAGGTTTAAAAAGTATCACCACGCAAGGCCTTTTTCCGCCAAAGCCAACATTCCCTTATGGATAAGCAAGGGGTCGTATATTCCCAAATCCCTTAGAAGATAACCATCTCCGCCGGTTATTATCACCTTTAAACTCCTTTTGCAGCTTTCTTCCCAATCTTTAAGACAGCCTAAAACAAAGTAAAAAGCCTTCTTTATAGAACCCCCAAAAAGGGCTTCTTCCGTGTTCCTGCCTATATCTACCCTTATATCTTTAAGTTTCATTGGTGGGATAAGCTCTGCCCTTTTGGAAAGGCAATCAATGCCCGTACCTATGCCTATGGTTATAAAGCCCCCTTGAAAGATTCCATCCACCAAAAGGTCTATTACCAAAGCGGTGCCAGCATTAACCACTATAAGGTCTTTTCCATAAAGGTTTAGAGCACCGTATAGGTTTATAAGCCTATCTATTCCCGCCTTTTCCTTGTGGGGAAAGGAAACCTCTATGGGCACCTCTTGGGGTTTTATAAAGCGTGCCTTTGGATAAAGGCTTTTTATGTATGCTTCTACGGAGGGCTTTACCGAAGATAAAAGGACCAAGTCGGCATCAACCTTTGGAAGTTCAAAGTGGGAAAACTTCCCCAAAGGCTTAAACTCTCCTTCAAAAAGGCACAGGTCTGCCGTGGTATTTCCCACGTCTATGGTTAATACCCTTTTATTCCACAAGGGCTCCCCTTTCATCAACCTCTAAAACCAAGTATTTAGACCTTATACCAACCTCTTCAAAGGCTTTTACCATCCAAGAGCCCACAAGCCCTGGATCATCCATACAAAGGCTTGCTACGGATGGACCTGCACCGCTTAAAAAGACCGCAAGGGCTCCAGAGTTGTAGGCGTATTCCATCACCCGCCAGAAGTTGGGAACAAGCTCCGCCCTGTAGGGCTGGTGGAGTCTGTCTTGTACCGCCTCCCTTAAAAGGTCAAATCTTTTTGAAAGTAGGCTTCCTACAAAAAGGGCAGACCTTTGGAGGTTAAAAACCGCATCCTCAAGGCTAACCTGCCTTTTTATAACCGCCCTTGCCCTCTCCGTTGAAAGTTCAAACTCTGGCACACAGACCACCACCTTTATCTCCTTTGGAAAGTCCAGCCTTAAAAAGCTAACCCCTTGTGAAGAGGAAGCACAGACTACAAAGCCACCCAAAAAGGTAGGCAAAAGATTGTCGGGATGCTTTTCAAAGGCAAAGGCAACCTTTAACTTCTCTGGTAGGCTAAGTTCAAGCTGGTACAGGGCTTCAAAGGCTTTTATTGCCCCCACTATGGCAGTGGCAGAAGAACCAAGCCCTCGGGCAGTAGGCACTTGATTGACCTGTTTAACCCTTATGGGAACATCCTCTTTGCCAAAAGTTTCACAGGCTTTTTTATATACCCTTATGAAAAGATTCTCCTCGTTGGTGGGCAGATGCCTACCTTCTCCTTCTATCTCCACGCTATATTGAAAGGAGGGCTCCACATAAAAGTGGTTATACAAATTTAGGGCAAGGCCAAAGGCATCAAAGCCAGAACCAAAATTGCTGGTGCTTGCGGGCACTCTTATTCGCATAGTATATAGTGTATAACCTTTTGGAGATCTTCCACACCTTTTACCCTTAGACCCTCCACCTCTAAATCACCTACCACTATCTTTTTGACGCCCTCCAAAGATTTCCAGCCTTCAAGAAGAACTATATGGCAGTCGGAAAAGTAATCTCCCACAACCCTAAGGGGGTTATCTTCTCTTTTTTCCCATAGAGTAAGCCTTTCTGGAGAGAGGAGAGCCAGCTTGTTCAAAAGCTTGGAAATTCTATATGTGTCAGAGCCTTCCTTGTCAGTAATGCCATGGGATTTAGGGTCGTGCTTTATATAACCCACCTTGTAGCCCCTCTTTTGAAGCTCCTTTATAAGCTCCTCTATTAAAGTGGTTTTCCCAGAGTTGTGGTATCCTACAACGCTAAACACCTTTGGCATGGGCAAGCTCCTTTATCCTTTCCATTATATCCTCCGCAACCCTTCGGTAGGCTTTTAGATTTTCTTCTTCCCTATAGACCTTTGCCTTACCTATGAAAACACGGATTGGGTGTCCTGGCTTTGGGAATTTGGCACCCTTTGGAAATGCCTTGTCTGTACCCTCTATGTAAATGGGAAGTACGGGCTTTTGGCTTTTTATTGCCAAAAGTCCCACGCCCAGCTTGGGTTTTAAAAACTCCCCAGGGTTTGCCCTTGTGCCTTCTGGGAAGATGCATACTTTACACCCGTAATGCATAAGCTCCATAGCAAGCTCCAAAACCTCCATATCTCCAGTTCCCCTCTTTACGGGCAAGGCTCCCATGTGGGGAAGCAATTTACCCACCAGTGGCACTTTAAAGAGCTCTTCTTTTGCAAGGAACCTTAAAGGTTCTGGAAAGACTGCGTTCAAAAGGGGTGGGTCAAGATGGCTCCTGTGGTTGCTTGCCACTACACAAGGTCCCAAGGGTATATTCTCCAAGCCATAGACCTCTACCTTAAAGACCTTCTTGAAAAGCCCTTTGGTAAGCGGACAAAGGGGGGCAAGGAAGAACTTAGCAAAACCACTTACAGGACAACCACCGGACATTTTAAACTCCTAACCATATGAAGAGAGACGCTTCCTATACTTTCCCTCATACCCCTTCCCCTCCTTCCTATTATCACAAGTTCATAACCCGAAGAGTTTATATGCTTTACCATCTCTTTATAAGGATCTCCTTCAAGGACCACAAGGTTAAGATCCCTTCCACCAAAGGTATCCGTATACATGTGCATAGCTTCTTCTTTTTTGTTTAAAAGGCTTTTTTTGTAATCCTTACTGCTTAGCTTGTTTATAAAACGGCTTATATTCATGGCATAAACAAGGTCGTAATCAAAGTTAAAAAAAACCCTAAGGTACTCTGAAAACTCCACCTGTCTGATGGACCTTTCGGAAAAATCCACAGGAAGACATACCCTCTTTATATTCCCATGGCATCCTTCTTTGTACACCCAAAGCCCAAGCTTGTCCGTTTCCGATAAGATCCATTCGGGCGCAGACTTACCAAAGAGCCTTTTCTCGTACTTTACAAAAAGTAAATCATACCTTTCCTGAAGCTCCTCCAAGGTACTATCCTTTTTATCAAAAAGACTATAAAAGTCAAAGCCTGTAAAAAAATCCTCTATATGCTTTTTTATAGCCCTTTGCCTTTCCTCCGATGGAGCCATAAAGTTAAATATCCCCTCCTCTTCAAGGTACAAAAAGTCTGGAAGCACACCAAGGATGGAAGTTATGTCCCTTACATATTCTAAATAATCTGCATCCTCCTTAGATATATGTACTGCTAACTTTCTTAGCATCACTCCTTATTTTCTATCTTCTGCAGGAGCATATGGATGAAATCTTCCACCTTCATGCTCCCCAAGTTTCCTTCCTTTTTCCCTCTGACGGACACATTAGCACTTTCCACTTCCTTATCTCCCAATATCACTATATAGGGAATCTTTTGAAGCTCTGCATCCCTTATACGGGCATTTAGTCTTTCTTCCCTTGTATCTACTTCCACTCTTATACCCTCCTCTGTAAGCTTGTTTGCTATCTCCTTTGCATAAAAGGCGTGTTTTTCTAAGGATATGGGAATAATCCTTACCTGAACTGGTGAAAGCCAAAGAGGCAAAAGCCCTGCGTAGTGTTCCAAAAGAACGCCCACAAACCTTTCAATGGAGCCAAAGATGGCTCGGTGTATCATATAGGGCCTGTGTCTTCGGTTATCGGGTCCCACATACTCCATATCAAACCTTTCTGGTAGGTTAAAGTCAAACTGTATGGTGGAGCATTGCCATAGCCTTCCAATGGCATCTTTTATCTTTACATCTATCTTGGGACCATAAAAAGCTCCGCCCCCTTGGTCTATTTCATAGTTTAAACTTAGTTTTTCTACAGCTTTCCTTAGAGAGCTTTCTGCCAAATGCCATTGCTCTTCTGAACCTATAGCATCCTCAGGTTTGGTGGATATGTACACTTTAAAATCTTCAAAACCAAAAGACCTTAACATATCTATGGCAAACTGCAAGGTTTCTTCTATAACCTCTTCCACTTGGTCTGGCGTACATATAATATGGGCATCATCTTGAGTAAATCCCCTTACCCTCATAAGCCCGTGCAAAACCCCCGACATCTCGTATCTATAGACGGTACCAAGCTCCGCCAACTTTAAAGGAAGCTCCTTATAACTTCTTACCTTGCTTTTGTATATGGCTATATGGAAAGGACAGTTCATAGGCTTTACAAAGTACTCCTCCTTTTCTATCTGCATTGGTGAGAACATGTTTGGCTTGTAATAGTCAAGGTGTCCGCTTGTTTGCCAAAGCTTTGCATTTCCCACATGGGGAGAATAAACGAGCTGATATCCCCTCTTTATATGTTCCTCCTTCCAATAGTCTTCAAGGATTTTTCTAAGCGTTGCACCCTTTGGAAGCCACAAAACCAAGCCAGCTCCAACCTCGTCCTCTATTAGGAACAGCTCCAACTCCCTGCCAAGCTTTCTGTGATCTCTCTTTTTAGCCTCTTCATATAGCCTAAGCCTTTCCTCTAACTCCTCCTTGGTCCAAAAGGCTATACCGTATATCCTTTGGAGCATAGGCTTTGTAGAATCACCCATCCAATAGGCGCCTGCCACGTGGGTGAGTTTAAACTCTCCCACCATACCCGTATAGGGCACATGGGGACCTCTGCAAAGGTCTGTAAAGCCATCCTGACCATATATAGATATAGTATCTGATGGGTCTATTCTGTTTATTATCTCCAGCTTATACCTTTCGCCAAACTCTGAAAACAATTTTATGGCCTCTTGTCTTTCCAATTCTTTCCTAAAAAGGGGATAGTTTTGGGATATTATCTCCCTCATTTTTTCTTCTATCTTGGGTAAGTCTTCTACGCTTATGGTATGACCTTCCACCTCCACATCGTAGTAAAAACCTTCCTCCGTAGTAGGTCCAACTCCCAAATGAACCTTTTCATAACCGTAGATTTCCTTCAAAGCCTGTGCCAAGATGTGGGAAAGGGTATGCCTCATAATGTCAAGGCTTTCTGGGTCTTCTTTGAAGATGGGTGTTATTTCTGTGTCTTCCTTTATGGGAGTTAAAAGGTCTATGATTTTAGAACCCGACTTTCCACCAAGGGCGTTATCTATACCCAAAGTTTTAAAAACTTCCCCAAGGGTTGTGCCTTCTGATACTTTCAGCTCCTTACCGTTTACTTTTACTATTACCATAGAGTTTAATTATAAGCCCACCAACCAAAGCCTACAAGCCAAGGGCATTCTTAACTATCTGGATCCTATCCCTTAGCTTGTCCTGTTCCTTCTCCTCGGAGAAAAACTTAAGGATCTCTTCCTCATCAAGATATACCTTGCCCTTTTCCTTTATCCTTTCCGCCACAAAATCTGCCACTGCCAAAAGCTTTTTACAACGCTTCGTAGCCTTGAACTTAATATCCTCCACCCTTTGGGGACTGCCCTTTAGAAAAAAGCTTACCGAATGACACCCAGAAGTACATTTGCCAAACTCAGAATACCCTTCGGGCTTTTCCTCAACAGCGTATTTAAGGCCTTTTTCTAAATACTCACCTACCCTCATGTTCTTTATTATAATGTGAATCATAATTAAACCTTATAATCATTGCCATGCCTTGGCTTAGGTTAGCCCTTGAAAAATACCAAGCGGTAATCTATTTAGCTTTTATGGTCCTTGGTGTGCTTTTGGGAAGTACACACCCCGCTTATATAAAGCCCTTGGAGAGTATGTTGCTCTTTGTAATTGCCCTCCTTTTGTATAGTACCTTTTGCCAAGTTCCTTTGGCTCATCTACCAAGGGCCTTTTTGAACTACAGGCTTTTACTTGGCTCTTTGGTGGGAAACTTTGTTTTTGTGCCCCTCTTTGTTGCCCTTATTTTGATGCCCATAGATTCTATGGTGGTAAAGGTGGGCATAGCTTTGGTTTTGTTGGTGCCCTGTACCGATTGGTTTATCACCTTTAGCTATCTTGGAAAGGCAGACACAAAGCACGCCATAGCCCTTTTACCAATCCTTTTATTTTTACAGCTTATCCTTTTGCCCTTTTACATGTTTATCCTTTTCCCCCAACTTGTGGAAATAGAGTTGGATAGGGCAAAGTTTATAAAGGTTTTCTTTGGATTGATAATTGTCCCTCTTTTCCTTGCCTATATAACTCAAAGGCTGGCAGATTTTAGCTCCACAGGTGCCAAGCTTTTTAACTTTACAGGTTTGCTTCCTGTCCCCCTTATAAGTCTCATAGTTTTTATAATCTTTGGCTCTCAGGTGGAAACCCTGTTTCATCTTGGAGAATTTTTGCCCTTTTTAACCTTTATATTTTCCTTGTACTTGGTATTTGCCCTTTTTCTAAGCAAAGCCATAGCCAGTGCGATAAAGCTAAGCAAAGAAGATGGAAGGGTTTTGGCTTTTAACTTTGGGACAAGGAATTCCTTTTTAGTATTACCCATAGCCCTACTCCTTGAGGGCTTTCAAGAAGCAGTTTTTGTTATTGTTTATCAGAGCCTTGTGGAGCTTCTTGGTATGTTGCTTTTTGTTCATATAGTGCCCCGCTGGCTTTTCCCTGATAAAAAAACTGAGAACTCAATTTAAACACACTTCTATGCTACAATTTTAAAGGATGGGCAAAATAACCATCTGCTCTAAGCTCATCTTACTTAGCAACAAAGACTTATCTCTACTAAAAGACCTTATGAGAAGATGGTCATCTACCGTATGAGCACGAGCTCCTGCTGCAGGGGGCAGGGGCGGTAGCTTTGTAAAAGAAGCTATTTTTGAAATACCCTGCCCAGAGGTACACCTTCCAAGCTCAGAGTAGCCCTCCGGCTTTTCCTCAAGGGAGTTTTTAAGACCTTTTTCTAAATACTCACCCACCCTCATACTATTAATTATAGCGGTCTTATACGTTGATGAGAAATTCCCTTTTCATCGGTAGCGTAGGCATCATTGCCTGCGATAAAAAAACAGGCTGGAAGCCTGAAATACCAGAATTTTAAATTTTTTGCGGCGGTCAATTATCTGCCCCTGCGTTTTGTTTATGGACTTGTTGATTGGCTTCTTAGATAGGAATGTTAAAAAGTCCCCTTTACGGATTTATTCACCAAAGCCGGCCACCTACAAGCTTATTTTAGCATGGTGTAGTACCTCTTGTAATTTCTAAGCACTCTCTCTACATAAGGAGTGTTTCCCTTTGCCCTTTCTCCCTTGTTATAGCAATCTATGGCAAGGTTTATGGAGGAATATTTATCCATACATCTCCTTAGCACCATGGCGCCAAAGTGGATGTTGTAGCAAGGTTCAAAGATCCATTCCTTTGGTATTTTGTATTTTTCAAGCCAGTAGGAGTTTATTTGCATTATCCCATAATCCTTTGTTCCGTTCCTATTTATGTTCACAGCCCTTGGGTTAAAGTTGCTTTCTCCCTTTGCTATGGCTATAAGGAGTATAGGGTCTACTTGGTACCTTTTGCCTGCGTCAAAAAAGCAGTGGTAAAAGGAAAAACCGTGGGAGATCCACAAGAAAAATGCAATCAAAAATATCATATAATAATCATAACCTTTTTTGGAGGTAAAAAATGGAGAAAAACTGGAAGGTGGGAACGGTATACCTTAACGACCAAACAAGGATCATAGTTATGGGTATTACAGGAAGGGAAGCCTCTCAGGTGGTGGCAGAATCAGAAGCCCTATACCCGGGCTTTATAGTGGCTGGTGTAACTCCCGGTAAAGGTGGGTCTGAAGTTGCCGGCAAGCCAGTGTATAACACAGTAAAGGAAGCTTTGGAAAAACATCCAGAGATAAACACGGGAATAGTTTATGTACCGCCGGCTTCTGTAAAGGATGCGGTTATAGAGCTAATAGACTCTGGTATAAAGCTTATATACATTATTACCGAGCATGTGCCCATAAGGGACACGGTCTATTTCTATCATTATGCCAAGGAAAGGGGTGTGATAATCGTTGGTCCCACCTCTTTGGGGTGTATGATGCCCTGGATTCCCGCAAGGATAGGAGCAGTGGGTGGTAAAAATCCCTCCATAGCTTATGAGAAGGGTGGGCTTGTGATCCTTTCCAAGTCTGGCGGTCTTACCACCACCACCGCAGAGATGTTCAAAAGAAGGGGATGGGGTGTTTATATGGCTTTGGCTTTGGGAGGTGATGTTATATCTTGCACCACCTTTGCGGATGCTTTGGAGAATATAGCGGACGATCCCAATGTAAAGGGCGTGATAATTCAAGGTGAAGTGGGAGGGTCTTATGAAGAAAAAGCTGCAGAAACTATCCTAAGGCTTTGGAAAGAGGGTAAGTGGAATAAGCCTGTGGCTGCCTTTGTGGCAGGTAGGTTCCAAGAGAAGTTGGAAGGTGTATCCTTTGGACATGCAGGAGCCATAGTAGAAAGGGGCAAAGGTAAAGCCACCGACAAAATAAGGGCTTTTAACGAAGTGGGTAAGATAACAGGCTTGGTAAAGGTGGCAGAGTTTTATCATGACCTGGTGCACTGCATAGAAGAGCTTGGTGTTCCAAGAGACTTTGAAGATACCACACCAGAAGGAAGGGTAAAACCCCTTTACTCCACCATTGACGAGGAAACTTGCCAATTTAAGGGGGATTGAAGAACCTCCCCCTTGCCCACCTGAAAACAAAGCCGCTTAAAAAGATAACCGTTATAAGCCCTATAAAGGCAAGCAAAAGTATGTACTTCACAACTCTATCTCTGCATGTCTACTGGCGTGGCATTGGATGTTTACCGCCACAGGAAGAGATGCTATGTGGCACGGATACAACTCCACCTTTACATCTATGGCTGTGGTGGTGCCACCAAAACCCATAGGTCCCCAACCTATCTTATTTATCTCTTCTATAAGCTCTTCCTCTATCCTTTTTGCCACGGGGTCTTGGCTTCTTTCTCCCACAGCCCTTAAGAGGGCCCTTTTGGCAAGCAAGGCACAGTATTCAAAGGTGCCACCTATTCCAACGCCTACGGTAAAGGGTGGGCATGCGTTGGGTCCTGCAAGTTTTACCGTTTCAAGGATAAACCTTTTTACGCCTTCCCATCCATCCGCAGGCTTTAACATGGCAAGACGGGAGGTATTTTCCGAGCCTGCCCCTTTGGGAGCAAAAATAAGCCTTAGTTTATCTCCGGGCACCACCCTATAATGGATCACCGCAGGCGTGTTATCCTTTGTGTTCCTCCTTTCAAAGACAGGGTCATAAACCATAGAAGCTCTAAGATAGCCTTCTGTGTATGCCCTTCTGACTCCTTCGTTGATAGCATCCTCCAAATAGCCGCCTACCACATGGACCTCTTGACCTATATCCACAAAGACAACCGCCACTCCCGTATCCTGACAGTAAGCCATCTGTTCCTCTCTTGCAGCCTTTATGTTCAAAAGTATCTGCTGCAAAACTTCTCTCCCAAGCTCCGACTCTTCCTTCCTTAGGGCACTTTGGTAGGCAAGCTCCACATCCTCTGGAAGCTCATAGTTTGCTTTTATGGCTATCTCTTTCACCGCCTCTACTATTTGGTCATAGTGTATTTCTCGCATTTAAAAGCTCCTCCACTATGGCTATGTTTTTTCTAACAGACTCCACAGACCTTTTCCACATTTGACGTTCCTCTTCTATCATAGGTATTTTAATGATCTCTTCCACTCCGCAGTTGCCCAATTTAACAGGCACTCCCACACACAAGCCTTCTGCCTCGTAGTATTTACCAACATCGCCCTCCAAATAAACAGAGCAGGGAAGTATTCTTTTGTTATCGGTGACTATGGCTTCCACCATCTCCACTATGGAAGCTGCAGGAGCATGATAGGCGGAAGTTCCCATCAGATCCACTATTTCACCACCTCCAAACTGGGTCCTCTTTATAAGCTCTTGTATCTTTTCCCTTGGTAGCATATCCTTTAAAGGTATTCCTCCCACGTTGGATATGGATATAAGGGGCACCATTTCATCCCCATGCCCTCCTATCACATAGGCATGAACATCCATAGGCGATATCTTTATCTCCTTTGATATAAAGGTCTTAAAGCGTGCAGAATCCAAAACTCCAGCCATTCCCATAACCCTGCTCTTTTCAAAGCCCAATATCTTATAAACAGCATAGGTCATAAGGTCTACGGGATTGGTGACCACTATTACTATAGCCTCTGGGGCATACTCCTTTATTTTTTGAGCTATTACAGAAAGAATGGATATGTTCTTATCCAGTAGGTCCTCTCTTGACATACCGGGCTTTCTTGGGAAGCCTGCGGTTATAACCACTATATCGCTGCCTTCCAAGGCTTCATAACCCTCTCCCTCTGGGCTTACAGAAAAGCCCTCCACCTTTCCGTCAATGTTTAGTGCGGAAAGCATCTGTTGAATATCCAAAGCCTTGCCCTTTACAGGTTCAATAAGCTTCTCACCATCCCTTCTTGGCAGGTCAAACATGCGCACATCCACAAGACCCCTCAAAGCCAGAAGACTTGCAGTATGCTCTCCCACATTACCCGCACCTATCACGGAGACCACCTTTCTCATCTTCATGATTTATACCTCCACCCTTTGCTTTCCCTTTATCCAGTTTAAAAGGCCTCCTGCCAACAATACGGAGATTTGCTTGGGAGTTAAAGTGTATTTACAAAGAATCTCTTCCCCTGTGGTCTTGTTTATAACCAGTATCTCTTTGCCTTTCTTTAATCTTTCTATAACCTCTGGAATCTCTATCTCATCTCCCAAAGAGAACTTGTTGTAATCCTCCTTGTCTATAAACTCAAGGGGTATTATGCCAAAGTTTACAAGGTTGGCGTGGTGGATGCGGGCAAAGGATTTGGCTATTACCGCACCAACTCCCAAAAACCTTGGAGCCAAAGCAGCATGCTCTCTTGAGGAGCCTTGACCGTAGTTTTCTCCTCCTATTATGATGTTTGCTTTGCCCTTGTTATCCCTTATGTCTTTTGCCCTTTTGACAAAGTCTGGGTCTACGTAGTGATAAACATACTCGCTTATGGCGTATATGTTAGACCTTAGAGGAAGTATTTTGGCACCCGCTGGCATAATGTGGTCTGTGGTTATGTTATCTCCCACTATAAGGCTCACCTGACCCTCTATGGCTTCTGGCATGGGATCAAACTGGGGAAGTGGTTTTATGTTAGGTCCTCGGTATATTTCCACAGCCTTTGCCTCTTCTTCATCAAGCGGTGGTATAAAGGCTTCATCTCCATAGGGGAACTTTTCTGGCATCTCTACCTTTATCCACTTTATACCTTCCCTTTCTGCCAGCTTCCTTGGGTCTATTATCTCTCCCGCTATGGCGGCAGCAACGCACACTTCTGGAGAGGCTAAGTATACCTTTGCGTCTGGGGTTCCAGACCTTCCTTCAAAGTTTCTGTTAAAGCTACGGATGGATACTCCTCCGCTTGGTGGAGCATAACCCATACCTATACATGGTCCACAGGCGCTTTCAAGGATCCTTGCCCCAGCCTTCAAAAAGTCAAGGAGAATTCCATTTTGAGTTATAAGCTCCAAAGCCTGTTTAGAGCCGGGAGCTATCGCAAAGATAACATCGGGATGTACCTTTTTATTCCTTAGCATACTGCCTGCACGAATAAGATCTACAAAGGAGGAGTTGGTGCATGAACCTATAACCACCTGATCTACTTTTATACCTTCCACTTCCCTAACGGGCACCACATTGTCCGGAGAATGGGGGCATGCTATCAAAGGCTCAAGCTCCGAAAGGTTAATTTCAATTATCTCATCATATTCCGCATCGGGATCTGGCAATAACTCTATCCAGTCTTCCTCCCTTCCTTGGGCCTTTAAATAAGCCCTTGTTATCTCGTCGGAGGGGAAAAGGGAAGTAGTTGCACCAAGTTCTGCTCCCATGTTGGTTATGGTAGCCCTTTCGGGCACCGAAAGCTCCTTTATGCCCTCTCCAAAGTATTCAAAGATCTTTCCTACTCCACCCTTTACCGTTAGTCTTCTAAGCAATTCAAGGATAATATCCTTTGCGGTTACCCACGGGTTTAGCTTACCTGTGAGCTTTACACCCACTATCTTTGGCATCTTTAAGTAAAAGGGCTCCCCTGCCATTGCTGCAGCCACATCAAGACCACCGGCACCGATAGCTATCATACCTACACCACCGGAGGTGGGTGTATGGGAGTCTGAACCAAGCAAGGTTTTACCAGGTTTGGCAAACCTTTCTACATGAACTTGATGGCATATACCATTACCAGGCTTGGAAAGCCATATACCATACCTTTTTGCTACACTCATAAGATATTTATGGTCATCGGGGTTTCTAAAATCCGTTTGTAGCATATTGTGGTCTATATAGCTTACCGAAAGCTCCGTTTTTACCCTATCAACGCCCATGGCTTCAAACTGTAAATATGCCATGGTGCCCGTGGCATCCTGAGTAAGGGTCTGATCTATCCTTATGGCTATCTCCTCACCGGGGATAAGCCTCCCGCTTACAAGGTGGTCTTTTAGTATCTTGTAGGCAACCGTTCCCTTTGCCATAAGAACCTCCTTTTGAAAAAGTTATGATTTATATTATAGCTCTTTGAAAGGGTAAAACCTGTTTTTATCAAGGGTATGGTCTGCCTTTATAATTAAAGTTATGCAGGTTCTTTTCAAAAAGGGCAGTATCATTGAGGGGCCCTTTTGGGATGAGCCCATTGAGGTAAAAGCGGTTGAAAACTTGGGGGATCATGTTGAAATTATAGGGAGAAAGCTTTATTCTAAGGAATATATAAGCAGGATTTTTTCTGAAGGAGATCTAAGCCAGATAAAGTGCAAAGACTCTACCTTGGATTTTTCCACCAAGGGCTCTTATGCCTTTTTGGCTCTTGAGGCTAAAAGGCTTGAGTTTGCTTCTGAATATGATCCCCTTTTGGCCATGAGCACTTCCAAAATAGACCCCTTGCCCTTTCAAGTGGAGGCGGTTTATGGATATATACTAAAGCTTCCCCGCATAAGGTTTCTTATAGCGGATGATCCGGGAGCTGGCAAAACCATAATGGCTGGCTTGATCATAAAGGAGTTAAAGCTGAGGGGATTGGTAGAAAGGATATTGATAGTTGCACCGGGACATTTAAAGGACCAGTGGAGAAGGGAGTTAAAAGAAAGATTTCAAGAGTCTTTTGTGGTGGTTGATAGGAATACTATGAATAACAACTTTATGGAGAACGTATGGGAAAAAGAAAGCCAAGTTATAACTTCTATAGATTTTGCCAAACAAGAGGACATCTTGCCATCTTTGCGAAGTGTTCATTGGGATTTGGTTATAGTGGATGAAGCCCATAAAATGTCTGCTTATAAGTATGGAAACAAGACCAAAAAAACCGATAGGTATAGATTGGGGGAAGTTCTTTCAAAGACTTCGGAACATCTTATTTTCCTAACGGCAACACCCCACAAAGGAGATCCGGAAAACTTTAGACTTTTGCTTGACCTTTTGGAGCCTGGCTTTTTTGCCACAAAGGAGCTTATAGAAGAATCCATAAGAAACAAGGACAATCCCCTTTTCATAAGAAGATTGAAAGAAGACCTAAGGGATTTTGAAGGCAGACCCCTTTTTACAAACCGCTATCCCATAACCGTAGAGTTTAACCTATCTGACGATGAGAAAAAACTATACAATGAGCTTTCTAAATACGTAATATCTCAATACAACAAGGCTTTGGAAGTTGATAAAAAGGGAAATATAGCCTTTGCCCTGCTTATACTCCAAAGAAGGATGGCATCAAGCTGTTATGCACTTCTTAAGTCTCTTGAAAGGAGGAAAAAAAGGCTTGAAGAATTTCCCACATCATCCACTCCAAAAACTATTCCAGACCTTGAAGAGGTAGAGGACTATGATGAAGAAGAAAGGATAAAGCAGGAGAAACTATGGGAAGGTATAAGCCTTGCAAAAAACGAAGAAGAGCTACAAAGGGAAATAGAAACCATTGAAAAGCTTATAAATATGGCAAAAAAGGTGGTGGAGCAGGAAAAGGAAGTCAAGTTGGTGGAGCTAAAAAAAGCCATTGAGAAGGGATTTAATAAGATAAGAGAGATTGGGGGAAATGAAAAGATATTGATCTTTACCGAATCAAGGGACACTCTTGAGTATTTGGTGGGAAAGATCAAATCTTGGGGATACAAGGTTAATTACATCCATGGTGGTATGAGCTTGGAGGATAGAATAGCCGCAGAGGGAGTTTTTAAACATGAATCTCAAATAATGGTTGCAACGGAAGCCGCGGGCGAAGGTATAAATCTCCAATTTTGCCACCTTATGATCAACTATGATCTACCTTGGAACCCGAACAAGCTTGAGCAAAGAATGGGAAGGATACACCGCTATGGACAGCAAAAAGACGTTTATATATTCAACTTGGTGGCAAAGGATACAAGAGAGGGAATGGTGCTCCATAAGATCCTTAATAAAATAGAAGAGATAAGAAAAGCCATGGGAAGCGATAAGGTCTTTGATGTCATAGGAGTGCTTTTCCAGAAGGTAGACCTTTATCAACTTATCTTGGAGGCGGTGGCTAACGCCAAAAGCATGGAAGATATAATAAGGGAATTGGATATCAAAATAGACGAGGAGTACATAAAAAGAGTAAAGGATGCATTGGGGGAAAGCTTAGCAACGAGGTATATAGACTATACAAGGATAAGGGAGTTGGCTCAAAGGGCAAAAGAAAACCGGTTGGCTCCAGAGTATGTGGAAGAGTTTTTCAAGAGGGCTTTTTCTATGGCGGAGGGTAAATATAAATCTAAAAAAGACGGCTTTATGATAATAGAAAAAATACCCGAGGAGTTAAGAAAAATAGCAAAGAATTACACTCAAGGATCAATACTAACATCCTACAAAAAGGCTACCTTTGACAAGGATCTTGCCTTTAGAAACCCCGATGCGGAGTTTATATCCTTTGGGCATCCCCTTTTTAGTGCCCTTATTGAGTGGGTTAACAAAAATCACCTTGAAGCTTTGAGAAAAGGTGCAATCTTTGAAGACCCATCGGGAAGATACAAGGGCATTATATGGATCTTTGAAGGAGAGATAAAAGATGGAAACAACCAGACGGCAGGCAAGCGCCTTTTGACTATTTATGATGACGGTAAGGATTTAAAGGAAATAAACCCTGCTATCCTTTGGGAGCTTAAGCCCGTGGATGAAGAAATCAAAGAAGAGCCGATTATAAAGAGCGAAAAAGCCGAAAGCTACGCCATAAAACTTTTGGAAAAATACATGCAGCAAATACAACAAGAAAGAGAAAGGCAAGGGGAAATAAAGGAAAAGTATGGCGTTAAATCCCTTGAGTATCTGATAGAAAAGCTTGACTATGAACTTGTGGAGCTTTATGAAAAGAAAGAAAATGCAGACACAGAAATTAATCTAAAGGAAGAGAGAAAGAAAAACTACCAGTCTGCCTTAAAGGAGTTAAAGAAGAACATAGAAAAGGAAAAAAGCTTAAGCCTTTCTCCGCCTATCTTTTTGGGAGCCATATTGGTAAAGCCCAGCCCTTCGTCCCATATGGTAAGCGATGAGGAGATAGAGAGGATAGGCATGGAAATAGCCATGGAATACGAAAGAAGCCAGGGAAGAAAGCCCGAGGATGTTTCCAAGGAAAACTTGGGATACGACATAAGGTCAAAGGGAGAAAAGGAAACCAGGTATATAGAAGTAAAGGCAAGGAATCAAGAAGGTGATATTGCCCTGACTTATAATGAGTGGTTAATGGCTAGAAGGTTTAAAGAAGAATACTGGCTTTATGTGGTTGCCAACGCAGGCACAACTCCCACCCTTTATATAATAAATAACCCCGCAGAGAATTTAAAGGCTGTGGAAAAGGTGGAAGTTGTAAGGTTTATAGTACCAACGGAAGAATGGAAGCAAAAGGGAAAAAAGATTGGAGAGCAAGATGAAAAGCTATATAGAAGATAGCTTCCCTCTTAAGGAGGTAAGCCAAGAGTCTGCAAGGGAAAAAAACATAAGGCACGGGCACATTTCCACCCTGCATATATGGTGGACAAGGAAACCCTTGGCATCGTCAAGGACTACCATTTATTCTGCCTTGATACCAGCAAAAGAGGATATCGTAGAAAAGGACAAAACGAGGAACTTTATCATAAACCTTGCAAAGTGGGAAAACTCCTTAAACAAAGCATTAATTGATAAGGCAAAGAGGGATATTTTAGAGGCAAATGGCGGAAAGCCCCCTAGAGTATTGGATCCCTTTGCGGGCGGTGGTTCCATTCCCCTTGAGTGTTTAAGGCTTGGATTGGAAACCTATGCCAACGACTATAACCCAGTGGCGGTTTTGATCCTAAAATGCGCCCTTGAATACCCTATGAAGTACGGAAAGCCCCAAGAGATAGAAATAGAAATTGAAAGGTTTGGGAAAAAAGTTAAAGAAAAGAAAAGAATAGAGAACATGCTTTTGGAAGATGTAAAAAGGTGGGGAGAGTGGGTATTAGAAGAAGCCAAAAGGGAAATCTCGGAGTTTTATCCAAAAGATCCAGATGGCTCTATTCCTGTGGGCTATATATGGGCAAGGACCATACCATGCCAAAATCCAGCATGTAATGCAGAAATTCCCCTTATGGTAAACTTCTGGCTTGCCAAAAAGGACAATAGAAAGATAGCCCTAAAGCCCTATGTAAAGGATAAAAGGGTGGAGTTTGAAATAGTGGGACAGGACTCTCCCTTTCCAGAGGGCTTTGACCCAGAAAAGGGAACAGTAAGCAAAGCTATTGCTAAATGCTTGGTTTGTGGCTCTGTGGTGGATGATAAAAGAGTAAGAAGTCTCTTTCAAGAGGGAAAGGCTGGGCAAAGAATGGTTGCGGTGGTTTTGAGTAATCCCAATGGTAGTGGGAAAAGATACAGGCTGGCAACGGAGAAGGATCTG
>CALIUI010000078.1 GCA_938048815.1 uncultured Aquificaceae bacterium | reverse complement strand
GGTACAGGATCATCCAAGTTGAGAATACCCAAAGCTATACCGCCCTTCTTTTCCCTTCCAAGTCTAAAGCCTGCTATATTTACACCTGCATTGCCAAGGATAGTACCTATTCTTCCGATAACTCCGGGCACATCCCTGTTTTCAAAGACAAGCATTATACCCTCTGGTTCCACATCCACCCTGTAGCTGTCAATCTGGAAGATCTTGGGTATATGCCCCTCCAAAACGGAACCTGCTATAACCTTTTCTGTGCTATCTCCCCTTGCTACCACCTTTATATAATGCTTGTAATCTTCGCTTTCTTCAGAGGTTAACTCCTCTACCTTTATACCCCTGTCCTTTGCCACGTAGCTGGCGTTTATTATATTCACGGGGAAATCTACCGTTTCTTTTAGTATACCCATAAGCACGCCAGAAGCTATTGGATGGAAATGCTGGGCTATATCTCCTCTTACCTCTATATGGATTTCTCTTATACCTTCATCGGACCATTGCACCAAAAACCTTCCCATCTTCTCCGCAAGGTCAAGATGCGGCTTTATAAGGGTAAGCACAGAAAGGTCTGGGAATGGGGCATTTACTACGTACTCAACCGTTTGACCACGGAGAGCCTTTATAACCTGCTGGGCAACTATGACTGCCACGTTTTCCTGCGATTCGTAGGTGTTTGCCCCTATATGAGGAGAAAGGGACACGTTGGGAAACTTGGATATCTCCTTTATAAACTCATGGGGAGGGGGCTCCACCGAAAAGACATCAAGCCCAACTCCCGCAAGCTTTCCACTTTCCAAAGCCCATAAAAGGTCTTCGTCCTTTACTATACCACCCCTTGCACAGTTTATGAGTATGGCACCATCCTTCATAATTTCAAACTCCCTTCTGGTGATCATGTGCTTGGTTTCATGGGTGAGGGGGGCATGGATGGTTAAAATATCTACCTGTTTTAGCATATCATGCAGTTTGTCAAAAAGTTTTACACCAAGCCTTTCTGCCTTTTCCCTTGGTATATAAGGGTCGTAGGCATACACGGTCATACCAAAGGCTTTTGCCCTTATTGCCACCTGTGATCCTATGTTTCCAAGCCCTATTATGCCAAGGGTTTTTCCGTAGAGTTCTATTCCCATAAACTTCTTTCTGTCCCATCTTCCCTCTACCATGCTGTTGTGGGCTGTATGAGCGTTTCTTATAACGTTTAGCATATGGCAAAGGGTTAATTCCGTTGCCCCTATGGTGTTGGCGCCAGGTGTGTTTATTACCAATATACCCCTCATGGAGGCTGCTTCTATATCTACGTTATCCACGCCTACTCCAGCCCTACCTATCACCTTTAGATTTTTACCCCTTTCTATCAACTCTGCGCTTACTGGTGTTCTGCTTCTGGTGATTATGCAATGGTAGTTTTCCACTATCTCAAGAAGTTCTTGATAGGAGATATCTGGCTCGTTATCCACTTCAAAATCGGGCTCTCGCCTTAGAAGTTCAATTCCCTTTTCGGAGATGGGGTCTGTAATAAGGATTTTGTACATACCACACTTACCTCCAAGAAGTATAGTATATTAGAATACCATAAAAAGCCGCTTATATTACAAAGAATTGGGAGCATACCCGTAATTGCCTTAAAAATTCCGGTAGCTTAAGCTTACAGCTTGTCCTTTTCAGCCGACGTATTATTCATAGAACAAGCGTCCCATCCCCATAGCTATAAAACCTGTAGTTTTCTTTTATCGCCTCTTGGTAGGCCTTTAGTATAAACTCCCTTCCTCCAAAGGCGCATACCAAGAAAAGCAGGGAAGACCTTGGAAGGTGGAAGTTGGTTATAAGGGCATCAACCACTTTAAAGGAATAGCCTGGATATATGTACAGGTCTGTCCATCCTTCGAAGGGTTCAAAGCCAGCGGTTTCCAAAGCCCTAACCACGGTGGTTCCTACCGCTATAACCCTTTTACCCTTTTCCTTTGTCTCCTTTATAAGTCTTATGGTCTCCTCTGGAACTTTTATATGCTCTGGATCTACTTTGTGTTTTTCAATTTCCCTTTCCTTTACAGGTTTAAAGGTGCCATAAGACACGTGTAAGGTAACAAAGGACTTTTTTATACCGTGATCTTCCAACCTTTTTAAAAGTTCCTCTGAAAAATGCAAGCTGGCTGTGGGTGCTGCCACAGACCCTTCCTCTCGGGCAAAGACCGTTTGATAATAGATCCTATCTATGGGCTCCTCCTCTCGCTTTAAGTATGGTGGTATGGGTATCTTTCCGTACTTATCCAAAGCCTTTAAAGGGTCTTCTGCCAAAAGCCTTACCTTAAACCTGCCCCCCTTTAAATGTTCCAATATTTCAACCTTTAAATCGTCCCCTACGTATACCTCCAAACCTTCCCTTATGCCTTTCCCCCCTACAAGGGCGTACCATTCTTCCTTTGTGATGTGATCAGTCAAAAGAACTTCTACTTTTCCACCTGTTGCCTTCCTACCATAAAGCCTTGCAGGTAAAACCTTTGAATTGTTAAATACAAGAAGGTCCCCCTCTTCCAAATAGAGGGGTAGATTCCAAAAGATATCATGCTTTATGCTTTGATCTTTCCTGCTTAATACCATCAATCTTGCTTTATGTCTTGGCTCTACGGGGTATTTAGCTATAAGCTCCTCTGGAAGGCGATAATCAAAGTCTTCTACCTTCATAACCTTGCTAAGATCTTTAAAACCACAGGAGCCATCAAGGTGGTTATTGCCACCACAAAAATCACAACTGCATAAAGCAAGTCGTCATAAAGTCCTGTTTGTCTGCCAAACTCTGCAAAGATAAGCCCTACTTCACCCCTTGGTAGCATGGAAAAGCCTATGAGAAGCTTTTCTCTAAGAGGAACTCTAATAAAAAAGCCCGATATTACCTTTCCCACGATGGCAACTATGAGTATAAGGAAGGACAAGATCCAAAACCTTTCGGAGGTAAAGTCAATAGCCCGTAAGTTTAGTTGAAGCCCCACATAAACAAAGAAGATGGGTGTCAAAACCCAAACCAAGGGCATTATGGTATGTTCTATCTTGTGAGCCATCTTTTCGTCAGTTTTTAAAAACAGGGCAAAGGGTATGGCGAAGCGTCTTGAAAGGGCAAGACCTGCTGTGAAGGCTCCCAATATCTCCGGCGAGCCTACCTCGTGGGCAAGGAAGGCAAAGAGAAATATGGTGGCTATGACGGTGGGAGGTATAAAGTCTTCTGTTTTTAGCTTTCTGGAAAGTAGGCTTATAAGCCTTGCCATTATCTGGGCAAGGATTGGGGAGAAGATAAAGAAGGTGGTTATGTATAAAATTAGCATAATTAAGGCGTCAAAATGCACTACGCCTTCCTTTGAAAACTCATATAGCCCAACCAAGACTATTACACCAAATATATCGTCAAGCACCGCAGCGCCCAACACTATCTGGGCAAAGTTTTCTCTCATCTTTCCAAGGTCATCCAAAACCCTTACCGTTATGCCTATGCTTGTGGCAGTTAGTGTCCCCCCAAAAAAGAGGGAGGTGGCAAGGGGTAGCTTTAAAAGGTAATAACTCACAAGGGTTCCCAGAAGCATGGGAGTAAAGGCACCTACAAAAGCTACCAAAAAGGCGGACAGACCCACCCTTTTAAGCTGGTTTATATCCGCCCCCAAGCCTATGTGAAAGAGTAAAAGGATCACCCCTATCTCTGCAAGTAATTTTAAAACCTCGCTGGGTTGTATAAGCCCTAAAGCGCTTTGTCCTAAGATGACCCCTACCAGTATCTCTCCAAGCACAGGGGGCAAGCCAAACCTTCCAAAGGTATCCCCTATAATACGGGCAAGGAAGAGAATTATGGCAAGATAAAGGAAGATGCTGTGAAGATCCATAGCTTAGATATTACAGAGTGTTTCAAAAATAGTCCCTTTTACAGGGCTACCGCCCCCACCCCCTGCAGCAGGAGCTAATGCCCTTATCGGGTCTCCCCACAAGCTCTGAAAGAGTTTTTCTTTAAGGTTAGCCTTTAACTTCTTTAGCAGGTCTTTATAAGCTTTTGGTAGTCTTTCCCTTAATCCCAAGCCCCTGCGGGCTATCACATAGGCGCTTGCTAAATTTTTTGTATGCATGGGTCGTGATGAATATTTTAACATACCTATGGTAGATG
>CALIUI010000077.1 GCA_938048815.1 uncultured Aquificaceae bacterium | reverse complement strand
GCCCTGTGTTTTATAAATACAAGGGGGGCTGCCGATGCCTTAGGAGCTACCAAAATGGATAGACCCGAGGATGTGGAATGGAACCCAATAACTAAAAGCGTATGGGCCGCTCTTACCAATAATGACAGAAGGGGAACGTCTGGTAACCCACCTGCAGACCCTTCAAACCCAAGGGCAAACAATGTAATGGGGCATATACTTGAGATAAAAGAGGATAACCAAAATCCCACTTCCTTAACCTTTAGATGGCAAATACCAATCCTTTGTGGAGACCCCAACGATCACGATATAAACAAAAAGCTTATAATCTACGGCCAGCCTGCCAATGCTCAAGTGCCTGCCATATCCGCACCCGACAACTTTGTAATGGATAAACTTGGTAATGTATGGATAGCCACCGACGGCAATCCAAGCTCCTCAAGGTTAAATAAAAACGACGGCGTTTATGTATTAAATCCCTTTACAAGGGAGTTTAAGATGTTCCTTTCGGGTGTGCCGGGTTGTGAAATATGCGGTCCTGAGTTTTCCGATGATTATAAAACCTTTTTCTGCGCCATACAGCATCCGGGAGAGGATTGCCAATGCACCAAATGGCCCTACGATGGCACCGCTAAAGTACCAAGGCCATCTGTAATAGCGGTCTGGAGAAGGGACTCAAGGGAAATCTTTGCATAAAGCCTGCCTTACCTCCTATCCCTTAAGGCCCCCTTTGGGGGCTTTCAATTTTTTCCTATGATAAAAACCATCACTTTTTGAGATATTGCCTTATAATTATATGCACCTTAATAGGAGGTAGGCATGAAGGTTAAGGTAGTTCAGAAGGAAGACTTTCACTTTATAGGAATAGGTGAATCGGGTAGAGAAGTACCCATAGACGCAGCGGGATACGTAGGCGGCAAAGGTAGAGGTATAAGGCCTCCAGAGCTTCTCTTTCATTCCATAGCAGGATGTGTAGGCATACACCTTTATGAGGCTCTCCACAAGGAAGGAAAACACACAGAATACATACAGATAGAAACGGACGCAGAAAGGATCACCGAGGGCTACCCAAAGGTCTTTACCAAAATATACCTCTTCGTAAAGGTAAAGGGAGAAGTTTCCCAAGAGGATGTAAAAAAAGCCCTTGATAAAACCATATACGACCCGGGCACATGTTCTATAGCCTATATGATAAACAAAGTGGCACCCATTGAATACAAAATAGAACTCCTTTAGGAGGAAGTTATGTTCAAAAAGGTGCTTATAGCCAACAGGGGTGAGATAGCCTGTAGGATAATAAGGGCTTGCAAGGAACTTGGTATAAAAACGGTAGCCATATACAACGAGATAGAATCTACCGCAAGACACGTAAAAATGGCAGATGAAGCCTATATGATAGGCGTAAATCCCCTGGATACCTATCTGAACGCAGAGCGTATAGTAGACCTTGCCCTTGAGGTGGGCGCGGACGCCATCCATCCGGGTTATGGTTTCTTGGCGGAAAACGAACACTTTGCAAGACTCTGTGAGGAAAAGGGTATAACCTTTATAGGACCCCACTGGAAAGTCATAGAGCTTATGGGAGACAAGGCAAGATCAAAGGAGATAGCCAAAAAAACAGGACTTCCCACCGTGCCAGGAAGCGATGGCATTTTAAAGGACCAGCAGGAAGCAAAGCAGATAGCAAGGGAAATAGGATATCCTGTGCTTTTAAAGGCTTCCGCAGGAGGCGGTGGAAGGGGTATAAGGATATGCAGGAACGAGGAAGAACTTTTAAAGAACTATGAAAGCGCTTACAACGAGGCTTTAAAAGCCTTTGGCCGCGGCGATTTGCTCTTGGAAAAGTACATAGAAAATCCCCATCATATAGAGTTTCAAGTGCTTGGGGACAAATATGGCAATGTGATACACCTTGGAGAAAGGGATTGCTCCATACAAAGAAGAAATCAAAAGCTGGTGGAAATAGCTCCATCCCTTTTATTGACGCCCGGAAAAAGGGCCTATTACGGAGAGCTTGTGGTGAATACTGCAAAGGAGATAGGCTACTATAGTGCGGGAACTATGGAGTTTGTGGCCGACGAAAAGGGCAACATATACTTTATTGAGATGAACACAAGGATACAAGTGGAGCATCCTGTGACGGAGATGATAACGGGCATTGACCTAGTAAAATGGCAGATAAGGATAGCCGCAGGAGAACCTTTGAGATACAAACAGGAAGACATAAAGTTCAACGGCTACTCTATTGAATGTAGAATAAACGCAGAAGATCCAAAGAAGAACTTTGCCCCAAGCATTGGAACCATTGAAAGATACTATGCCCCCGGCGGTTTTGGCATAAGAGTGGAGCACGCCGCCTCAAGGGGCTATGAGATAACCCCTTATTATGACTCCATGATAGCAAAGCTTATAGTTTGGGCTCCTCAATGGGAAGTGGCTGTGGATAGAATGAAGGCGGCCCTTGAAACCTATGAGATAACAGGTATAAAGACCACCATACCACTACTCATAAAGATAATGGAAGACCCAGACTTCAGGGCTGGGAAGTTTAACACCAAATACTTGGAAAATCATCCCCATCTCTTTGATTATGAGGAGCCAAAAGCCAAAGAAGACTTTGTGGCCTTTATATCTGCGGCAATAGCCGCATACCATGGACTATAAATTAGGAGGTAAGGCATGCACGCAGTAGAGATAATGGAAGAGATCCAAGAAAAACTAAAGGAATATGAGAGGTCTGGCTACAGGAAAAAGATACTCATCACAGACCTCACCCCAAGAGACGGTCAACAGTGCAAACTTGCCACCCGTGTAAGAACCGATGACCTACTGCCTCTATGTGAGAAGTTGGACAAGGTGGGTTTTTATGCAGTGGAAGTTTGGGGTGGAGCCACCTATGATGTATGCCTAAGGTATCTAAAAGAAGACCCTTGGGAGAGGTTAAGGCGTATAAAGGAAGTGATGCCCAACACCAAGCTTCAGATGCTTTTTAGAGGACAGAACATAGTGGGTTATAAGCCCAAGTCCGACAAGCTTGTTTATAAATTTGTAGAAAGGGCGATAGCCAATGGTATAACCGTTTTCAGAGTTTTTGACGCCTTAAATGACAACAGAAATATAGAGGTTCCAGTAAAGGCAATAAAAGAATTGGGCGGAGAAGCCCACGCAGAGATAAGCTATACAAGAAGCCCCGTACATACCTACCAAAAGTGGATAGAGTACGCCCTTGAGATAGCACAGATGGGGGCAGACTGGCTATCCTTTAAGGATGCCACCGGTATAATAATGCCCCTTGAAACCTATGCCATAATAAAGGGTATAAAAGAAGCCACGGGTGGAAAGCTTCCTGTGCTTTTGCATAACCACGATATGAGTGGAACCGCAATAGTGAACCACATGATGGCTATACTTGCCGGTGTGGATATGGTGGATACGGTTCTATCTCCTTTGGCCTTTGGATCTTCTCACCCTGCCACCGAGTCCGTTGTTGCCATGTTGGAAGGTACACCCTTTGATACAGGTTTGGACCTCAAGAAGATAGAAGAATGTGCGGAGATAACCAAGCAGATACGCAAAAAGTACAAAAAGTACGAAACGGAATATGCAGGGGTGAATGCCAAGGTTCTCATACACAAAATACCCGGCGGTATGATATCCAACATGGTGGCTCAGCTAATAGAGGCAAACGCCATAGACAAAATAGAAGAGGCTTTGGAAGAAGTTCCCAATGTAGAAAGGGACTTGGGCTATCCGCCGCTTCTTACACCCTCCTCTCAAATAGTGGGTGTTCAAGCAGTTTTAAATGTAATCTCCGGAGAAAGGTACAAGGTTATAACCAAGGAAGTAAGGGATTATGTAGAGGGTAAATACGGAAAGCCACCGGGTCCTATTTCAAAGGAGTTGGCGGAGAAGATCCTTGGTCCTGGAAAGGAGCCCGACTTTTCCATAAGGGCTGCAGACCTTGCAGACCCCAACGACTGGGACAAAGCTTACGAAGAAACCAAGGCACTCCTTGGAAAAGAGCCCACCGATGAAGAAGTGCTACTTTATGCCCTTTTCCCCATGCAAGCAAAAGACTTTTTAATAGCAAGGGAAAGGGGAGAACTCCATCCAGAGCCTGTGGAGGAACTTGCAGAAGCTACAGAGGTAAAGCCTGGAACAGTGCCCGGAGCAGCCCCTGTAGAGTTTGAAATCATCTATCACGGTGAAAAGTTCAAAGTAAAAGTAGAAGGCGTAAGCGCCCATGCAGAGCCCGGCAAGCCAAGAAAGTATTATGTGCGCGTTGATGGAAAACTTGAAGAGGTCCAACTTACTCCACAGGTAGAAGCCATACCCTCCGGTGGAGTATCCCAAGCGGCGGTGCAAGCAGAAGAAAAGGGTATCCCAAAGGCAAGCCAACCTGGAGATGCAACGGCACCCATGCCCGGTAGGGTTGTAAGAGTCCTTGTACAAGAAGGGCAGCCCGTAAATGAGGGACAAACGGTAGCAATAGTGGAAGCCATGAAGATGGAAAACGAAATCCATGCTCCTATCACAGGAGTGGTCAAAAAGATCTTTGTGAAACCTGGAGATAACGTAACTCCCGATGATGCCCTTTTGAGAATAGAGCCCGTAAAGCCAGAAGGGGATACTTATGGATAAAAGGTAGTTCAGGCTCCCAGCCTGTTTTTTCGCAGGCAAGGATGCCTGCGCCATCAAATAGGGGCCCTTCTACAAAAACACATATGGATCTTTCAAGGTGCTTCCAGTTTATCATATAACCCTATGAAGATACTCAAGGGTCAGGAGATGCAAAAATTAGACCGCATAGCCATAGAGGAGATAGGGGTGCCTTCTATCCTTCTTATGGAAAAGGCTGGACTTTCTGTGGTGGAGGCTATAAGAAGAGAGTTTCCAGAAGCTAAAAGGGTTTTGGTGATTGCTGGCAAGGGCAACAACGGAGGAGATGGGCTTGTGGTAGCAAGGCATTTACATTTGATGGGCTACAGAGTATCTTACGTGCTTGCCCTTGGAGAAGACCTAAAAGGGGATGCCCTATTACAATACCAAATCTTAAAAAACTTAGGGCTTGAGCCTTTAAAAGAGGTAAATTGGTCAAGCTTTGACCTTATAGTGGATGCTCTTTTTGGTACAGGCTTTAAACCACCGGCGGTAGGTGCAGGGGTTGAATGGATAAACCTTATGAATAGTTCCCGCATTCCCATAGTTTCCGTTGATATTCCTTCTGGACTTTTTGCCGACAGCGGAAAGGAGTATGAGCCTTCGGTAAAAGCCCATTTAACGGTTACTTTCCAGTTTCCAAAGGTGTGCCACCTTCTTTACCCTTCCGCCAAAAGGTGTGGAAAGTTATACGTGGCAAACATTGGAATTCCACAAAGATTGGCAGAAGGCATAAAAAGGGAACTCCTTTTAAAGGTAAAGGTTCCACAAAGAGAGCCCCATGTTCACAAGGGACTTATGGGACATGTGCTTATCGTAGGCGGGAGCACTGGAAAAACGGGAGCGGTCATAATGAGCGCCAGGGCATCCACAAGAACCGGATCGGGCCTTGTAAGCGTAGGCATTCCGGAAGATTTGAATCCTATAATTGAAGCAAGCCTTGTGGAGGAGATGAGTATTCCTCTGAAAGGAAAGGGAAGGCTTTCCATAGAGGCGGCGAAGGATATTCTAAGCCTCCAAAATAGATTCTCCGCATTGGCGGTGGGTATGGGTATGGACAGATACAAAGAAGGACAAGCCTTTGTAAGGGAACTTTTGTTAAACCTTGAAAAGCCCTTACTGCTTGATGCAGACGCCCTTAACAACCTTGCAGACCTGGGCGTGGAGTATCTACGAGAAGGAAAGGGCATAAGGGTGCTTACGCCCCATGTGGGTGAGTTTGAAAGGCTGATGGGCTTGAAAAAGGAATACATAGTGGAAAACTTTATAGATGTAGCCCAAGAGTTTGCCCAAAAGTATGGATGTTATTTAGTGTTGAAATCTTCAAGGACTGTGATAGCCACCCCCGATGGCAAAGCCTATCTATCTACAAGAGGAACGCCCGCCATGGCGAAGGGCGGAATGGGGGATGTACTTTCGGGTATACTGGTGGCTTTGCTTGGCAGGAACTTGCCCATGGAAGATGCCCTAAGGCTTGGAGTTTTTCTCCATGGGCTTGCGGGAGAAGTGGCTGAGAAGAAAAAACACAGGGAAAGTTTGAGAGCCCTTGACCTTGTGGAAGCCATCCCAGAAGCTTATAATCTTATAGAAAATGAAGCCTTTGATAGTACTATCTTTGATATTCCTTAGTGGATGTGGGATATTACACATAGAGATAAGGGATAAAACTCCTGCAAAAACTACAACTCAAAGGCAAAAAGAAGCTCCGCAAGAAAAGAAAAAAGAAGATCCGCAAGAAAAGAAAAAAGAAGATCCAAAACCACCACAGGAAAAACCAGCCTCCCTTAGAGTTCCCATGCCAGTAAAGGGAAAGGCAACGCCTACGGAAAGGGGATATTACATTACTACCTCTTGCAATGAATTCTTTAGATCGGTAAGCGATGGGAGGGTTTTGTATGCGGGGGATGATATTAAAAACTACCGATGGGTGGTAATGGTGGAAAGTAATGAGGGGTTAGTATATGTTTATGCTATGGTGGATAGCCTTTTGGTAAAAAGGGGAGAAGGTGTAAAAAGGGGACAGCCCTTGGGTAGGGTGGGAAAGAATAAAGAGGCTTGTGGCTTGCTTTTTGAGATAAGGGATCAGGAGGGAAGACCTGTAAGCTTTGAGTTTATGCTATAATAGATAAACTATGATAGACATAGCTTTTGCCCAACAAACAGGACAAGGCGGAAGCCCCGTAGGTGCCCTGCTTTTTCAGTTTATCTTCTTTATACTGCTCTTTGTGCTCTTTTATTTTCTCCTCATAAGACCTCAAAGCAAGGCAAGGAAAAGACACCAAGAGTTTTTAGCAAACCTCAAAAAGGGAGACAGGGTTATAACCAGTGGAGGTATATGGGGTACTGTGGTGGAGATAGGTGATGAGACGGTAACCCTAAGGGTGGATGCCAACACTCGGATAACCTTTACAAAGGAAGCCATATCCCACTACCAACCCAACTACAAGAGGGAGGAAAAGGAGGAATAAAAATTTATCCTCACCGTTAGGGGTTATTAAAAAGGAAAAAAGGGGAGGGCTCCCCACGAGGAAGAGCCTTTTGTTTTTAAAATCCGTAGTTTATAGCATCCCAGTTTCTTTTGTAGGCTTCAAAGCCAAGGGAAAGGTCCCTTATCTGTGTCTCAAGCCTTGCGCCAAGAGCTTTGGTCTTTGCATCCGTTGCCATTGTGTAGCCTTGTGGGGGATTTCCCATAAAGCTTCTATATCTGTTATCCATCCAGTGGTCTACTTTTGTGTAGAAAAGCTGGAGGTTTATT
>CALIUI010000076.1 GCA_938048815.1 uncultured Aquificaceae bacterium | reverse complement strand
TACGCTGTAAGCACTGCCCGACAGGGCTATTTCTTTTAGCTTGTTTATTCTATTGCCTGCCTTTATGAGTGCATAGATGTATTGTCTTGTACCTACGTTTATTCTCAGATATACCCCATTCTCTTTTATCTCTATCCTTGTATTTTGGTTGCCTTTACAATTAGCCTGTCCTATGGAGTAAAGGTTTCCTTTTCTTTTTTCTGTCCAGCTTATATGTAGCTTCTTGTAAGGTTCTCCGTTAATGTGTCTTTTCTTTAGTTTCTCAAATAGAGCTCTACCGCCAAAGATAACCTTTTTTGGGTTTTCGCCTTTTTCTTTAGCAGAAGATAGTGTAGCCTGTGCTTTTATGACAGCGGAGTATGAATATCTTGAGTTAAGGCTGAAAAGGTTCTGGAGTTCCTTGCTTATATCACTTAAGCTTTTACCTTCCAAAAGTCTTTTATAAGCATATCTATGAGCAGATGACCATCTTCTCATGAGGTCTTTTATTAGAGCTAAATCTTTGTTGCTAAGTAGGATAAGTTTAGCGCACAGGGTTATTTTACCCATACTTTACAATTTTAGCATAGGGGCATGTTTAAATTGGGGTTTTTGAAACAGCCTCCGATCTATCTTGACTATATATCTTTCTGGGCTTATAATATACTGCGTAAAGAGGAGAAAGTGGGCAAGCCCGCCCTTGGATGGACGGGTGGACTAAATTTTTAGCACAAGCCTTTTGGGTATCATATTATTAAAGACCAAAGGAGGTGATAGCCATGCCTATCTATGTGATGCTTACCACACTAACAGACGAGGGGATGAAAACCCTAAAGCACAAGCCAGAAAGGATAAAGGAAGTGGATAAGGAGGTGATGGACCGCTTTGGCATCAAGATCCTTGCTCAGTATGCGGTGATGGGACCTTATGACTTTGTAAACATAATAGAAGCCCCAGATAACGACACGGTGGTTAAGATGGCGTTAGAGCTTGGATCAAGGGGCACCATAAGAACCCTTACCATGCCCGCCATAGAGATAGACCAGCTTGTAAAGGACCTAAAGGAGCTGGGATAAAAGGTGTGCCTGGACTTCACTTTTACACCCTTAACAAGCCAAAGGCAACTTTGATGGTCTACGAGGGCATAAGGGAAGCCATAAAGGTATGAAGGTAAATGTTAGGATTATACCCCATGCAAGAGAGCGTATGATAGAAAGAGGCGTTACGGAAGAAGAGGTTATTTTAACCATAGAAAAAGGGAAGCGATTACCTGCTAGGCTTGGAAGAGTAAAATTTATATACGAGGTGGGGAGTGGGAGCACTTGGAAGAGAGTAGAAGTAATTGCCGAGCAAGAAGGGGATGCATGGTGTGTAATCACAGTTATTGCAAAGTACCCTAAGGCTTTATGATAGAAATCATAAGTAGTAGTATAAACTTTAAAGAAAATAAGATATATTTTAAATAAGTAAGTAGGGAAAAGTAAGTAGGAAAAAGTAAAGGAGGTAGAACCATGAAAGGAGGCGTTTTAAAAGAGACAAATGTAAAAAACCTACCTTTATCTCTTGATTTCCCAAAGTATAAGCCTGTAAAGATAAGCTATGACCCGGAGCATAACGTTGCTTACATAAGGCTAAAGGAGACACCAGGGAGGGATTTGGAGACCATTGAGTTAGGTGAATCCATAAACATAGACATAACGCCAGAGGGAGAGGTTTACGGTATAGAGTTATTGGATGCCAGTAGACAGCTTCCAGAAGAGATAAAAAAGATCTTGGAAGATAGATAGTTAGGTCTTCCTACTGCTATACTTTAAAGAGGCTCCCGATAACGACACGGTGGTTAAGATGGCCATAGAGCTTGGGTCAAGGGGCACTATAAGAACCCTTACCATGCCCGCCATAGAGATAGACCGGCTTGTAAAGGATCTAAAGGAGCTGGGATAAAAGATGGAAGCTCTCCGGGCCTTTTTTGAGATAACCCTAAGGTACACGGACCTTAAATGGGCAAAGAGCAGGGATGACCTTATAAGCAAGTGCATAAAGGTTCTAAGGGCTCTTTTAGAGGGAAAAACCCTTCAAGAGATAAGGAAAAATAAAGAGTTAAGCTTTGGTGTGGAGGATTCTTTGGAACTTTTGGAAGCCTTTGTAAGGGAGCATCCCCAAGGGGTGGAAAAACTTATAAGACTACTGGGTTTGTATATAAAATCACCATCCCCTTGTAAAACCAGAATGATAAGTTTAGCGGAGGTCTTGCTTGAAGATAGGACAGTACCTAAGGGAGAATAAATTTAGCATCTCCTTTGAATTCTTTCCACCAAAAACTCCAGAGGCTGAAGAGGAGTTATTCCAAACCATAAGAAGTCTTAGGAAGCTAAATCCCACCTTTGTATCGGTCACTTATGGAGCGGGCGGGAGCACTCGTGATAGAACTCGTAGAGTTGTAGAAAGGATACACAGAGAAACAGACCTAACAGTTATGGCACACCTTACCTGCATAGCCCACACAAAGGAAGAGCTTTTGGATATATTGAAAGAATACAAAAACATAGGTATAGAAAATCTTTTAGCCCTTAGGGGAGATATACCGGCAAATATGCCAGATTTTAAGCCTCCCGATGGCGCCTGTAAGCATGCAGAAGAGCTGGTAAGGTTTATAAGGGAAAACTTCGGAGATTGGTTTTCCATAGGTGTGGCTTCTTACCCAGAGGGGCATCCCGAATCTCCAAATATAGAGTGGGAAATAAAGTACTTTAAAAGGAAGGTGCAAGCGGGTGCAGACTTTTCCATAACCCAGATGTTCTTTGAAAATGAATATTACTACAGATTTATAGACCTATGCCAGAAAGAGGGCATAGATATACCCATAGTGCCGGGCATAATGCCCATAACCAACTTTAGGCAGGTGCAAAAATTTGCCAGTATGTGTGGTGCAGACATACCCCAAAGGCTTATAGATAAATTGGAACCTTACGCCGACAAGCCTGAAGAAACTCTTAAGATAGGAGTGGAGTACGCCACAGAGCAATGCTTAGACCTTTTAAAAAAAGGTGTACCTGGACTTCACTTTTACACCCTTAACAAGTCAAAAGCAACTTTGATGGTTTATGAAAACATAAAAGATGCCATAAAAGCATGAAGGTAAAGGTGGTTTACAGAGGACAGATAAAGGAGTTGGAGTTTGAAAAAGACAAGGTCAGCGCCCTTGATATACTAAAGGCTTTGGGTCTTTCAAGGGAATACGCCTTTATGGTAAGGGGAGGGGAGATATTGCAAGACAGAGAGCTTATAAAGGAGGGAGAGGAAGTAAAAATAATAAACGCCATATCGGGGGGATGAGTTTGTAGAGATTGAAGGATGAGTGGGAAAACTGATCACTTAGCAAACAAACTTTCCTCCCTATACCAGCCCCAAACGGTTGGAAAGAGATTTCCAAAGCCCTCTCTTGCCGCCATCATGCTTTTAGGTGTGGCGATAAAGATCAAGGGCTGCTCTTGAGATATTATTCTAAAGGATTCCCTGTATAGGTTTATCCTTTTTTCTATGTTTGTTTCTACAGCGCCCATATCAAAAAGCTCGTCAATTCTTTTCTCCCACTGGGTTGAAGGTTTTTCCTGCCTTGGGTTCCACATGTGAAGGGTGCCCGAAGAGTGCCAAACGTTCCTACCAAAGTGAGGGTCCATTGATCCCGTAAGCCCTATAATTACCGCCTCCCA
>CALIUI010000075.1 GCA_938048815.1 uncultured Aquificaceae bacterium | reverse complement strand
CACTTAATCTCAGTATATTCTGTGTCCTTGCCCTATTTACATTGGCTGCATCCACTATCGTCCCATCTATCACAAGCTCTATCTTCTTGCCAAGCAATAGCTTCATCAGTATCACAAGCCTCAACCTGTAAAGTTGGTATTCTCTGAGTATCCTATAGACTTTCTTTAGTCTGTATTTTCTGAAGATGTGCCATGATTGTATAGATGGGTCTATCAATAGCTGGACTAATCTTAATACTTTCATACGTGTGATGGAAGAAAGTATGAATATGGCTGCTATTTGGATATCTGTTAGTTTGGGCTTTCTGCCTGCTCTGGGTTTTGGCACTTCTAAGAAGGGCAGGGCATTTTCAAGGTCTTGGAGTATTTGTTTGTAGATGGACATGTAATGTGGTAAGATATCCATGTTAAAACCTCCTGAAGGTGTTGTAGGGCTAAATAATTATAGCCCTACTGCCTCTTTTTATTGATGGGCTTGTGTCTGGGCTTTTTTGAATTTCTCACTCGGCGTATCCTATAATTATACTTATGGAACTGATTACCTCGTATGCATTGCAAGAGTTCAAAGAAAAAATACAAAGCGTAGGGCTTGAGCCCTACAGGGCAAGCCAGGTTATGAACTGGATATACCAAAGGCTTGAGACAGACTTTCACAAAATGACGAACCTTTCAAAGGCGCACAGAGATATCCTATCAAAAAGCTTTAGAGCTCATACCCTTGAACTTGCGGATAAGGTAAGCGCCAGCGATTCTATCAAATATTTATTCCGCACAGAGGATGGGCATTTTATAGAAACGGTTCTCATATTTGAAAGAGACCATCTAACCCTGTGCCTTTCCTCTCAAATAGGATGTGCGATAAATTGTAGGTTCTGCGCTACCGCAAGGGATGGTCTTGTAAGGAATTTAAGCACTCCCGAGATAATAGACCAGTATCTTTTGGTACAAAGGGACCTTAGCCAAAGGATAAGAAATGTGGTCTTTATGGGCATGGGAGAGCCCCTTGCCAACTACGAAGCAGTCAGGAAAGCTGTAGAGATAATGATAAGCCCTTGGGGAATAAACCTATCAAAAAGAAGAGTTAGCATATCCACAAGCGGCCTAATAGCTCAGATAAGGCGTATGGCACAAGACCCTCTTATGAAGGAACTAAACTTAGCGGTTTCCATAAACGCCCCAAGTCAGTACTTAAGGGAATATTTCATGCCCATCAGCAAAACCAATCCCCTTGAAGAGCTTATAGAAACCCTGGGAATGTTCCCCTATCCTCCCGATAGAAGGATCATGTTAGAGTATGTGCTTATAAAAGATATTAACGACCGTGAAAGGGATGCCCACAGCCTTGCCCAGTTGGTAAAGCCATACAGGAAAAAGTTCAAGATAAACCTAATACCTTACAATCCAGACCCTTCTTTGCCCTTTGAAAGACCAGACCTGCAAAGAGTTTATGCCTTTCAGGACATACTAAGAAGCTACAACCTTTCCGTTTTTGTAAGACTCAGTAAAGGAATAGAAGTCTTTGGAGCCTGCGGACAGCTTAGAAGTAAGAGAAAATATTTTTTAGAGGCGGTTCACGACTCGCCCAATAATATTTGATGTGGGCAATTGGCGAGTTTTCTCTAAGGTACGCGATACCCTTAGCCATAGGGAATTTTTAACCTCTTCCAGCCCTTATACCCCTAAGGATAAAGATAAACAGGGCAAGGCTTATGCTGGCGTCTGCTATATTAAAGGCAGGCCAAGAAAGCCCTCCGTAGGAAAGATAGATAAAGTCTCTTACATAACCCAAAAAAAGCCTATCGTAGAAGTTTCCCAAGGCACCTCCACCTACCATACCCATAATTATTGCATTAAAAACCTCCCTTGACCTTACAGCGTAGATAAAGGTTATCACCAAGGCAATTATCGGTGTAATTAACAGTATGGGTATGCGTATAAAAGAAGGTGCATCGGAAAGAAGACCAAAGGCTATGCCCTTGTTATAAACCAGCACAAGGTGTAAAAAGGGCAAAAGGGTTATTTCCTTATGCTGCAGATGGACCTGGGCAAGTCCTTTGCTTACAAGGTCCAAGATAAGGACAAAAAAGACACAAAGTGCATACACTAAAGCATATTTTCCAAAGCCTTTTCCCATATTCCTTGTAATTCCTTTACAGGTATCTCAAAGACCTTCTCTTCGTTATTGCTAAGGGTAAAAAGCCCATCCCCCTTTATCTTTCCAAGGAACAGCCAATCTATATCATAAGCCTGTGTCAGGTCTTTTATGGCTTGTGCCTTTTCCTTCTCTGCGCTTACCACCACAAGGGTTGGATTTTCTGAAAAGAGAAAAACATCAAGCCTTTCATCCATATAAAGGTTTATCTCTATCCCTAAATCTGTGTGGAAAAGCCCCTCAAGGAGAGATACCAAAAGGCCACCCACAGAAACATCGTGAGCGGATTTTATAAGGTTTTCTTCAATAAGCCTTAGAAGGAGCTCTTGTAGCCTTTTTTCCTTTTCCAAATTAACCTTTGGCACATCCCCTGCAACCTTTCCATGCACCGCTTTCAGAAACTCACTGCCTCCAAGGGAAAACTCCTTTCTTAGGTCTCCCAGTAGAAAGACCAAGTCTCCTTCCTCTTTAAATCTATGGTCCATAAACTTACCATTTTCTATGGAGCCCACTGCCACAAGTATAGGTGTTGGAAATATGTTTCTTATCTCTTCCTTTTCCACAGTTTCGTTATAAAGGGATACATTTCCGCTAACTACGGGCACTCCTAAAAATTCGCATGCAGAAGCTATTCCCTCTATGGCTTTAACCAGCTGCCACATTATTTCAGGCTTGTCTGGATTTCCAAAGTTTAGACAATCGGTTATACCAAGGGGCTTTGCACCCACACATGCCAAATTCCTTAGGGCTTCTGCCACTATATATCTACCACCCTCATAGGGATTTAAAAAGACCATCCTACCGTTGCCCTCAGAAGTTATGGCTATAAGCTTGTCGCTTTTCAACTCGGGCTTTACAACCCATTTAACCCTCAATACTGCAGCATCGCCACCGGGCTTTAAAACTGTGTTGGTACCCACCTGATAGTCGTACTGGCTGTATATCCACTCCTTTGAGCACACATTAGGAGAAGAAAGGACCTTTTTTAAAGCCTCCTCTATGTCTACGTAAGGCAAGCTGTCCTGTTGGAAGCTTCTTGTATCCATTAGGTAATCTGGCTCTTTATAGGGCTTTTCATACACGGGAGCTTCTTCCACTATAAGGCTAACGGGAAGTTCTGCAACGAGCTCTTGACTAAAATAAGCTCTAAGGATGCCATCTTCTGTTAGTTTCCCTACCACTTCTCCCTCAAGGTGATAGTATCTGGCAAGTTCTTTTAGCCTTTCTATCTTATCCTCTTGTGTTACCAAGAGCATCCTTTCTTGACTTTCTGAAAGTAGTATTTCAAAGGGTGTCATATCTTCCTCTCTTAAAGGCACTTTATGAAGCCATAGCTCTACCCCACACTTGGATTTACTTGCCAATTCAGAAGAAGAGCCAGAAAGCCCTGCAGCACCCAAATCCTGAAGCCCAGATATAAGGCCTTCTTCTATTATCTGTAAAAGAGCCTCTATAAGCTTTTTGCCAAAGTAAGGGTCTCCTACCTGTACCTTAGGAAGGTTTTCATGAGAATCTTCGCCAAACTCTCCAGAAGCCATAACAGCACCATGTATGCCATCCCTTCCAGTAGCAGAACCGAGCAAGAAAAGAAGGTCGCCCGGCTTTCCTCTTGCCCGTAGCATTCTCTCCGCAGGCACTATTCCAAGGCAGAAGGCATTCACCAGAGGGTTTGTTTTATAGCACTCTTCAAAATAGGTTTCTCCTGCCACCGTTGGAATTCCCACGCAGTTGCCATAGTGGGATATGCCCTTTACCACACCCTTTACTATCCTTTTGTCCACTGGCAAGCCAAACCTCAAAGAATCCACCAAAGCTATGGGCCTTGCACCCATAGATAGAATATCCCTTATTATTCCGCCCACACCTGTGGCAGCACCGTGAAAGGGCTCTATAAAAGAAGGATGGTTGTGGCTTTCCACCTTAAAGGCAAGCCAAACCTTCTGGTCAAGCTCCACCACACCTGCATTCTCTCCGGGACCTTGTATCACCCATCGGGCTTTTGTGGGAAATTTTCTAAGGTGCACCTTTGAAGACTTATAGGAACAGTGCTCCGACCACAAGGCTCCCAAAATGCCAAGTTCTACTTGGTTTGGCTCTCTACCAAGTCTATGAAGGATTCTTTTGTATTCTTCTTCCTTGAGCCCAAAGGCTTCAAATTGTTTCATTCCCTCTTTATCTCCTCCTCCCTTCCAAAGACGCCCATGATATGGTAGCCATTATCAACGTGGATAACCTCTCCCGTTATAGCCCTCGCCCAAGGGCTACACAGAAAAACTGCTGTGTCTCCTACCTCCTCTATGGTAATAGCCCTGCCAAAGGGATTTACCTTCATGGTGTGTTCCATAAGAAGGTGAAAGCCCGTTATACTATAGGCAGCAAGGGTCTTTATTGGACCGGCGGATATGGCGTTTATCCTATGTCCCTTTTTGGCTATGTCGTAGGCAAGGTATCTAACAGTGCACTCCAAGGCAGCCTTTGCTATTCCCATTACATTATAGTGGGGTACTACCTTCTCCGCACCATAATAGGAAAGGGTGATTATAGAGCCTTCTCTTCCCTCCATCAAAGGAAGCAGTTCCCTTGTAAGGGCTATTAGAGAATACACAGATATATCCATAGCTATCTTAAAGCCTTCTCTTGAAGTGTCTATAACGCCGCCCTTGAATTCTTCTTTGGGTGCAAAAGCTATGGAATGGACCAAGATATCAAGACTGCCCCACTCCTTTGAAAGCCACTGGGAAACACCCTTTATATGTTCATCCTTTGATACATCGCATTCAAAAACAAGCTTTGAGCCAAACTCTTGGGCTACCTCTTCCACCCTCTTTTTAAGCTTTTCGTTAGCATAGGTGAAGGCAAGATCTGCACCTTCCCTGTAAAAGGCTTTTGCTATGCCGTAAGCTATACTTTTTTCATTGGCTATACCGGTGATCAAAGCCCTTTTACCCTCTAACAAGCCCATACCTGCCTCCTCACTCAAGTATTTTTAACGCCTCTTCTACCCCCTTGCCTTCATGCACTATAAGACTAAGAGCTTTTACCATTTTTATCCTATCTTTTGCCTGAAACACGTTCCTACCTATGGATAAGCCCCTGGCACCAGCCTTTACAGCTCCATAAACCATTTCAAAAACTTCCCTTTCTGTTTTCATCTTTGGTCCCCCCGCTATTACAACGGGAATGGGACACCCTTCTACCACCTTTGAAAAGCTTTCCACATCTCCTGTATAGGGTACCTTTACGATATCCGCACCCAATTCTGCACCAAGCCTTGCACAGTGGGCTACCACCTTTGGATCATACTGGTTCATATCTTTACCCCTTCCATAAACCATAGCAAGCAGCGGCATGCCCCATTCTTCACAGACCTTTGAAACATAGCCAAAATCTCTCAACATATCTCTTTCCATATCGGCGCCTACATTCACGTGTATGGAGACGCCATCGGCACCGAGCTTTATAGCCTCCTCCACCGTGCACACCAAAACCTTATCGTTCTTTGTGGGAGCCCAATCTGTGGAAGCAGAAAGATGAACTATCAGGCCTATATCTTTGCCCTTTCCCCTATGCCCCGCTCTTACCATGCCCTTGTGAAGGACCACCGCATTGGCGCCACCCTCTGCCACGTCGCTTACCGCCTTCTTTATGTCCTCTATACCCTCTATGGGACCGGAGCTAACACCATGGTCCATGGGCACTATGATAGTTTT
>CALIUI010000074.1 GCA_938048815.1 uncultured Aquificaceae bacterium | reverse complement strand
CCAAAAGGTTGGAAGTGCCCGCAAAGCCCGTTATGTAAGAAGCCCTTGCTCCATAAAGCCCTGCATCAAAACCATGTGCCCTTCTAAGCCCAAAATCTATAAGGCTTTTGCCCTTGGAAGCAATATAACACCTTGCGGATTATAGAATTTTATACTATATGTTGGGTGAAGGACTACCCTTTGTAGGGGCGGTTTGTTGACTACCGCAAAAAAAATTAAAATTCTGATAGTTCAAGCTTACAGCCTGTATTTTATCGCAGGCAAGGATGCCTGTGCCACCGATAAAAAGGGAATTTCTCCCTCAGCGTATAAAATATTTATTATGAGTGTAAGACATCAGGTAAGGGCTTATGTGGAAAAGCTTTTTGAAGCCCTAAGGGAAGGGGCTAAAGCTGGTGAATTTACCATATACTGTGTATATTCCCCCATGTATGTACAAGGGGAAGACTTACCCGCAAGCCAGATAAAGGTGGAGGAGTTTGAGTTTATAAACTTGAAAGTTGATATGGTCGATCAGGAAAGTATTAAAAAATTCCTTGATAGAGTTGTAAGGGAAACCCTTGAGATGCAGGTGAAGGGTTTTTATCTCTTTTGTATGGCCTTGGATAGGGGTGATGGTTATATCTTTTCTTCGGAAAATCCTGTGGCGGAAGAGCTAAGGTCGGAAATAGAAGAGACCATTGAAAGACTTAAGGAGGAATGATAAGTCTTATTCTTCTCTCGGCGGGCGAAGGAAGGAGGTTTGGCAAAAGAAAGCAGTTTGAAAGGCTTTTTGGTAAGCCCCTTTTTATGCATTCCCTGGAGAAGGTTCTTGGGAAGTTTGAGGAGATAATATTAGTCTTGCCGCCGGAAGATTTGGACTCTTTTAAGCTGCCCCAAGAAGTCAAAAGGGTTCAAGGGGGGAAAGAAAGGCAAGATTCAGTCTTTAACGCCCTTTTGGAGGCAAAGGGGGACATAGTTATAATCCATGATTGCGCAAGGCCCTTTGCAAGCTTGGGTCTCTTTCAAAAGGTTTCCCAATTGGGCGAATACCACGGAAAGATAACAGCCATACCTGTAAGGGATACGGTAAAGAGGGTATTTCAAGGCATGATCATTGAAACCGTTGATAGGAGTAATTTGTGGTTGGCTCAAACACCGCAGGCTTTTAAAAGAAATATTCTCTTAGAATGCCATTTTAGAGGCAGGGATGAGGGCTTTTTTGCCACCGATGATGCCAGCTTACTTGAGCGCTATGGCTACAAAGTGGGCATAGTGGAGAGCTCCCCTTTAAACATAAAGATAACCTATCCAGAGGATATGCTTTTGGCAGAAGCCATTGGAAGGGTGTTGGGGTATGGGGCTTAAAAGGTTATTTACCAAGGATGGTCTTTCTTATGACTTCAAAGGTTGATGGATCTTGTTTTAAGGGTTTTCCCTCAAAGCTTTCCACCATGGCGCAAGGAAGTAGAGAGTTTAGCACAAAAAGGCTATGGTAATCTTCTATCCTTTCCAAACTTATGTAATCTTCTTCAATGGGTATTCTCCTGCTTAAAAACTCAAGGGTTGTTCCCCAAAGGAGTCCATTTTCCCTTGCTGGTGTGTAAAGCTTAGAGCCTTTTAAAAAAAGCAGGTTTGCGGTAGAGGTTTCACACACATACCCCTTTTCGTTAGCTATAACCCCATCCCAAAAGCCCAAGCTTTGAGAGTGTTTTTTAACCATGAGGTTAAAAAGGTAAGAGGTAGTCTTGTGTCTGCATACGGGGTCTGAGGAATGCCTGAGATAGGGAGAAAGACATAGGCTTACCTTCTCTGGTGTTGCCCTCAAGGGCTTTGTTATTATAAGCTTTCCCCTTTGGGAGGGCTTTTGGGTAAGGTAATCTCCCCCTTTTGATATTAGTAAATACTTCACATAAAGGTTTTCTTCTTTTCCTGTGGCTTCCTGAAGGTCCATTAAAAACTCTTCGTAGGTGGGATAGGGTATGCCCAAAGCTTCTGCGGAGTTTTTTAGCCTTTCATAATGAAGTCTTAGCTTTTCCTCTTGGGACTTCCACCTTATGGTTTCAAAAAGTCCCTCTCCAAAAAGTAAAGTGCGATTTAGCATGCTTAATATAAATATTATCATCACCCTTGTTGATAATCCAAACTTGCAGAGGCTTTGTGAGCCGAGAAATATACCTTTTTTTTTAAATTATTGATTGTAGCCTTTCTGAGAATTTATGCGCCAACGCCCATATGAAGTAGAAATCAATTATTCATCAGATTCATAAAATCTATTCAACAAACTCTGCAAACTGTCTTTTTTAAGCCTTTTTAGGTAGCTTATAACATACTTACCTATGATATCTACCTCAACGTTTACAAGGTCGCCTACCTTTCTCCTTTTTAGATTTGTGTTTTCATAGGTGTGGGGTATTATGTTTATATGAATAATAAGGCCTTCCACCTTGTTTATGGTTAAACTTATACCATCCACCCCAACAGAGCCTTTTTCCACAAAGTACATCTCATAGCCTTCCTTTACCCTTATTTTTAAAGACCAATGCTCTCCCTTTTTTGTAAGCTCCACTATGGGGCTGATAAAATCCACATGCCCTTGGAGTATGTGGCCACCAAGTCTATCAAAGGCCCTCAGGGCTCTTTCAAGGTTAACTTGTTCTTGAGGTTTTAAAAGCCCCAAGTTGCTCCTTTTTAGGGTTTCTTCAGAAAGGTCAAAGTACAAAAGACCCTTATCTATCTTTGTAGCCGTAAGACACACACCGTTTACCGCTATGCTGTCCCCTACTTTGACATCCTCAAAGGGTGCCCTTATTATCAGCTTTCCCCTTTTGACCTCCTCTACATTTCCTAAGGCTTCCACCAAGCCTGTAAACATCAGAAGATCACCTCCTCGCTGTCAAAGACTGGACCTTCATAGCACACCCTTTTATAGCCTTCTTTGGTTCTAACCACACAGCCGAGGCATACGCCCCATCCGCAAGCCATCCTACTTTCAAGGGAAAAGTACATTTTGTATCCTTTTATACCCTTTAGGGCTCTAAACATGGCCTTTGGACCGCAGGCATGCACTGTCCATGAAGTGTCAAAATCCTTAAAAACGTCGGTTATAAGGCCCTTTCTACCCCTACTTCCATCTTCCGTATAAAGGATGTATTCAAAGCCTTCCTCTTTTAACCATCCTTCCATTCCTAAGTGTTCTTCACTCTTTCCCCCATACACAAAAATAACCCTTTTGCCTTCTTTCCTTAACTCTTTGCCCAAAAGGGTCAGTCCTGCCAAGCCTACACCTCCACCTAAAAGGAGATGCCTATCACCTTCCTTTGGAAAAACTCCTTTACCAAGGGGACCAAAAAGGTATATATCTTCCCCTTCTCTTATATTTGAAAGGGCATGGGTACCTTTTCCCACCACCTCGTAAAAGATAAGTATTCTATCTTCCCTTACGTCTGCTATAGCAAAGGCTCTTCTTCCCATAGGATCAAGGCTTTTTGATACCTTTAGCATAACAAACTGACCAGCCCTTGATCCCCTTGCTATGCTTGGAGCAAAAAGCTCCAAAAGGTACAATCTTCCACGCAGATGTTGGTTCCTTTCCACCTTAGCCAAAAGGTCCTTCATAGCTTTTTAGCCTTTAATAGATTATCACCAAGCAGGTTAAAGGCTATCACCAAAAGGAAAAGGGCTATGCCGGGAGAGAGTATCCAAGGATGGGCAGAGATGAGATTAACGTTCCTTGCGTCCGATAACATGTTCCCCCAGCTTGGGTAAGGCTCTTGAATGCCCAACCCTAAAAAGCTCAGGGAAGCCTCTGCGAGAATATAACCGGGAAAGGAAAGGGTTGCAGCTACGATAAGATAATAGTAAGTGTTGGGTAGTATATGCACCCTAAGGATCCTCCATGTGCTTGCACCATAAACCTTGGCAGATTGTACAAATTCTTTTTCCCTCAAGGAGAGCACCATACCCCTTATAACCCTTGCAAGCCCAGCCCACCCAAGAAAGGATAGTATAAAAATAACCATCAAAAACACATGAAAGCTTTCCATGGTTAAAGGAAACACAGACCTAAGGGAAAGCATAAGGTAAAAAGTAGGTATAGCCAAAAGCACCTCCACCAGCCTCATTATAAGGGTATCCACCCTGCCACCAAAGTACCCTGATAAACCCCCTATTATGCTTCCCAAGAGAAAGGTTATGGAAACACCCACAAAGCCAATGGTTAGAGATACCCTTGATCCATAAACTATCCTACTAAAAATGTCCCTGCCGAGTTTATCCGTTCCCAAAAGGTACAGCCTGCAAGGCTCTTCTACAGAAAGGAGCTTATAGCCATAGGAAGTGTTTTCAAAAAATCTTAGCCTACAGGAAACATCTTTTCTTTCCTCATATACCTTAAAAAGGGGATCCTTCATCTCGTAGAGATTTACGTAAGGAAAGCTTATCTTCCCCTCCTTAAAAAGGTGGATCCTTGTGGGCGGATGAAAGGGCGACCTTCTGTCTTGCATGGCGTAGGGGTAGGGGGCTATAAGGTCTGCAAAGACAGCGAAGAATAAGAAAATCCCTATTATGGTAAGGGGAAAGGCTAACCTCATTGTATCTTCCGTAAAACCTTCTTGTAGCCCTCTAAGAGATCTCCAAGGTCGAACCTAAACCTGTCCTTGTCCAACTTTTCTCCCGTTTTTATATCCCAAAGCCTGCAAGTATCGGGAGATATCTCGTCTATAACCGCAAGCCTTCCATCGGGAAGTATGCCAAACTCCAACTTGAAATCCACAAGCAAAAGACCATGGTCTTTGAAAAACCTCTTAAGGATACTATTCACTTTTTTAGCTATCCTTTTTGTTTCCAGCAGAGTTTTTCTATCTGCTATTCCCAACAAAAGAGCGTGTTCTGTGCATATTAGCGGATCATGTAGCTCATCCTTTTTATAGAAAAACTCCACAAGGGGCTTTTTTAATCTTTCTCCCTCCCTTAGACCAAGCCTTTTACATAAACTACCTGCGGTTATGTTTCTTACAACCACCTCAAGGTCCAGCCTCTTTGCTCTCCATACCAACATCTCCCTGTCGGATACCTTCTTTATGAAGTGGGTTTTTATACCTCTTTCCTCCAGAAGCTGAAAGATTATGCTGGATATGGTGTTATTGAAAACACCTTTACCTTCATAGATCGCCTTTTTTGTGGCGTCAAAGGCTGTTGCAGTATCTTTGAAATATATAAGGCATTTATCTTCTTCCACCTTATAGACTATTTTAGCCTTGCCTTCGTATAGAAATTCCATCTGTAAAATTATAGTATAGAAACGCCGAGTGAGGAATTTCCCTATAGGCGCGGCTCCTAAACCGCCAACTATTTTTTTGTAGGGGCATATGAATATCGCCCATTTTTTATAATAATTCTCTGGGAGCGTCGGTTGCACAAAGCCCTATTTTTCATACAGAATTTCAGGATTTGTGTTATACTTTAACACTATCAAAACTCAGGAGGTTTCCGGTGGCGAACATAGTTATAACTCCTATGACCTTTAAGCCCGTTTATGAGCTTGATGCGGAAATTGTAGAACGCAAAGGCATTGGACATCCCGATACCATATGCGATTATCTGGCGGAAAACCTCTCAAGGGAGCTATGCAAGGTTTATTTAGAAAAGTTTGGTGCTGTTATGCATCATAATGTGGATAAAGCCCTTTTGGTGGGCGGTGTGGCAAGGGCGGAGTTTGGTGGTGGTGAGGTTATAGAGCCCATAGAGATTTACTTGGTAGGCAGGGCTATCACAGAGGGCATTGATGTCCATACCTTGGCAGTAGAAAGCGCCAAAAGTTGGCTAAGGGAAAACATAAGAAACCTTGACGTAGAAAGGCATGTAAAGATCCACACTCGGATAAAACCCGGCAGTAAAGATTTAGTGGAGCTTTTTGAAAGGTTCCAAAAGAAGGGCGAAATACCTTTGGCTAACGATACCTCCTTTGGTGTGGGTTATGCTCCCCTTGACAGCCTTGAAAGGGCAGTTTTTGAGGCAGAAAGGTACCTAAACTCCTCAGAAACAAAAAGAGAACATCCAGAGGTGGGAGAAGATATAAAGGTTATGGGTGTTAGAATAAAGGATAAATACAGACTTACCATAGCCTTGGCTTTTGTAGGTAAGTACATAAAGGATGTGGAGGACTACTTCCAAAAGAAGGAAGTCTTAAGGAAAAAGGTAAAGGAAAGGGTTGAGTCTGTTGTTGGCAAGGAAGTGGATGTTTTTATAAACACCGCAGACAGCAAAGAGAACCACTCGGTTTATATAACTGTTACAGGAACCTCTGCCGAGCAAGGAGACGACGGTCAAGTGGGAAGAGGAAACAGAATAAACGGCCTTATAACTCCCTACAGGCCCATGAGCCTTGAGGCGGCAGCGGGTAAAAATCCCATATCTCACATAGGAAAGATCTATAACCGAGTGGCAAACCTAATAGCAGAAAGGGTGGTAAGGGAGATTGAAGAGATAGAAGAAGCTTACTGTTATATTGTTTCCCAGATAGGAAAGCCCATAAACCAACCTCAGGTGCTTGACGTAAGCATAAGGAGTAAAAGGGATATAAGCTCTCTCCAAGAGGTTGTAAGGAAGATAGCCCAAGAGGAGCTTGACCGTATGCCAGAGGTCTGGAAGGGCTTTGTAGAAGGACTTTATCCAGTAGCTTAGCTTAAAAAATATGAAAGTAATACCACCCGAGGAAAGGTTTTTTAACTTTGAGGATTCGGAAAGGCTAAAAGAGTTTTTTCTAAAAGCCTGTGAGGTTTTCAAGGATTATAGGTTTATAGTGTTGCCTTCCCTTGAGATATACAGCCATGAGGTTTATGGTGAAAAACCCTTTGTGCTGGGCAGTCTCCAAGATGGGAACCTTCTGTGTCTTAGAAGAGATTGGACTATAAGCCTTGCGAGGTTTTTGAGCCTTCAAAAGGATCTATCCCTACCTTTAAAGGTATTCTATTGGGGTAATGTGTATTCGCCAAGCGGTAGTTTAGAAAGCTACCAGGTGGGTGTGGAATTTCTTGGTGAGCCTTCTATTTCTGCGGAGGTGGAAGTCATTCAAGCCATAGGAAACTACCTTAAAGCCTGTGGCATGAAAGAGCTTACCCTTAGCCTTGGGCATGTGGCAATAGTGGAAGAGCTACTAAGACGTTATGGGTACCATTATAAGGAAGCCATATTGAAGAAAAATTTCTCCCTTTTGTCTCAGGTGCCACCTTTAAAAGACCTTCTTTTGTACAATGGGGGCTTTGAAGTGCTTTTATCCTTTGAGGAAAAGTATCCTGAGTTTTCCCAAGCCTGTCAAAGCTTAAGGGATATAGCGCAAAGGCTTGAAGGCTTTAGTATAGTTTTTGACCTTTCTGAGATAAGGTCAAAGGATTACTACACAGGCGTTGTTTTTGAGTTTTTCCATCCAAAGGTGGGACAGCCCTTGGCAGGTGGCGGCAGGTACGATGGACTTTATAAGAATCTTGGCAAGGATATATGCGCCTTCGGCGGTGCTATTTATATTGACCTACTGTTGGAGTTCTAAAAAGAGGTCTAATTTAGTAAGCTTCTCCCAAGGTAGGTTTTCCTTTCCAAAGTGCCCATAGCACGCCGTTTGTTTGTATATAGGTTTTCTAAGGTCAAGGAACTCTATCATTCTTTTGGGATTGGTAGGAAAAACTTCAAGAAGTCTGCTTTTTATCCTTTCCTTTTCCACCTTTTCTGTGCCGTAAGTTTCTATATCAAAGGCTATTACCTCACTCATACCAAAAGCATAAGCCATCTGAACCATACACCTTTGGGCTAAGCCACTTGCCACCATGTGCTTTGCCATCATGCGTGCCAAATAAGAGGCCGTTCTGTCTGTTTTGGTGGGATCCTTTCCAGAAAAGGCACTGCCACCCGAATAAGCCACATCACCATAGGCGTCGGATACTATTTTTCTACCCGTTTGGCCTGCATCGGCGGCAGGACCTCCAAGAACAAACCTACCAGAGGGGTTTACCAAAATCCTCGTTTCCTTTTGTATGAGATTTTGGGGTATTATCTTCTTTACCGCTTCTTCTATCACAAAGTCCCTGAGCTTTTCTAAGGATACGTCGGGGTCGTGCTGACAAAAGATTATGGCATCCTTAACAAAAACTGGTTTTTCATCCTCATAAAGGACAGTTATTAAAACCTTACCATCGGGGCGTAAAAAGGGAGCTTTACCAGATTTCCTCAACTCCGAAACCCTTTGAGATATACTATGTGCCAAGCTTATGGGCATGGGCATGTAGTTTTCTGTATCGGTGCAAGCATAGCCTACCACTGTGGCAGTATCTCCTGCACCCTCGGAAGATATACCAAGAACTATATCGGGGCTCTGTTCTTCTATGGAAGTTAAAACTGCGGATGAGTCCGCATCAAAGCCATATTCAGCCCTGCTATAGCCTACTTCTTTTATGGTCCGCCTTACAACACCGGGGATATCCACATAACTTTCCGTGGAAACATGCCCAGCTACTAAGGTCATACCAGAGATAAGGAGAATTTCAAGGGAAACCTTGCTGTAAGGATCCCTTTTTATAAACTCGTCTAAAAGGGCGTCCGCTATAAGGTCTGCCAGTTTATCAGGATGGCCCTCCATGGGAGATTCTGCCATCTTTATACTTCTTCCCATGGAGGTTTATTATAAACTATTCAAGGATTTCAAGAACCACCCTTTTGTTTATCCTTCTTCCCATAGAGGCAAGAATGGTCCTCAAAGACCTTGCTATACGCCCGCCCTTGCCTATGACCTTTCCAAGGTCTGCCTTATCCACCCTAAGCTCGATGACTACCGTCTTTTCGCCTTCGATCTCTTGGACGTTTACCTTGCTGGGGTTGTCCACCAAGGACCTGGCTGTGATCTCTACAATGTCCCTAAGTTGGCTCATGTCTTACCTCCTATAGTATTTTTGCGTTTTTGAGTATGCTTTTTGCTCTATCGGTAAGCTCCACACCCTTGCTTAGCCAATCTTTTAGCTTATCCTCTTTTACCTCTATAAGCCTTTTATTTACCGGATCGTAGGTGGCTATAACATCTACCACCCTGCCATCTCTTGGGGCTTTGGCGTCCGCCACCACTATCCTGTATATGGGATGATGCCTTCTTCCATAATGAGAAACCCTTATCCTCAACGCCATCTTTTCCTCCTTAGCTTATACAAGAAGGTTATTATACATCACTTCCTTAAAGAATTCAAGACCACACTCAAAGAAGAAAAAGCCATCATAAGTCCTGCCATTTCTGGCTTTAGGTATATACCCTTACTATACAACAATCCACCCGCTATTGGAATCCCCAAAAGGTTATAAAAGAATGCCCAGAAAAGATTTTCCCTTATCCTCCTTAAGGTTCTATCCCTAACCTCAAAAAAGGTCCTTACCCCTTCTATGCCCCTAAGGAGTATAACATCACCTGCCCTTTTTGCCATATCTGTTCCAGAGCCTATAGCGAAGGAGATATCTGCCTGTGCCATTGCAGGAGCATCGTTTATGCCATCCCCCACCATACCAACCCTTAAACCCTTTTCCTTTAACTCCTTTACCTTCCTTAGCTTCTCTTCAGGCGTTGCTTGGGCAATGTAGTCTATACCCAAGCTTTGTGCCAATTGCCTTGCCTTTTCTTCTTTATCTCCTGTGATCATAAAGACCCTTATACCCCTTGATTTGAGGAAAGATATAACTTCCAAAGCCTCTTTTCTTAAAGCATCTTCAAAGAAGAACTCTGCTAAAAGAGAACCATTTCTTAAAAGAGCCACTTGCCCCTCCTTACCCTTTCCAAGTGTATACTCTCCGCAGAAAATACCCACGCCAGCCTCTTCCTTGCATGCTTCCAAGCTTTTCCCTTTTATACCTTTACTTTCACAGAACTCCCTTATGGCAATAGAGTAGGGATGGTTTGATACCTTTGCCATAGCGCATGCTATCTTTAGGGCCTCTTCTTCATAAAGGTTATAGTCAACGAGCTTTGGCTTGCCCTCTGTTAGAGTACCCGTTTTATCCATCAATAGGATATCTATACTTTTCTCAAAGGCTGTGGGATCTTTTATGAGAACTCCCCTTTTGTTAGCCTTGAAAATACCAAAGGTCAAAGCCAAAGGCACAGCAATACCAAAGGCACAGGGGCAAGAGACAACCATTACCGCAAGAGAAAAGCTTACCGCCAAAGGTAGATTTCCTGTTTTTGCATACCAAAAAAGAAAGACAATCACAGACAACAAAACAACTCCTTGTACAAAGTAGTGGGAAAACTTGTCTGCCAACCTATGGATCCTTGGCTTTTTACTTAGGCTTTCTTCCACAAGCCTTACCAAAAGGTTTGCATAGCTATGGCTAAAGGTCTTTTCCACCTTTGCTTTTGCAAAGCCCGAGATCACAAGGCTTCCGGAGAGAAGTCTATCCCCTTGGGATTTTTTCACAGGCAGGCTCTCTCCTGTAATCAAAGATTCGTCCACCTCCAAGGTTCCTTCAAGGATACTACAATCCACAGGCACCATATCACCAGTCCTTAGAAGTATAAGGTCTCCCACAAAAACTTCTTGCAAGGATTTACTTATCTCCTTACCCTCTTTTAAAACTTTGACTTTCACCGTCTGTAAGGCAAAAAGATCTCTAAGACCCTTCAAAGCCCTTGCCTTTACCCAATCCTCTAAAAACTTTCCAGTCCTTACAAAGGTGATCAAAAAGGCGGAAGTTTCAAAGAAGGGCTCGCCTGGCAACAAACCAAAAAGAGAAAGAAAGCTATACAAAAGGGCAGAAGAACTACCCAAAGCTACCAAAAGGTCCATGTTCCCAACCCTTGCCCTTAAAGCGCCAAGGGCACCCTTGTAAAAAACATAGCCACCCAAAACTTGAACCATAAGGGCTAATAAAGCCTGAAAATACATACTATAGATACCATGCCAAAACATTAAAATCATAATGCAAAGGCTTGAAATCCAGCAAAAAAGGAGTGTATAGGTATTCCATCTTTTTTCCTCTACCGCTTCTACCTTGTAACCCAAAGATTCTATAACCCTTTTTATTTGCTCTACATCAAGGAAATCCTCCTGATATTCGACCACCACCCTACCAAGTTCAAAAGAAACTTGTACGTCTTGTATCCCACGAAGTTTTTTCAGACTAATCTCTATAGCCCTTGCGCAGTTTATACAGGACATACCAGAGACCTTTAAACTCATCCGCATACTCTTAAGTATTTTCTAAAGGGATGTTAAATTCAAGGGGTTTATTTTACTTTGTTTTGTTTATATATTCCAAAACCTTTTTGGGATCTGCGGATGGATCTACTCCTCTGTATACCTTCTCCACCCTTAGGTCTGGGTTTATCAAAACCGTATCCCTTGAACAAAAGCCTGCTATTACACTTACACCATAAGCCTTGGCTACTTCTCCCTTTGGATCTGATAGAAACTCAACAGAAAGGTTATACTTCTCTCTGAATTTTTTTATGCTTTCCACTTTATCGGTGCTTACGCCAAAGACCTTCACCCTTAGCTTTTCAAACTCTGGCATTAGCTTTGTGTATTCCTTTGCCTGAGTGGTACATCCGGGAGTATCAGCTTTTGGATAAAAGTAAAGAACAACCCACCTTCCCTTGTAATCGGACAGATTTACTGTCTTTCCCTCGTGGTTTTTTAAGCTAAAAAGGTAAGCAAGCTGTCCCTCTTGAAGAGGATTACCCGCTTGAGCTATACCCAAAAGTGTAAGAAGTTTTACAATAAACTCCTTCATTTCACCACCTCCAAAAGCTGTAAGCTATAACTAAAACTCCAAAAGCCAAAGGTAAAAAACCTACATAAAACCAAAAAGTGGCAGAGCCCACCACCAGAAAAATACCACCCAAGGCTAAAAGATCCTTTTTTTCCACATATCCCAGCGTGGAATAAACTTGAGATTGAATATATAAGCCAATTCCAGAGATAAAGGAAGTTATCAAAAGTCTTTTTATTTCAAAACCGTAGTTATCCAAAACATACTTAGCCCAAAGGCCTCCTAAGATAGCCAAAAGAAGCCCAAAGGAAAACCTTGTCTTTAAATGTCCCAGGTTAGCCCTTTCCAAAAGCCCAGCCATACCATACATTAGAGCAAAACCACCAAGAAAGGCAAAGACAATACTTATACCACCCAAGGGCAAAAGAAGGCAACCCACCAAAGCATAGGTTTGGGGCTTTAAGCCATCGGTTTTTTTATTTTCCTGCATCTATTATAAAAATATACTCTCTAAAAGATAAGTTGGGTGAGAAATTAGGTATCATTCAGGGTGTTTAAAAAATAGCCCTTTCATAGGACCACCGCCCCCATCCCCTACAGCAGGAACTAACTTGGCAGAGAGTGCCGTCAGCACCACTACCTTTTTAAGGTTTTTTCCTTTTTCTTTGACAGCAGAGAGTAAGGTTTGGGCTTTTATGACAGCGGAGTATGAATATCTTGAGTTAAGACCAAAAAGGTTTTGAAGTTCCTTGCTTATACCACTTAGGCTTTTACCTTCCAAAAGTCTTTTATAGGCATATCTCTCAGCAGAGGACCATCTTCTCATTAGGTCTTTTAGTAGGGCTAAATCTTTGTTGCTAAGTAAGATAAGTTTAGCGCAAATGGTTATTTTGCCCGTCCTTTACAATTTTAGCATAGGGGCATGTTTAGATCGGGGTTTTTTAAACAGCCTAGTTCTATCATTGACAATGAATATAACTCTTCTCCCAGTTTAGGGCGGTTTCTATGATAAAGCTTAGGTCATCATATTTAGGTTGCCATTTTAAAACTTCTTTGGCTTTGGTGTTATCTGCCACTAAAGCTGGTGGATCTCCTTCGCGCCTGTTTGCGTATACCACTTTAAAATCCACTCCAGAAACTTCCTTTACCCTTTGAATCACTTCAAGCACCGAATAACCTCTTCCATAACCTATATTGAAAATGTCGCTTTTACCTCCCTTCTGAAGGTAATCCAATGCGCTTATATGGGCCTGGCAAAGGTCCACAACATGCACAAAATCCCTTATACAAGTGCCATCGGGAGTAGGATAGTCGGTGCCAAAGACTTCAAGGTAGGGTATCTGGCCTGTGGCAACCTTTACCGCCCTTAATATAAGATGGGTTGGTTCTTTGCTTACTTGTCCTATCTTCCCCTCAGGGTCTGCGCCCGCCACGTTGAAATATCTTAGGATAGCATAACTTATACCGCTTACAGAAGAAAAGTCCCTTATTGCCCTCTCCGCAAAGAGCTTACTCCAACCGTAAGGATTTATGGGCTCTGTGGGGTCCTCTTCCTTTACAGGTATTCTCTGGGGTATACCATAAAGGGCTGCCGTGGAGGAAAAGACCAAATATTTTGTGCCAGCCCTTTGCATAGCTTGGAGCAGATTAAGGGTGCCCACAAAGTTGTTTTCATAGTAAAGAAGGGGCTTTCTTACGCTTTCGGGTACTTTTACCTTTGCGGCAAAGTGGATCACCGCCTCTGGCTTAAACTCCAAAAAGACCTCCTCAAGGGCTTTGTAGTTTAAAAGATCCACTACCCTTAGGTCTCCATAGAGAACCGCCCAAGGGTTGCCCTCAGAAAGGTTATCTACCGTTAAAACCTCATAGCCCCTTTCTCCAAGGAGCTTAACCATATGGGAGCCTATGTATCCTGCACCCCCTGTCACCAATATGCGCATAGGTATATTCTAATCTACTCTATCCGCCAGATAGTCCGCCAAATGCATAATCTCTTGACCTGTCTTGTGCTTTTTAACACCGTCTTTTAGATTCAGCACACAACCGGGGCAGGTGGTAAGAACAACCTCCGCCTGTGTGTTCCTTAGGTCTTCTATCTTTTCCCTTTGTATGTTGTCCGATAGCTTTGGATTGGTTATAGAGAAAAGTCCCGCAAAACCGCAACAGGATTTATCCTTCTGGGCTTTTTTAACCGTATCCCCCTCAGTCCTTTCCATAACTTGGTAAAAAACCTTATCGCTTACCTTCATGGCGCTGTAAGAATGGCAAGGCACGTGAAAGGTTAAATTTTTACCAGAGCCTTTGAACCTTAAGGAGCTTTCAAAAACTATCTGCGCAAAATCAAAAACAGGCTTGGAAAGTTTATAGTCCTCCTGAAGAGCTCCACCGCACGTAGGACAGGCTACCACAATCCCATCAAAGTCGTACTTTTCCATCTCTTTGATATTATGGTTTTTCAATTTTTCAAAGGTTTTTATATCCCCAGAGTAATAATGGGGTGCCCCACAACATTTTATATCCCCGGGAACTATCACCGTATAACCGGCTTTGTTCATAAGCTTTATAACGCTTTCCCCTGTTTTTCCATAAAAGGCGTCTATCATACAGCCCGTAAAGAAGAGAAGTCTACCCTTTTCCTTTTGTGCTTCAAAGACCTTCCCTCTTAGACCAAAAGCCTTTGAGGTAGGCTTTGGCATAAACTTAACTGCTCCTGTAGGAAAGGGAGTTTTTATCTCCTTGAAAGGCAAAGTTTCCATAAGCTTTCCTGCAAGCTTAATAAGCCCTCTTCCACTTTTTGACTGCAACAACTCTAAGGATTTTAAAGCAAAACTTTTTACCGTGCCCTTTCCCAAAGATTCCCTTTGCAAATTTCTCGCCTTGACCATTATTTCCTTGTATTCCACGTTATTAGGACATATCCATTCACATCTTCTACACATAGCACAGGCATCCCATTGCTTTGCAACCTCGGAGTTTAGGGGCAATTCTCCCTTAACCACCATCTCCGCCAAAGCAAGCCTTCCACGGGCAAAGCCCGCCTCTTCCTCTATGTATGGGTACGTGGGACATACAGATTTACACAAAGCACATTTGACACACTTTTGGGCAAGGTCCAAGGGTATTTCCACAAGCTTTTCCATAGTTTATGTAAATATAAGATGACTTCTATATTGGGAACATGATTAAGATTTTATAACTCCATGCCGGATCAAAATTATTGTAGCGGCTCATTAAGGTACGTCCAATCTATAAGGGCAACGCTACCCATCGCCTGTTAAATAGAACCCATTGGGTGATTTATGGTTTGGAGTGTAGGAGCACATTATACATTCCCACAAAGAATTTTCAAAGGGATTCTCTCCTTCTCCTAAGGAGTATAAGAAGTGGAAGGAGCAATAAGGACAGCAAAGATAGGTCTTTGGAGGCACCCATGCTACAACCTCCACTTTTCCTGTATTCTTGGGGCATTACCGAATAAACAATGCTCCTTGTTTTTACAACCCCGTTTAAGGTACCATCCTCATCCAATATGCTGCCGTCTTCCACCTTCACCGTTAATTTATCACCACTTATGGTGGAAAGGTGTGATATATCCACACAG
>CALIUI010000073.1 GCA_938048815.1 uncultured Aquificaceae bacterium | reverse complement strand
TTTCGGCTTTGACAAGGATGGGCATAAAGAAGTTATTTGCAGTTAGTCTAAAAGGCTTGTTATCAAAGATCTCCTACATAATACTCGCCTACTCTATATCAAAACTCATTAATCTTAAACTAGCAATTTAGGTTAATATATTTAAATTTAAAATTCTGGTATTTTAGGTTTTCAGCCTGTTTTTTATCGCAGGCAGGGATGCCTGTGCTACCGATGAAAAGGTAATTTCTCATTCAGCGTATCACCTCCTCTTTAATATACTTTAAAAATATATCACTTTTTCTTTGGGAGAAAAGAAAAAACCAAAAAGTTGCCTTCCTTTTTGATGGGCGCTTCAAGTTGTCCCACATCGGAAAGCTCTTCTATTATCCTGTTTGCCAACTTGTCTCCCAATTCTGGATGGAGATGCTCTCTACCTCTAAAACGTATTCTCACTCTTACCTTATCTCCGTCCATAAGAAACTCACGCATATGCTTAAGTTTTACCCTTAGGTCATGCTCGTCGATCCTTAGAGAAAACATCATATCTTTAACTTCGATGGCATGCTCTTTCTGTTTCTTTTTTGCTTCCTTTTCCTTCTTTTTAAGCTCATAAAGAAACTTTCCATAGTCTAATATCTTGCATACGGGGGGATTTGCCTGGGGAGCTATTTCCACAAGGTCAAGCCCCTTTTCGTTGGCAATTCTTAGGGCTTCTTGTAAGGGGATGATCCCTATCTGTTTGCCCTTTTCGTCTATTAGCCTTACTTCCTTTGCCCTTATCTGTCTGTTTACCCTATACTCTTGCACCTATACCTCCTTTAGTTGGTTTATCAGTATATAAAAGGAAAGGAGAAAATTTCCAAAAAGCGTTAAAGTGGAAAGGATGGAAACTCTTCTAAAAAGGACTCTTTTGGAGTCTTGGTAGTCAATCTGGTCTATATTCCCAAGACTTTTCTTGTAGTTTTTTAACCAATAGGATATGCCCACATTAAAGCTTAAGCCCAGCATAAGTAATACTGCGTACAACCTTTCATTTCCTAAAATAAGATAAAGTATAAGCAGTAAAAAAGCAACCTTGTAAAACCTCCAAAGGATCTTGCCGTAAAGCCCACCCGCAAGATCTTTGTTTTCCCTTGCTCTCAGCAAAACAGGAGCAACCAAAAAGATTAGGGCAAAAAGAGAGCCTGTGTATAAGGTTAGAAGCAACTCAGGACCCATAACCTAAAGTTCTGCATAATATTTTTGCATTCATAGTCCCATTCTAAATTATACTATTTTTCTGTACGCTGGGTGAGAAATTAGGTATCATCAAACAAACCTCCTATAAAAGCTATATCCAACACAAGCACACAAGTCAAAGCCCTCCAACCACTACCTTTACTTTCTGAATATATGCCATGATTGTGATGTCTGCTATTTGGACATCTGTTAGTATAGCCCTACTGCCTCTTTTTATTGATGGGCTTGTGTCTGAGCTTTTTTGAATTTCTCACTCGGCGTATATATTTTTATAATAAAGCCTCTATGGTGCTGGGTGTGTTAAGGGTTAATTTTTTCTTTCCAGAGAATGGCTCTTTAAAAGAAAAAAGGCAATACCTTAGGTCTATAAAGGATAAGGTTAGGGCTTCCTTTAATGTCTCTGTGGCAGAGATTGAACATCATGAGCTCTGGCAAAGGTCAAGCCTTGCCTTTGTTTGTGTGGCTGGTGATAGGGAAATAGCTGAGGATACTATAAACAAGGTTAAAAGGCTTCTTGAGAGGCATTATCCTGAGTTTTTGTTAGACCTAAAAGTGGAGTTTTTTAAACTCTAAAAGCCCATACTGGTATAGGAAACTATGGAATCCCTTTCCCTTTCGTAGTATTGGCTATAATCAAAAAGTTCTCCTTTTTCAATTCCTGCTTTTCTTAGCATGTGGGAAAAAACAAGATTTGTGTATTGTCCGTCTATACGGGTAAAGTTTGAATCCTTTTGCAAAAGATTAAAGGCTTCTTCCGATTCTAAGTTTTGTAAAAGGTTTAAATAAGTCCTGTCTCTGTGAGAAGGGTCAAAACTTCTCATATCTCCAAACTTTTTCCCTACATGGCTTAAATCCACGCTGGATATTATAAGGGTATGCTTTAAATCCTTGTCTATTACACGTAAAAGATTTTCCGCAAGTCCCTTTAAAAAGGGTATATCACCATAGGATACTATCAAAGCTAAGGCTTTTGCTTGTGGATAAAGCATCTTTACATAAAGGCTTGCAAACTCAATGGAGTGTTCCATACGGTAGGAAAGGATATCGTGGGTGATATCAAAGTTATAAAAGCTTTGGAGTTTTCCAATTAGGTCTTTTCTAACTTCCAAAATCCCAAAGGGAGTTTCCATTGATAAGGCCAGAACAGAAAAGGGCATTTCATGCCAATAGTGGGACACACCCAAAATAACCACAGATTCCTTTCCTTCTTTTAGCCTTCCGTAGCCTTCCCAATAGGTCTTCTTGGCTACTCTTATATCCATATGGGGTACCATAAGCCCTAAAAGATCCCTTTTTTCCTTTTTCTCTTCACCCGTTAAAAATTTTCTGGCTTCTTGGGGATCTGCTGGATAAACTTCAAATACATGGGACATTCTTCGTATACCTTTGTCCTTTTCTTCTCTTATAACCCTTTGGAGCTTCTCTCCATCCAAAAGAAGGTTTTCCTCAAGAAGCTGTAAAAACTCTTTTATCTCTTCCTCTTTTATTACGTACCCGGTAGCTTTAAAAAATTCTGCCTTTATATCAAGCAGATCCCTTCTGCCGTCCATAAGGGACATTAAAAAAAGGGCATGGGAAGAAACTACAAGACCTGGGGATATGCCGTAGGGGTCCCTTATCAAAAAGCTGTCTCCATCTAAGGCTTGGATATCTAAGTATCTTATCCTGGGCTTCATCCAAAGATAAAGATCTCCTCCTCTACAAACTTTCCTTCAGCCAGCTCCCAGCTTCTGTAGGATACCACCTTCCCTTTACTCACAGAAAGGATTATATAAGACCACCCTTCAAAGGCTCTCTCTTGATCAAACTGGGAGGGTCTGTCGGGATGGTCTGGATGGGAATGATACACGCCCACTATCTCAAGTCCAAACTCCCTCGCCTTTTTCTCCGCTTTCAGATAGTCCTCTGGTGCTATTTCATAGCGGTCGTGCTTCCTATCAGGGTTTGCATTGGGTGTTTCAAAGGCTCCAAAAACTGTTCTAAGGGAACCATCTCCTTTGCCCAAAAGCAAGCCACAGGTTTCATAAGGATAGTCCCCTTCTGCTTGAGATATTATCTTCTGCAGGGCGGATCCCTTTATCCTAAGCATCTTTACACCAGGGCGTGCTGCACCAAAAGTTCCGCTATCTGTACTGCGTTGGTGGCTGCACCCTTCCGAATGTTGTCCGCCACCACCCAAAGAGAAAGGCCCGGTTCAAAAACAAGGTCTTTTCTTATCCTTCCTACAAAGACCTCATCCCTTCCTGCCACGTCTATAGCAAGAGGGTACTCCCCCTTTTGGGGATCATCCACCAAAACCACACCCTTTGCCCTTTTAAGAATTTCCTTAGCTTCTTCGGGAGATAGATCCTTCCTTAGTTTAACGCTTATGGCTTCCGAATGACCGTAAAAGACAGGAACCCTTACACACGTGGCGGACACCTTTATATCGAGATCATGGAGTATCTTCCTTGTTTCGTTAAACATCTTCATTTCTTCCTTTGTATAACCATTTTCGGTAAAAACATCTATTTGAGGGACAACGTTAAAGGCAATCCTCTTTGGAAGAGCCTTTGCCCCAGGTATTTCTCTATTTTCACACCAAGCCTTTACCTGTTCTTGTAGCTCCCTTATAGCCTTTGCTCCAGCTCCAGAGACCGATTGATAGGTAGATACCACTATATGGGATATGCCAACGGCATCATAGATAGGCTTTAAAGCCACAAGCATCTGTATGGTGGAACAGTTGGGGTTTGCTATTATTCCCTTGTGCTCCTTCACATCCTCGGGATTCACCTCAGGCACCACAAGAGGAACCTCTGGATCCATCCTCCAAGCGGAAGAGTTGTCTATAACCACAGCACCCTCTTGAGCAAACTTTGGGGCATATTCTTTGCTTATGGATGAGCCTGCGGAAAAAAGGGCTATATCTATACCAGAAAAGCTATCCCTTTTGTTTAGGGCTTGTACTTTGACCTTTTCACCCTTAAAGGTTAGCTCCATACCCTCGGATTTTTCAGAAGCAAAAAGTAAAAGCTCCTCTACGGGGAAGTCCCTCTCTTCCAATACCTTTAAAAAGGCTCTTCCCACTTCTCCAGTAGCACCCACTATGGCTACTCTGTATCCCATGCTTACAATTATAACTTCTTTACGCGCCGAATGAGAAATTCCTTGTAGGAGCGTATGAAAATACGCCCCGGGGGTTGATGAATCAGTGATCTTTACAAAATAGCTTTTTCTTTAAAGATTATGGTTTAAATTTTATCATTATGAAGTACTACATAAAGACCTTTGGTTGCCAGATGAACTTCAACGATTCGGAAAGGATAAGGGGAATACTCCAAAGCATGGGTTATGAACCTGCAGAAAGCTGGGAAAAGGCAGATCTGATCCTTATAAACACTTGCACCATTAGGGAAAAGCCAGACCAAAAGGTGTATTCCCATCTTGGAGAGTATAAAAAGATAAAGGAGAAAAACCCAAAGGCTTTGATAGGCGTGTGTGGATGCCTTGCTCAAAGAATGGGGCAAGAATTGGTGCAAAAGGCACCCATGGTGGATATTATGTTTTCAAGCTTTAACATGCACCGGCTACCAGAGTTAATTCAACAGGCGCAGGGAGGATACAAAGCTATAGCCCTCTTGGAAAATCCACCGGAGGACGAAGACAAGCTTTGGGAATATCCCACTGTAAAGGATAATCAGTTTTGTGCCTATGTAACCGTTATGAAGGGCTGTGATAAAAACTGTACCTACTGCGTGGTTCCAAAGACAAGGGGTAGGCAAAGGTCAAGAAGCTTAGAAAGCATCCTTTCGGAGGTAAAAGCTCTGGTGGAGGACGGAGTTAAAGAAATCCATCTTCTGGGCCAGAATGTAACCGCTTGGGGACAAGACCTTGGAATACCCTTTGAAGAACTCCTTTATCAAGTGGCAAGCATAGAGGGTGTAGAAAGGATAAGATTTACTACAGGGCATCCGAAGGATTTAACGGAAAACATAGCGAGGGCTATGGGGCAGATCACCCAAGTTTGTGAACATCTTCATCTACCTGTACAAGCGGGGTCCTCAAGGATTTTAAAGCTCATGGACAGGGGCTACACAAAGGAAGAGTATTTTGAAAAGATAGATATGCTCAAGCACTACGTAAAGGGTATAACCTTCTCCACGGATATTATAGTGGGTTTTCCCACAGAAACAGAGGAAGACTTTGAGCAAACCCTTGATGTACTCAAAAGGGTGAGGTTTGAACAGGTTTTCTCCTTTAAATACTCTCCAAGGCCAGACACGCCCGCCTATTTCATGGAGGGGCAAGCGACCGATGAAGTCAAAACCCAAAGGATGACAAGGCTTTTGAATATTCAAAAGGAAATACTTTCTGAAATAGCCAAGGCTTATAAAAATACAGAGCAAGAAGTTCTTATAGAAGGCTTTGAAAAAGGAAAGCTTGTGGGTAGGACAAGGACAAACAGATGGGTAAACCTTGAGGGTGATGAAAGCCTTTTGGGAAAGATAGTAAAGGTAAGGGTGATAGAGTCTAAGCCTTTTAGTATGGAGGGAGAGCTCTTGGAGATATTGGCTTGAAGCTTCTCCCTTAAGAGAGTAAATTTAATAAGTGGAGGTGTCAAAGATGATAGAGATGGTGGTCCATGGTGTTACCCTTGACCCTGTTTCCCAGATGCCCATAGTGGTTTTAAGGGCAAAGGATAAGGAAGAGGTTCTTCTACCCATATGGATAGGTATCTTTGAGGCAGACAGTATAGTTCGCCAGCTTCAGGGCGTTGAACCACCAAGGCCTATGACCTACGAGCTTACAAAAAGCATAATAGAAAACATGGGAGCAAGGCTTGAAAAAGTGGTGATAAACGATTTAAAGGATAGTACCTATTACGCAGAACTTCATTTGGTGCAAGGGAATAACTTAATAATAATAGATTCAAGGCCCAGCGACGCCATAAACTTGGCTCTTAGGTTTGAATCGCCCCTTTTTGTAGAGGAGGAAGTTTTGGAAAAGTCAAAGGCTTCCGTATCGGAAGAAGAGGACGAGGAAAAGAAGAAGTTAAAAGAATGGATTGAAAGCATAAAGCCTGAAGACTTTGAAAAGGGGCTAAGCTGATAAAACCTTTTTAAGGCACTTTACCATTATTTCCTCAGGCGGGCTACCTACATCCACAAGGGGTACCAAGCCCTTTAGCCTTTCCCTGTCAAAGTTATCAAGGAGGATCTTAAAGACCTCTTCGAGCCCTTCTTCAAAGCCAAGCCCCTCATTGAAAATATAAAGCTCTAAATCTTCCCTATAGCCTGCCAAAGAATAACTTTCAGGCTTTTTTATATCCTCATCCACTCCAACGGCGTATGCCTTTCCGTGGTTTATGGCAAGGTTTGCGGGAGCATACTCCATTGCATAGCATTCCATATCAACAGGGTTTAGACCCTCCAAGGGCAAAGCCACCACATAGACTGCAGACTTCTTTTCCAAGCTTCCATCTTCATAATGTACCAAAAGCTCCACGTAATAAACCCAAGACCTCATAGCTTATCTGATAAGATGGTTAAAAAGGAATAAAATGGGAGGAAATATGATTTTTCCCAGCACGCCCGTAAAAAGAAGCACAGTTATAAGCAAAAAGCCATACGTCTCAAACCTGTAAAAGAGCTCCCAGTATCTAACAGAGAAGAAACTCATCACCGCCCTGCTGCCATCCAAGGGCGGTATGGGAATGGCGTTAAAGAAGGCAAGGACGAGGTTTATAAGAACCGCCTTTGCGGCGAATAAACCTAAGGGGACAAGCATCGCCTCTCCCAAAAAGTTTAGATACCCATTTACTATCCCTCTATATGTAAGGGCAAAAAGAAGAGCCAAGAGGATATTCATAGAAATGCCTGCAATGGAAACAAGAAAAGTACCAAGTCTGAGGTTTTTGAACATAAGGGGGTTTATGGGGACAGGCTTTGCCCAGCCAAAGAGTATAGGAGAGCCTATCAAAAGGAGAAGACCTGGAAGTATTATGGTTCCAAAAAGGTCAATATGGGGCACGGGATTTAAAGTTAGCCTTCCCATCTCTTTGGCGGTTGGGTCTCCCATCTTATAAGCCATCCAACCATGACCATATTCATGAAGTATAACCGCCATCATAAGGGCTGGTATAGCTACTATGGCATCTTGTATATCCATCAATATTTTCTCTCCGCAGGTTGATGGTGTTTTATATCAACCGGTATGTATTCTATGAATAATTTATCCCCTTCTTGTGTTAAAAGGGTGTGTTTTAAAAAGTTTTCGTCATCCCTTTCTGGATAGTCTTCCCTATAATGCCCCCCCCTTGACTCTTTCCTATGAAGAGCGCAGTAAGCCACAGCCCTTGCTAAGTGTAGCATATTTCTTAATTCTATAACCTCCACGAGGTTTGTATTAAAGACCTTGCTTTTATCCACTACAGGTATTTTTTCCCACCTTTGTATAAGCTCCGATAACTCTTCATAGGCAGACCTTAAAGATGTTTCATCTCTGAATATACCCACCTTCTCCCAAGTTATCTCACCCATCCTTCTTCTTATATCCGAAAGCTTTTCATAGCCTTGACGGTTCATAAGCTCCTCTATAAACTCTACACCTTTTTTCTCTTCTCCTTGGGTCATTTCCAAAAAGTCCACCTGCTTTGCGTATTCCCTTGCGGCAATACCACAGAACTTACCAAAGACCAAAAGCTCTATAAGGGAATTACCACCCAAACGATTAGCACCATGTACCGATACACAGGCGCATTCACCCACCGCATACAGACCCTCCAGTGCTGTGGAAGAGGTCATGTAGTTTTCTATGTGTATGCCTCCCATGCAGTAGTGGGCAGAGGGCCTTATGGGCACAGGATCATAAACGGGGTCTACTCCTTCAAAATCTATGGCAAGCTGGCGCACCTGAGGAAGCCTTTCCTTTATCTTTTCTTCTCCCAAATGCCTTAGATCCAAAAGTACATAGGCGGATGTGCCCTCTCCAAAGCCCCTTCCTTCCCTTATCTCATACTCTATAGCTCTTGACACCATATCCCTCGGAGCAAGCTCCATCTTTTCGGGGGCATACCTTGCCATAAAACGCTCGCCCAGCTTGTTGATAAGATATCCACCCTCTCCACGGCAGGCTTCCGACAAAAGGATACCTGTCTTGGCAAGCCCAGTTGGATGGAACTGGATAAACTCCATATCTTTTAAAGGTATCCCATTTAAAAGGGCTACCGCTACACCATCCCCCGTGTTTCCTATGGCGTTGGTGCTTCTTTGCCAGTAGATACGAGCAAAGCCACCAGTCGCCAGCACAACTGTCTTAGCCCTAAGGGTTATAACCTCGCCATTTTTTATATCATAAAGGACAACTCCCTTTACCCTTTGTCTGTTGTGTATCAGATCAAGCAAGAAAAACTCGTTAAAGAAATCTATGTTATCCCTTGCCAAGGCTTGCTCAAAGAGAGTATGTAAAAGAACGTGCCCTGTCCTATCTGCAGAATATACGGTCCTTGGAAAGGAGGCTCCTCCAAAGGGCCTTTGGGCTATTTTGCCGTTCTCTATCCTTGAGAAGGGTACACCCCAGCGGTCAAGCTCATAGACCACCTCTGGGGCTTCTTTACACATGAAATAAACGGCTTCTTGGTCTGCCAAAAAGTCAGAGCCCTTTATGGTATCAAAGGCATGAATCTCTGGGCTATCCTGAGGCATTGCATTGCCAAGGGAGGCATTTAAGCCACCCTGCGCCGCACCTGTATGGGAACGTGTAGGATAAACCTTGGATACCACAGCTACCTTTATAGAAGGATCCCTTGCACACTCTATGGCAGTTCTTAGTCCAGCTCCACCAGCACCTACTATTACCACATCGTAGCCTTTCATAATCTAATATCATATATCAAACCTAATCCATGGTAGGGATGTATGCTATACGCCTCAGGCAATTGGTAAGTTGTCCCTACGATCGCATGGTTAAAATTTACCTAATGAGATTTTTCACAGGGTTTATTAAAAACCACCCATGGTAATAGCGCACCTCACTTGGCCTTTTGTGGTATAATAGTTAAACACCATAGGTAAGGAGGTAAAATATGGACATGGAACAAAGGATAAAGGAGATCATAGCAGACCAGTTGGGAGTTGAAGGAGACAAATTAAACCCTTCCGCCAAGTTTGTAGAAGACCTTGGAGCAGACTCTCTTGATGTGGTGGAACTTATAATGGCCTTTGAAGAAGAGTTTGGCATTGAAATACCCGACGAAGATGCAGAAAAGATAAGAACCGTTGGAGACGTCATAGACTACATCAAGGAGAAGGTGAAAGCTTGAAGAGGCGAGTGGTGATAACGGGCCTGGGGGTTGTTTCTCCCATAGGCACCGGTGTAGAAAAGTTTTGGTCTAACCTTATAGCGGGCGTAAGTGGAGTAGATACAATAAAAAGATTTGACCCAATAGAGGCTGGGCTCACCGTTCATATCGCCGCGGAGGCAAAGGACTTTCAAGCGGATAAGTATTTTGACAAAAAGGAAGCCCAAAAGGTCTCCGACTTTATCAAATTCGCCCTTGGTGCAGCCGATGAAGCCATAAAGGACAGTGGACTTTTGGAAAGCAAGTTTGACCCCTACAGGGTTGGTGTGATAATAGGCACAGGTATAGGCGGTCTAAGGGATATTGAAGAACAGCAAAAGATTTTAATGGAGAAAGGACCTCGGAGGGTTTCCCCCTTCTTTATACCCTATGGCATATCCAACATGGCAAGCGGTTTGGTGGCAATACGCTATGGCTTCAAAGGTCCCAATTACTGCGTAGTTTCTGCATGCGCCACAGGCAACCATGCCCTTGGGGATGCCATGAGGCTTATACAAAAGGGAGACATTGACCTTGCCATAGCAGGTGGTTGCGAAAGTGCCATTACGCCTTTGGGAATTGCAGGCTTTGCCGTTATGAGGGCTTTATCCACAAGAAACCATGAACCTCAGAAAGCTTCTAGACCCTTTGATATGGAAAGGGATGGTTTTGTAATGGGTGAGGGTGCTGGTATTTTGGTCCTGGAAGAATATGAGCATGCTAAGGCAAGAGGGGCAAAGATCTACGCAGAACTTGTGGGCTATGGTGCCACCGACGATGCCTATCATATCACTGCTCCCTGTGCAGACGGCGAGGGTGCCTACATGTGTATGAAGCTTGCCCTAGAAGATGCAGGGGTTAAACCCGAAGAAATAGACCATATCAACGCCCATGGCACATCTACACCTTTGAACGATAAATCGGAAACTTTGGCAATAAAAAGACTTTTTGGAGAGCACGCCTATAAGCTTAAAATAAGCTCCAACAAATCTATGATAGGGCATCTTTTGGGAGCAGCTGGTGCAGTGGAGGCAATAGCCACGGTAAAAACCATACAAACAGGCATAATTCCTCCCACCATAAACTTGGAAAAGCCAGACCCAGAATGCGACCTTGACTATGTACCCAACAGATCCATAGAATATCCAGTAAACTATGCCCTTTCCAACTCCTTTGGCTTTGGTGGAACTAATGCCTGCCTCCTCTTTAAAAAACTTTGAGGAGCTTGAAAAAGCTCTTGGCTATTCCTTTAGGGACAAAAACCTTCTAATACAAGCCCTTACTCACAAGTCCTATGCGGGTGAATATGGGCTCAAAAGTTATGAAACCTTGGAATTCCTCGGAGATTCCCTTATAAACCTCTTTGTGGTAGACCTTCTCATAGAGGAATTCCCCAGTGCCTCCGAAGGTGAGCTTGCTATGATGAAATCCTACTTTGTAAGCGAGGAATTTCTTTATGAGTTGGGGGAAGAGCTTTCTTTGGATGCTTACCTTCTTTTGGGAGGAAAAAGAAGGAGCAACCATGTTAGTCCATCTCTCCTGGCAGACACCTTTGAAGCCCTATGGGCTGCCCTTTACATTGACTGTGGAAGGTCTGTGGATAAAACAAAGGAGCTTTTCTATAGATTATACCGGAATAGGATCGTAGAATCTGTCAAAAGAAATGAGTACAAAAGGGACTATAAAACGCTACTTCAGGAGGAGACTCAAAAGAGGTGGAGGGAAAGGCCCACGTACCGAGTTGTAAATATAGAAGGACCCCACCACAGCAGAGTTTTTGAAATAGAGTGTAGCATAAGACAGTACAGGGCTACCGCCAAGGGCAAAAGCAAAAAGATAGCACAACAGCATGCAGCAAAAAAGGTGCTTGAGCTTATTCTATCCTCTGAAGGTGAGACTCAAAAAGCTGCTTATTAAATTCCAAAGCGTGTTTTATAACTTCCCTATAAGTGCGAAAAGGTGTTAGCAAAGCGTAAAGCTTTTGGCTTTTTCCTTCTAACTGCAAAATATCTTCTATAAAGCTTAATATCTCTTCCATCTTTGCATTTATAGAGTTTGGAATATTTAGCCTTTCCACCTCCCTAAAAAACTCTTCAGGAATAGTTGCCAACAAGGTTATCTCAAAATTAAAAACCTCATAAAGGTCGTAGAGGTATTCTATGACCTCTTTAAAGGCTGTGAAAAGCCCTCTCTCTACTCTTTGTATGATACTTTTAAAAGCCTTTAGCTCCTCTTTATCCAAAGGGCACGCCTCAACCAAAAAATTTAACTCTTCCACGTCCGCCCCCATCTCCCTTTGGAGCATTTCAAGCATTTGAAGGCTATACCTTATTATCCTGTCCTGGACCATTAAGGCGGTTAGCACACCACTTTTCTCCATCTATGTCCTCCACATAAAGAATTCCAATTTTACGCAACTCCTCTCTAAACTCCTCTATTAAAATATATCCCTGAGAACCCAAAAGGGTTTTTACCTTCTGATTTATCCTTTCCCCATGCTTATCAAGGTCAAAGAGGAGTATAACCTCTCTATAGCCCTCCAAAAGGTCTGGAAGGTCAGAAAACCTTTTGCCCTCAAGGGTAAAGAGGTTTTTTACGCCAAACTTGGCAAGGACTCTTCGGTCTCTTTTGCCTTCCACCAGCACAGCACTACTCTTTGAGGCTTCTTTTAGCCTTTTGATCCATTCCTTTATCTTTTTCTCATCCATCATAATAAAATAATTAACATGCAAAAGTTCTTTCCCTTTCTCAGTTGGCTAAGGGGCTACAAAAAGGAATACTTTACAAAAGATCTTATAGCTGGGCTTACCGTTGCGGTGGTTCTTGTGCCACAATCCATGGCTTATGCTCTTATTGCTGGGCTTCCGCCCGTTTATGGTCTCTATGCCGCCTCCATACCTGTGATAATCGCCGCCCTTTTTGGAAGCTCTGCTC
>CALIUI010000072.1 GCA_938048815.1 uncultured Aquificaceae bacterium | reverse complement strand
GAGGTGTATTACGGTATGCTTGTGATGGTTTTGTGTGATGAGGATGGAGTTGTATATGATGTATGGATGACCTATGGTAGTGTTCATGAGGTTAAGGCATACAGGATAAGGAAGAGGAAGAGTAGATGGTTTAGAACTTTAGTGGACAATTTTGAGGTGTATGGGGATAAAGGTTATAGGGGATGTGAGGGAGTTTTGGTGTGTAGTGGTAAGGAGAGTAAATCAATTAGGCAGGTGGTGGAGAGCGCTATAGGTATGATAAAGAGCTTTAATCAAGGTAGTGGATGGAGGAAGTTAACTTGTGTGCTTGTTTATCTTATGGCTTATGCTATAGGTTATAGCTTTTACAGGAGGTCTTATCTATGAAGGGTAATTTCTCACCCAACGTATAGAAGATTATTATAACACACAGAATGAAAGATTATCTGTAGGGCGTATTTCTGTACGCTTCTACAAAGAGATTTCTCGCCCGGCGTATAATTTGTATACTAAACGTGGCTACAAAGGGAAAATTTTTGATCCTTAGAAGGTTCAGGGCCGGAGATAGTGATGTTATGTTAAAGGCTTATGGGCCTTGCGGTATGGTAAAGGTTTTTGTCCAAGGGGGCTATCTTCCCGAAAGGGGCCTTTTGGGCTATTTAGAGCCTTTTAATATCCTATCCATTGTCTATCAACAATCGGGAGAGATAATTTTTCTCAAGGATATATTAGGCGTTCAGTTTCTATCTTACCTTGCTATGGATTATTCCACTTACATATGGATGAATTCCTTAGCCCTTTTTATGGAAAAGTGGTTTCTTCAATACGACCCAGATATTTTTAACTTAGCTTTGAAGTATTTAACCTTGAAGATAAGCAACCATAACATCTTTCTAATAAAGTTTAAGTTAGAATTTCTAAGGCGCTTAGGGCTATACAGGGATAGCATTTTTGAAGAAAACCTTGGAAAGGTGGCCAATTTTTTATTGAAAGAGGACAACTTTATAAAGATTGAAAGACTTAGAATATCTCAAAGCATTCTCTCGAAGATAGATAGGACAATAGAAGATCATCTATCCAGCTCTCTATAGTTTTCAAGAACTCTCTTTATGATCTCTGAGGTGGAAATGGAAAATTTGAACTCTATCCTTTCTACTCTACCACCATAAGAGAGAACAAAGTCTGCACCCACTATGTCCTTTATGTCCCAGTCGGCACCCTTTACAAGTACATGAGGTCTAATAGCTTTTATAAGCTTTTCTGGAGTATCTTCTTCAAAGATCACCACAAAATCAACGGGCTTAAGACTATCAAGAAGGTACGCCCTCATGGATTCTTCTATAATGGGCCTTTTTGGACCCTTTATCATCCTTATAGACCTGTCGGAGTTTAAGCCCACCACAAGGATATCCCCAAACTCCTTTGCTTTTTGAAGGTAATAGGCGTGCCCTGCATGTAAAAGGTCAAAGCAGCCGTTAGTAAAAACTATTTTTTTATCACTCCTTAAAGGTTCAAGGATCTCTAAAAGTTTTTCGAGCTTAAGAATCATAGCTTTTTAACATTATGGCGGTTGTGTATATCCTCTCATAGTCTCTGGCGCTTTTTTCCCACGAAAAATCCCTCTTCATACACCTTTTAACGATCTCAAGCCAATCTTTTAAATGGTCGCATGTGTACATATCGTAATAAACCCTTGCTTTTAAAAGGGCATGCATAAGCTCCCTGCTTGAAAATTCTTCAAAGGTAAATCCATTCCCTTGAAGGGGATCATTCACATAGTCTATAACAGTGTCTTTTAGCCCTCCTACAGACCTCACTATGGGCATAGTGCCATACCTCATGGCTATCATCTGTGATATTCCACAAGGTTCAAAAAGGGAGGGCATTAAAAACATATCGGAACCAGCGTATATCTTATGGGCAAGCTCTTCGTTGTATTCTATCCTTACTCTTACACTTTCTGGATGCTTTTTCATAAATTCTATTAACATATCTTGGTATTTTTCTTCTCCAGAGCCTAAAAAAACAAAATCAAAGCCCTCTCTAACTGCTTCACATATGATCCCTTGAATTATATCAAAACCTTTTTGTGCTGTAAGCCGAGAAACCATTCCCACAAGGGGCTTTTCGTGGTAAGTTTTAAAGCCAAAAACCTCCTTTAAATGCTTTTTATTTATAAACTTTCCCTTTTGAAAGGTCTTTACATTGTAATTACTCTTTATAAATCTATCCTCTTCTGGGTTCCAGATATCATAGTCTATGCCGTTCAGTATACCAAAGAAGTACTTCTTTTCCCTTATAAGACCCTCCAAGCCATAGGCGTATTGCTTTAACTCCTCTGCATAAGAGGGGCTAACGGTGGTAAGCACATCACAAAAAGCTATGCCCGCCTTTAGGAAGTTTATTTTTCCATAAAACTCTATGCCCTCATAGGGGTGGTAAAGGCTCCAAGGTAGGTTAAGCATGGGTAAAAAGTGGGGGTCGTATATGCCTTGATGGAGAGCGTTGTGGATGGTAAATACGATGGGTATATGTTTAAATTCTGGATAGTAAAGTTTTTTATAGAGGGGCAAAAGTCCTGTATGCCAGTCGTGCACATGGATTATATGGGGCTCTATCTGAAGAAGCTTTATAGCCTCAAGGGCGGATAGAGATAAAAAGCCAAACCTTAGGGGGTTATCCTCATACTCTCCCTTTGGAGTTGCGTATATGTATTCCCTTTGGTAATAATGGGGAAAGTCTATAAAGAGATATCTAACATGGTCTTTTATATCTTCGTGTATTTGGGGTTCTTCCCATTCACCGTTAAAGAATAATCTAAACGACCGAGTGTATCCAAATTGGGCTTTTATCTTTGAGTATTTTGGCATTACAACATAAACCGTATGACCAAGCTTTATGAGAGCCTTTGAAAGGGAGTGAATAACATCCCCAAGCCCTCCCGCCTTTATGTAAGCTGCACTTTCTGAGGCAACCATTACGATTTTCATGCCTTTAAAATTATATGCCATGGTAGAAAAATTTTTGTTAAGGTTTCTTGAAGAAGATATAGGCAACTTTGATATAACCACAGAAAGCATATACAGAGGAGAAAAGGCAAGGGCTGTAATAGTAGCAAAGGAGAGGGGTGTTTTGGCTGGTATAGACTTTGCCATAAAGGTTTTTCAACTTTTGGGAGAGGTTAAAGTGATAGAAAGTCTAAAAGAGGGAGAAGAGTTTTCCAAAGGAGAAGAGATTTTGGTTTTGGAAGGTTCTGCGGAGGTGCTTTTAAAGGGTGAAAGGGTAGCCCTTAACCTTTTACAAAGGCTAAGCGGTATAGCCACCCTTACTAAGGAGTTTGTAAAGGCTTTGGAAGGTACAAAGATAAAGCTATTGGATACAAGGAAGACAACGCCGGGTATGAGGTATTTTGAAAAGTATGCGGTAAGGGTGGGAGGTGGTCTAAACCATAGGTTTGGCCTTTATGATATGGTTCTTATAAAGGATAACCACAAGGCAATAGCAGGTGGAATAAGGGAAGCTGTAAGAAGGGTAAAGGAATCTATAAGCCCTGTCTACAAGATAGAGGTGGAAGTGGAAAACCTACAAGAGCTCCAAGAAGCCATTGAAAGCGGTGTGGATATGGTGCTCTTGGATAACTTTAAACCCGAGGATGTAAAAAGGGCTGTGGATATCATAAAGGACAGGGTGCTTGTGGAGATCTCAGGCAACATTAATTTAAGCAACATAAGGGAGTATGCCATAGAGGGGGTCAATTTTATATCAAGCGGTGCTATAACCCATTCGGCTCGATGGCTTGACCTAAGCATGAGGCTTTCCAAAGTATGTTAAGAAACACAGGCACCTTTAGAATTGTTTTAAATCATACCAAACTCTCTAAGCTTTCTCCAAAGTGTGGTTCTGTGTATACCCAGTATCTTTGCCGCCAAGCTTTTGTTGCCTCGGACCTCCTCACATTGCCCGGAAAGTCATGGGAAAGAAGAAGCTTTACAGCCTCGGAAGTGATCCCCTTTATTCTCCTTGAGTACTTCCTTGAGTATTTTTCAATAAAGTGGCTTATCAGCATGGGAATATCCTCTTTCCTATCCCTCAAAGGTGGAAGGTGTATCTTTACTACGCTTAGCCGGTAATAGAGATCTTCCCTAAACTGCCCTTGTTTTATAAGCTCTTTTAAATTCTTGTTGGTAGAGGCTATTATCCTTATGTTTGCTTTCCTTGTTCTTGTATCTCCAAGCCT
>CALIUI010000071.1 GCA_938048815.1 uncultured Aquificaceae bacterium | reverse complement strand
ACCGGCGACCTCACCCTTACCAAGGGTGTGCTCTGCCTACTGAGCTACCTGGGCTATTTTAAATAAATTTTAAAAAGCGGGCGACGGGACTCGAACCCGCGGCCTGCTGCTTGGAAGGCAGCTGCTCTACCACTGAGCTACACCCGCTAATGGTGGAGGGGGCAGGATTCGAACCTGCGTAGGGCGGAGCCCGGGGGATTTACAGTCCCCTGCCTTTGGCCGCTCGGCCACCCCTCCTAAGGCTCTTCAAAGCTGGCGGTGGGGGTCGAACCCACGCCCGCGGGATTACAAATCCCGCGCTCTGCCACTGAGCTACGCCAGCTCACAGGGGCAAACTTATATAATAACACCGAAAAGAAGCTTAGTCAATATAGGCACGGGCGGACTTGAACCGCCGACCTCCTCCTTGTAAGGGAGGCGCTCTGCCAACTGAGCTACGCGCCTTAGGGCTTAATATTATAAACCATCTTCTATTATAAAACAAGCTATACTACGAAGGAAGAGAAAAGCATGGTTTGAATTAGTTTTTTTATATACAGGGCAGCATAATACGTAGAGGCAACTTGTGATTAGGTTCAACTTTTAACTTCTTACACATCTAAAATTATATTAAAGACATGGAAGAGATCCTTGTAATAGGCGGTGGTTTGGCAGGCTGTGAGGCAAGCTATAATTTGGCAAACATGGGCTTTAAAGTTCTCCTTTATGAGATGAGGCCCCAAAAACTTACACCCGCCCACAAAAGCGATAAGCTGGCGGAGTTGGTGTGTAGTAATACCCTGGGTAGCACGGAGATAACCTCTGGTGCTGGGCTTTTAAAGGCGGAGATGGAGCTTTTGGATTCTTTGGTGGTGTCTGCGGGCAAACATTCCTATATACCAGCGGGTAGTGCCTTGGCAGTAGATAGGGAACTCTTTTCCCAATACATAACCAGAAGGATAGAAGAGCATCCCAACATAACCCTTATAAGGGAGGAGGTAAAGAGGGTCCCAAGAGATCAAATAGTTATTGTGGCAACGGGTCCCTTGACCTCGGAAGCCTTGGCGGAGGATATAAGAGAGCTTGTGGGTTTTGACCACCTTTATTTTTACGATGCCATAGCTCCCATAGTGGAGGCAGATAGCGTGGATTTTTCAAAGGGCTTTTGGGCAAGTAGGTATTCAAAGGGTGGAGATGACTACTTTAACTGCCCTCTGACAGAAGAAGAGTACAAGATATTTTACGAAGAGCTTCTAAAGGCGGAAAAGGTACAACCAAAGGACTTTGAAAAAGCTGTATACTTTGAGGGCTGTATGCCCATAGAGGAAATGGCGAGGAGAGGTTATAAAACTCTCCTTTTTGGTCCCATGAAGCCTGTGGGACTTATAGACCCAAAGACTGGAAAACAGCCCTTTGCAGTGGTTCAACTAAGGAAAGAAAACAAAGAGGGTACTTTGCTTTCTTTGGTTGGCTTTCAGACCCAAATGACCTATTCAGAACAAAAAAGGGTGCTAAGGCTTATCCCTTGTCTTAGAAATGCGGTCTTTGTGAAGCTTGGTTCTATGCATAGGAACACCTTTATCCAATCCAACAGGGTTTTAACCCCTTATTTAAACATGAGAAAGTACGAAAACATCTTTTTTGCCGGACAGATAACAGGTGTGGAGGGTTATGTAGCCTCCGCCGCAACGGGAATACTTGCAGGCATAAACGCAGGAAGGCTCGCAAAAGGGAAGGAACTTCTTTTACCACCGCAGGAAACCATGCTGGGATCCCTTGTTAGATATATAACCAGTAAAGAGGGTACTCTCCAGCCCATGTCCCCAGTCTTTGGCCTTTTACCCCCCTTGGAAACAAAAGTGAAAAACAAAGAAGAAAGAAAGAAACTATTGGCGGAAAGAGCCCTTAAGGCTATGGAAAAGTGGTCTAAAGCTTTAAAAGAGGATATAATTATCTATAGCCCCGCAACGGGACAGGGTTGAACCCCGCCAGGCCCGAAAGGGAGCAACGGTAGACCTGCCGTCTCGGGTGCGGGGTTTAAAAGCTTTACATACCCATGCTTATTCAAAGCCTTTAGATGCGGTGGGAGTAAGTAATGAAAGATTACTACTGACAAAATGATATTCAATCTCTTTTAATGAACCAAAAGAAAGTCAAAAACTTTTAGAAGTATTGCCCCGTAAAGAGCTGTCTTTATCATTCATACTTCCTAATCCTTGCCTTTCAATCTTTCCGCGAAGGGGGTTTTGGGGTGATATGAAGCTGGATGAGATGTATCAAAGCTTAGAAGCACTTTGATATTCCATCTCAATACACAACCGGAGGTTCGCGGAAAATTAACCTCATTTGAACCACTTGACGAATTCCTAAAAGTGTTGTATATTAATAGATAGCTTTATAGGTAGAGTGTTGGGTTATATCTGAACGGTGTGGGATGTAAAGCTATCTGCTTCAAATAATCTCTAACTTCCTTATTAAGTTGTATCTGAACGGTGTGGGATGTAAAGTGTAAAGTATTTAACTATGTATAGGATGTGAAGAAGAAGAGAGAGAAAGGGGCATAAGGTCCATAAGCTTTAGCTTTTCCCTTTCTATGGCTTCTCCCAATTCTTTTCCCTTCAAATTTCCAAAGGTGGATGGGTTTATTTTTATATATCTCAGCTTTTCCATGTACAGCTTTACCTTTTCCCTTTGGTAAAGCATAAGCAATAAAAGCAAGGCTGTAGGCTTTCCCTTTAGCAAAAGGTAGACTTCCGATGGTTTCTGGGCTTTTTGTAGTTGTCTTACAAGGTCTTTTAAACTCTCTTTCATCAGGTGGGCACTTTCTCTTGCCCAAGATGGTGCGCTTATCTCTTCAAGGATCTTTTGGCTTTCTCCTGTGTCTTGCAATAACAAAAGTAGATAAAGCCAGCCGTAATCTAATTTCTCTTGTGGGAATTCTATCCTGTGCCAGCTTATTATGTCCCTTAGTTTTTCTATGAGTTCTTCCTTTTCATGCCCAAAGCTAAAGCCTTCTATGATCTCTTCAAGGATATGGTACTTTTTGTAAAGCCTTAGGATATCTATGAGTTTTTCTTCCCTTAGGGCTAATTTTATTTCGTTAAGAATCCTACCCTTTGGTGCCTTTTTGAGAAGCCCCAAGCTTACAGCATTCCTTAGGAGCTTTTCTGTGCCTTTGGAAAGTTTAAAGGAAAACCTTCCTGCAAACCTAAGAGCCCTCAGTACTCTTACAGGGTCTTCTATAAAACTCAAAGGGTGTAAAACCCTTATAAGACCATCCTTTAGGTCTCTCAAGCCTCCAAAGTAATCAATAAGGGTGCCAAAGTCGTCGGGGTTTATGGATATAGCCATGGCGCTTATGGTGAAGTCCCTTCTTATTAAGTCTTCTTTAAGGGTAGCCCATTCTACCACTGGATAGGAGCCCGGATGGGGGTAGGTTTCCCTTCTTGTGGTGGCAAGTTCTATTTTGTAATCTCTTAGCTTCATATGGGCGGTGCCAAACTCCTCAAAGGGGTGATAGTCTATGTGCCACTTTTCTGCAAGCCTTTTTGCCAAATCTATGGCATTTCCTTCCACCACAAGGTCAAGGTCCCAGATCTTCTTTCTAATAAGTAAATCCCTTACCACGCCCCCCACTAAATAAACCCTGTAGCCCAAGGCTTTTGCGGATTCTCCTATCTCTTCAAGAAGCTTTTTAAGGTCCTCTGGTAGACTTATCCTTTTTTCATAAGCCCTTAGCTTTTCCGTATGCCTTCTGTAGGCGTGGATCAGGTCCATACGGGTTATAACACCTACCACTTTGTCCTCCTCCACAACGGGTATAAGCTTTTCTCCATGTTTGGAAAGGATCTCCTCCGCCTTCCAAAGGAAATCTTCTGGATGTAAAGCATGAAAATCTTCCAACATAATATCTTTGACCCTTCCACCCATATTATGCTTTTGGGCCTTCAGTAGGTTCTTTTTATAGACTATTCCCACAAGCCTTCCTTTATCGTCCACCACAGGTGCGCCTGCAAAGTTCCTTTGGGTTAATTCAAGCAAAGCCAGATCCATAGGCGTATCTTCATGTATCAAAAAGGGCGGATAACTCATAATTTGCCTTATCTTTAAAGGAATCTCCTCCCCCTTTAATAAAGCCTCTAACAAAGCCTTTAGCCTCTCTGCAGACAAGCCTTCAAACTTGCAGGCACTGGCAAACTCATGGCCACCACCGCCAAACTTTTCAAGTATCTTAGAGATATCAAACTCCCCCTTCAAAGACCTACCAAAGAGATAAGTTTTTCCCCCAGCCTCCACTATTACAAAAAAGGCGGTAGATTCCTTTATATCCCTAAGCTCGTAGATCAACTTTAACACATCAGGTTTGTAATCTTCCATTCTAAGCACTACAAGGCTTATCCTTTTTCCCTTCACAAAAAGACTTTCAAGGCTTAAAAGGTGCTTTGAAAGGATATCTATTTCTTCCTTGCTTATGCCACCGCTCAAAAGATTCCTTACAAGGCTTAGATTAACGCCCTTTTCCAAAAGAAAAGAAATTGCCTTTGCATCTCTGTAAGTGGTCCCCTCATAGGTTAACATGCCCGTATCCTCGTATATACCAAGAGCCAAAAGGGTTGCAGAATCAGGATCCAAAGGAATATCCCTTTGCATTATCTCTTCCACTATAAGGGTGGTACAGCTTCCTACCTTATCTACCCTTCCTTTAAAACCCTTTGGAGCTTGCGGATGATGGTCGTATATGTATATATCCCTTACTCTATCTTTGAAGCTTTGGATATATTCTTCGTAGTTGTGGCTGTCCACCAATACAAGGTCAAAGGCTTCTGGGATTTCCTCAAGGATACGGAATTTATCACGAAAAAGGCTTAGGGTATTACTGGCACTTTTGGAAAGATAGCTTGGTGCCAAAAGGTAGGCATCTTGGTAAAGTAGTTGTACGCCGTAGGCGCTGGAAAGGGCATCAAGGTCTGCACCTTCTTCAAGGATGATAATCTTCTTCACAGGGTAAAATTATAGTGTGGAGAAGTTTTTCTATATATCCCCTTGGGCTTGCTCCTTGGTGTTGGCTTTGTGGAGCTAACATACAGGCTTGTTATCAAAAGCCTTGCCCTTTATTTTCTTAGCCTGCCTGCAAAACTTTTTACAGTGGCTTTGCTTTTGTATATCC
>CALIUI010000070.1 GCA_938048815.1 uncultured Aquificaceae bacterium | reverse complement strand
AGGGATATGGCTTCTTTGGATATCCACAGGGTTATGGAGCCTCTTTGGACTAATGCTTCGTCGTATTTAGACCAGTCTCTTTTGTGGTATTCTTTATTCATGCTTAACTAATGTACCATAAGTTATTTACGCACCAACGCCATACAAACGCTGCAAATGGGAAATTTAAAAATTTTAGATCTAAGGAAAGAAGGAAAGAGCTTATGGGAGTTGAAGCTTTGAAGAGGTTATTTGCGGAGAAAGTTATTAATAAAAATGGAGTAAATAATCGTGATCCTAACATTCCTAAGAACTATACTACAGATCCACAAGCAGAGGTGATATGTTTATATAAGATTCCTGTAGATGATATTCAAAAAATCTATCTCTATAAGAACGATAGAGAAATTTATAGCCTTGTTCCTCGGAAATGGCGCCATCTTTTGGAAGTAAATGAGAAAGTTTTTTCGCCAAGAGAGGATTATAAAAATTGGCAGGTTCCGGTAATAAGCCTAGATGATTTCCTAGATGATTTATTAAAATATTAACTTAACATAGGAGGTAGCTTGGAAGGTAAAGAAAAAAAAGCTCGCAGATTGGTTTTTATTCCGAGGGATGTTTCTCCTTTTTATGAGGAGAAGGAAGTAGAGTTTAAATGGGAGGGAGGTTTACCAGATGCAAAGACTTTCAGCAAAAACTCTAAAAATTTAATAGAGAGTGCGAAGCAAAAGTTAGGATTAAAAGAGGTATTTGAAGTATCTCGGGCAGGGGAAGGGGTTTTTAGAAATTTCAGTGCTTTTGAATTAAAGATTAAAGTGGATATAAAAACTGATCTGTATTTAGAAGTGGTTTATCAATATTCAAAAGTTTGGATGTCGGAAAGCTGTAATGATTTGCTACAAATTGAATCAGAGATGGCAAAAAGTAGAGAAGCCAAAAAAACAGCTAACCAGAAAAAGAAAGAAAAAAAAGTTATGGAAAAATATTGTATAAAGATAGGTAATTTAGAGAAGGAATTTCCTATAGAACCTAAGGATGCTTTTTATAACTGGCTCTATATTTTCGCTTTGATGCAAGATCAAAATAAAGAATTAAGAGAGAAATTGATAAACATTGATAAGGATCGTCAAGTTGGGTTTACGGACATACACTATAAAATTGCCAAAAATAAATACAATTGCCAAGCTCGAGCGGTAGCTCAGTTTATTGGAATTTATAGGTCTAAAAGTGAGGGCTTTTTACGGGAGTTGTTTCCGGAGGATAGTATACAAACCTTGAAGGGATTCTTGGAGGGGGGAGGAGATGAATTGTTTAAGAGATATATGGGTGAAGTTTATAAATATGTAAAAAATCCCACGCTCTTCCCCTCTTCTGAGTGATTAATAGAGAGGTGTGGTGTGGGGTTTTTGTTTGGTGGGAAGTTAGTAAAGTGTTTTGTCTGAACGGTGTGGGATGTAAAAAAATCTTGCAGTATTTGGAATATAATACCTTGGGAAGGGTGTGGGGATGGAATATATTGCGATATTGTCAGTCTTTGTTCTGGTGGTGCTTCTCTTATACAAATACAGAAGAGACAGATCTGAATACTACAAGTCTTTGGGGGCAAGGGTTGTGGGATATAGGTATTTTATAAACCCCGTTGCTTGCCTTTCCTAATGAAAATATGGATATTACACTTCTTACAGAGGGACCAAGGGGTATGCATAGCCTTGTGGTTCAGGTATCAGTGGCTACGCTTGGCTACATAAAGTTAAGAAAGAGGGATTTTTTTGATAAGGCTTTTTTTCAAAGAAAGTACGGGAGTTTAGCCCTTGAGTATGAGGATGAAGCTTGGGTTAATAGGCTTTTTGGCTTGGTGGGGTTTGAAGAGTTGGTAAAAAGGCTTTTTGAAGAGTTTGGCATAAGCTGGCTTGAGATAAGGGGGGATCTACTTAGGATAGGTTGGTATATAAGGAAAGAGCCTAAGGAGGTGGAAAAGGAGAGGCTCCTTGGAGCAGTTGATGTTCTCAGGGATTTTTTAAGTCTTTTGAAGGGTGTTGCTCCCTCGGAAAGCTACAGGGAAGATCTGAGAAACTTGCTAACCTTCAAGCTTCCCATAGCCCTAACTGTCCTTTTATCCATAATAGGTATTGCAGGAGGCTTTTACCAGTATTCGCCCGCATGCGTCTTGTATATGCTTTTTACAGGTTTTAAACTTCTTTTCCCTTTTGCCCTTTTCTACCTTATTTTTTGTCTATTTATGGTAGGCGGGGCTACTATGGCGCAAAGGGTGCTCTTAAAGACTTCCCTTGTGTTATTCACGTGTTCTTTTTTTATAACGTTGTTTTTTCTTACTTATATAAACGGAAGGTTTGACGATTCTGAAGTGAGGGTAAAAAAAGACCTTGTGGAAAGAAAGTATGTAAATATAAAGAGAGGTCCTACTTTGATCCTCGTAGAATTTCATAGGGAAAATCCTTGGTGTGAGGGCTTTCGGGTTTCCGAGGAGTTCTATTACAGGGTGCAGGTGGGAAGTCCTGTTGAATACAAAACCAAAGGGGGTTTTTTGGGTGTAGAGTGGTTTTATTCTGGCTTAGTCCTTGCGGAGTAGGGTATGGATAAAATCATAAACTTTTGCACGAAAGCTCAATGTAGCTTAAAATAATAGCCCACTATGGGGATCAAAAAGGTAGATAGGAAGGCTTTTTTAAACCTTGTGGAGACGGTCTTTTTTATAGACTTTATAAAGGGGCTTTCTGTTACTCTTACAAACCTTTTCCGCAAGCCTATAACCACCAATTATCCCGTTGAAAAGCTTACACCGCCAAAAAGGTATAGGGGAGCCCACGGGCATTTTGTATGGGATGGCACAGAGCCCAATTCTCTGAAGGCTATAGAAAAGTTTATGAGTTATGAAAAGGGAAAAAGTAGGTGCGTTGCCTGTTATATGTGTCAAACTGCATGCCCTATGCCCACTCTCTTTAGAATAGAAGCGGTGCAAATGCCCGATGGTACCAAAAAGGTGGTTAGGTTTGATATGAACCTGCTTAACTGCCTTTTCTGTGGTCTTTGTGTGGATGCCTGTCCTGTGGGCTGTCTTACTATGACAGACCTTTATGAGTTGGCGGGCTATACCAGAAGGTCTGCGGTCCTTAATATGGATAGGCTTGAGGAGAACTCTATAGATTGGAAGCAAAGGAGAGGCCAAGAACCAGACCGTATATGGTCCGATGACAAGCACAGAGAAAAACTTTGGGGGAAAATAGAATGGAGTGGTTAATATTTGGTTTTCTGGCTTCTTGGGCTTTTTTGTCGGTCATGGGTGTGCTTTTCCTAAAAAGTCCAGTGCATGCACTTCTTTCCTTTGTAAGCCTTGTACTGGCGATTGCAGGCATGTTTTTGCATCTTGGTGCGGAACTCCTTGCGGGTTTACAGCTTATAATATACGCGGTAGCCATAGTGGTCTTTTACGTGTTTGTTATAACCACGGTGCCTTGGGAAAAGGTGAAAAGGTTTGAGGGCTTTTACAAAAGGGAGTTTTTCATAGGCTTTCCCATAATGCTTGTGGTCTTTTCTATCTTTGCCTATGCCATATTAACGGGAGACTTTGCCCAAGTTAATGTGGCAGGGAAGGATAATGTCAAGGAAGTGGGTAAATCGCTTTTTAGCACTTATCTCTTTCCCCTTGAAGTGGCTTCTGTTATACTATTGACCGCTATGATAGGAGCAGTGCTTCTTGGGAGGAAAGAGGAATGAGTATAGAAAAGGCTTATATCCTTATAAGCGTTTTTTTATTTCTTTCTGGCGCCCTTGGTGTTATTATAAGAAAGAACCTTATAACCTTGCTGATCAGTACCGAGCTTATGTTGAATGGAGTTAATCTTGCCCTTGCTAGTGTGGATAGGATGGTTGGTGGTATAGAAGGACAGGTTTTTGCCCTTTTTGTGCTGGCGGTGGCTGCCTCCGAGGTGGCTGTAGGCTTGGGTCTAATCGTTGCCATATTTAGGCTAAAGGGATACGAAGGCACTTCGGAAATAAAGCATCTGAGGGAATAGAATGGAAGGGCTTTTAATACTCCTATCACCTTTAATAGCCTTTGTTGTTATAGGCTTGTTTGGCTCAAGAATAGGAGACATGGCTTCTGCTATCCTATGCGTGCTTGGTGGTGCCTTCTCCTTTGTTTTCTCCCTCTGGGCTACCTACAAAGCTTTGCAAGATCCTTTCTCCGTTAAACTCTACCACTTTCTGCCCCTTGGCGATTACACCCTATCCCTCGGCTTATACTTTGACCCCCTGTCTTCTATCACCACTTCCGCGGTTACCTTTGTAGCCACCCTCATCTTTATCTACTCCATCGGCTATATGTCTAATCTCTTCGGTCAATGGACCTTTAAGTTCTACGCTTACCTTTCTCTCTTTCTCTTTGCTATGCTCCTTATTGTCCTGTCTGATAACCTGCTTGGTATCTTCTTTGGTTGGGAAGGTGTGGGTCTGGCTTCTTACCTCCTTATTGGATACTTCCACACCCAAAAGAAGGCTGCCAATGCTTCCTTGGAAGCCTTCACCCTAAACCGTATAGGTGATTGGTTCTTTCTCTTTGGTATCATAGCAAGCTTTTATCTTTTTGGTTCTCTGTCCTTGCTTGATATATTTGGTAAGGTCTCGGAGGTTGATGAGGCTTTGCTCGGTTTGGCTTGTTTGTTGCTCTTTGGTGGTGCCGTTGGTAAGTCTGGTCAGCTTCCTTTGCATACGTGGCTTCCTAATGCTATGGCTGGTCCTACTCCCGTTTCTGCTCTTTTGCACGCAGCTACTATGGTAGCTGCTGGTGTGTATATGGTGGCAAGGCTTTATCCTATGTTTGAAGGTGCACCACAGAGTTTAAAGGTTGTAGCTTTGATAGGTGGTCTTACTGCTTTGTTTGCTGCTTTGGCAGCCACATCTAATACGGACATAAAGAAGATAATAGCCTTTTCCACCATGAGCCAACTTGGTCTTATGTTTTTAGCTCTTGGTCTTGGGGACAGAGTAGCCGCCATGTTTCACCTTACCACCCATGCCTTTTTCAAGGCATTACTCTTTTTATCGGCAGGGTCCATAATTCACGCCTTTCACCATCATGTTTATGACATATACGAGGTAGGGGGGTTAAGGAAGCACATGCCCATAACCTATTTTAGCTTTTTTGTAGGAGCCCTTGCCTTAGCTGGAATATTTCCCCTTTCTGGATTTTGGAGCAAGGACATGATAGTAGCTGCGGCGTATGAAGTGAGCTTCATGTGGGGTGTGCTTGCATCAGTGGTGAGCCTATTGACAGCCTATTACATATTCAGGGAAGGATTTGTAATGTTTTACGGAGAAGAGAGGGGACATAAGGAAGGAGTTCATGAGAGTCCCGGCGTTATGTTAGTGCCCATGGTCATATTGGGCATAATGGCGATAGTTGCAGGATTTTTTGAGGGGTGGTATGGGGGTGTGCTTGG
>CALIUI010000069.1 GCA_938048815.1 uncultured Aquificaceae bacterium | reverse complement strand
CAGTATTTTCGGCTTTGACAAGGATGGGCATAAAGAAGTTATTTGCAGTTAGTCTAAAAGGCTTGTTATCAAAGATCTCCTACATAATACTCGCCTACTCTATATCAAAACTCATTAATCTTAAACTAGCAATTTAGGTATTTAAACTTATTGATAGTAGCCCTTTTGAGAATTTATATCACCGCTTTGAAATAAAGTAAAGAAAAGAGCCCGATAGGGGAAATATAAGCATAAGCAAAACGGAAAGTTTATAGTTTCCACCGGTAGCATAGAGGAAAAAAGACCACGCAAAAAGGCCAAAGCTTGAAGCTATCCTCTCACTAAGGGAATAAAAGGAAAACCTAACCGCTATATCACCCTTTGCAAACTTCTCTATCAAAAGGACCCTTGAGGTGGTCCAAAGATGAGACAAAGAAAAGCCTGCCAAAAGCCCAACCAATATTACCAAAGCCTTTGGAACCATGTATAAGGATACCAAAAGGGCACTCCAAAGGAAAAAGCCAAAGGGAAAAAGCTTGCTTGCAGACAACCTGTCGGTTAGCTTGCCCCAAAGGATTCCACCAAAAACTCCACCAAAGGCAGAAAAGCCTATAATCCTATAAACTTCCTCCTTGCCAAAGCCGTAAACATCCCTAAGGTAGATCCCCATCATAGCTATCATAGTATGGGCAAGTTCCATAAGCAAAAGCATGGATATAAGCACCAACAGAAAGCTTTTATCCTTTAAGATCTCTCCAAGGCTTACCCTTTGCCTTTCCGAAGGCTCTGAAAGGAAGAGAATAGAGGGCATACAAAAAAGGAAGAAAATAAGGGCAAGCCATAGAAAGGCGTAAGGCAAGCTTAACTTTGGTGCTAAAAGGATAAGGGAAAGGGCTGACCCTACATATCCAAAGGCTACACCAAAACCAGAAGCAAAGCCTCTTTTGTCAAAGGACCTCAAAAGGGAGTTGTAGAAGATAAGGGCCTGTTGGTGAAAAAGTGCAAGGAGCAGGTAGAGGAAAAAGTTTAGCTTTACCTTTTCAAAGGTAAAAAAAAGGAAAAGGCAAAGGAGCACCATTGAAAGGCTAAAAATAGCAAACAGGGGCTTTCTCAAAGCCTTTTGGTCTGCAACCCTACTTATTTGCAGAGCAATTAGAAAGGAAAGCAAAAAGGTAAAACCATACAAAAAGGAATAGGTTTTTACTTCTATATGCTGAGTTATGTATAAAGGATAAAGGGTAGAAAAAAGGAGAGCGCCCAGTATGGTCTCTCCAGCATCATATAGCGCAAAAGAAAGGAGTTTAAGCTTTTTCACCTTGTGGTTTTACTTCGCACACGTCGGATATGCCATAAGGATCTCTTTTACATTGCTCTATGGGAATAACCTTTCTAAAGCTTTCTACAAAGGATTGCCAGTTTTCAAGGATATGTTTAGCCCATGGGCTCTGTGTATATTTCAAGTGATTTTCTATAAACCTTTTTAGTTCCTCTTGCTCCTCCTCTATTAGCTCTCTTACCATCACATACTCTGCGTTTATCTTTCGCCCTATATCCTCGTCAAGCACATAAGCATAACCTCCTGTCATACCCGCCCCAAAATTCACGCCCACAGGACCAAGGACCACCACTAGGCCGCCAGTCATGTATTCGCAGCAGTGCATACCAGTACCTTCCACCACCGCAAGGGCTCCGCTGTTCCTTACCGCAAACCTCTCTCCAGCTCTTCCATTGATATACACCTCTCCACCTGTGGCACCATAAAGGCAAGTGTTGCCTACAATTACATGCTTGTGGGGCTCTTCCAAGCCTTCGGGTTTTATAACTATCCTGCCTCCATACATACCTTTGCCCACGTAATCGTTGGCATCCCCTATAAGGGTCAAAGACATACCTTTGTGATTGAAAGCCCCAAAGCTTTGTCCTGCAGTACCCCTAAGGACCAAATTTATAGTATCTTCGGGCAAACCTTCATCCCTATACCTTACCGCTATGTGGTAGGCAAGCCTTGTAGGCACACTTCTATCCACGTTTCTTATGGTGTACTCCCCATAAAACCTTTCGCCCCTTTCTATGTAGGGCAAGACATCCTCTTCTAACCTCTTTGCCAGCTCACTCCTTCTTGGATTGTCATTTCTTTCTTGGAGACATCTTAAGGGCAATCCCTTTGGATAGTCCTCTTTTAGGAATTCTTCAAGCTTTACCCTCTTTGAACCAGGTAGGTGGTCGTAGGTTTTTATCTCAATTAAATCCCTCCTTCCTATTATCTCATCAAGGGACCTTACTCCCATCTCCGCTAAGATCTCCCTAACTTCTTGAGCCACTGCCTTAAAGTATGCCATCACATTTTCCACTTTGCCTTTAAACTTTTCTCTATATTTGGGATCCTGTGTAGCAACACCCGTGGGGCATTGGTTTGTATGACATAACCTCGCCATTACGCAACCTTCTGCTATCATAGCCGCCGTTCCAAAGCCAAACTCTTCTGCTCCAAGCAATGCCGCTATAATTACATCTTTGCCCGTTCTCATACCACCATCTACCCTTAGGCGTACCTTATCCCTAAGGCCGTTTTCCATCAAAACCTTTTGCGTTTCCGAAAGGCCGATTTCCCAGTAGTTTCCTGCGTTCTTTATAGAAGAGTAAGGGCTTGCGCCCGTTCCACCTTCCATACCGCTTATTTGAATTATGTCTGCATAAGCCTTTGCCACGCCCGCTGCTACTGTGCCCACTCCTGTTTCTGCCACAAGCTTGACGCACACCTTTGCCTTTGGATTTGCTTCTTTCAGGTCGTTTATAAGCTGAGCAAGGTCTTCTATGGAATATATATCATGGTGGGGTGGTGGGGATATAAGGGTTATACCCGGTTGAGCGTGCCTTAGCTTTGCTATATATTCATTTACCTTTTTGCCGGGAAGTTGTCCGCCTTCTCCGGGCTTGGCACCTTGGGCTATTTTTATTTCAATATCCTTTGCACTAGCAAGGTAGGTAGGCGTAACACCAAAGCGCCCCGAAGCAACCTGTTTTATGGCAGAGTTTTTAATGGTCCAATATCTTTCTGGGTCTTCTCCGCCCTCTCCTGAGTTGCTCTTCATACCAAGCCTGTTGCAAGCCTCTGCTATTACCTCGTGAGCCTCTGGAGAAAGGGCTCCCAAAGACATACCACCTGTTACGAACCTTTGAAGAATCTTCTCTATGGGTTCTACCTCTTCAACAGGAAGGGGCTTTTCTGCCTTTTTGTAATCAAGAAGATGCCTTATAAAGGTGGGGTGCTCTTGGTTAGCTATTTTAGAGAATTCCTTGTAATCTTTATAATCCTTTGTGTCCAAAAACTTATGTAAAGCTCTTACCACGAAGGGAGACCATGCGTGGTACTGTCCCCCTTTTCTAAACTTCATATCACCGCCATAGTCAAGCTGTGGATTTTCCACTTCAAAAGCTGCGTCATGCCTTACAAGTAAACTTTCTTGTATTTCAAAGATACCGTCGGATTCGAGGGTGGCTGGAGTACCTGGAAAGTATTCTTCCACAAAGTCTTTGTTTAGACATACCGTATCAAAGATCTTTGCCCCTTGATAGGAGTTTAGGGTAGATATACCCATCTTAGACATGATCTTCAAAAGACCATCCTCCAAAGCTTTCTTGTAGTTGAAAAGGGCTTTTTCATAAGGTACCTTGATCTCCCCCTTTTGGCATAGTTCGTAAATAAGCTCGTACATAAGGTAAGGATATATGGCGGATGCGCCATAGCCTATAAGACAAGCCATGTGGTGTGTATCTCTCGCCTCCCCTGTCTCTATTACTATGGATACTCTATTGGCAAGTCCTCTTTTAGAGAGCCATTTAAAGACTGCAGAGACCGCCAAAAGGCTTGGTACAGCAAGCCTGTATTTGGATATGTTTTTATCAGAAAGCACAATTATAGTGGCTCCTTCCTTTACCGCCTCCTCCACCCTTCTACAGACAATTTCCACTCCAAGCCTAAGGTCGCATATGCTAATGCCCTCATACATAGCATCGTAAAGGATATCGGTTATCCTCCTTTCACCCGCAAGGTCTTGGAGTTCTACCACACAATAGCTTCTTTCCTTTGGGTAGGTCATGGGCACCCATGCCACTTTAAATTCCTTTTGCTCCATCAGGGCTTTGAATTGGTAAGGTAAAAGGATAGGGCTGTCTATTTGAAGCCTTTTGGCATGCTCTTTTTCTTCCTTTAAAAAGTTCCTCTTATGCCCAAGGTTCATCCTCAAAGACATAACAGCCCTTTCCCTTATAGGGTCTATGGGCGGGTTTGTAACTTGGGCAAACCTTTGCTTGAAGTATCTAAAGAGAAGCACAGGTTTTTCGGAAAGGGGCGGTATGGGTGTATCATCTCCCATAGAAAAGGTTATCTCTTTACCCTCTTCTGCCATGGGAGCCAGTACATGTTTTATCTCTTCCTGAGTGTATCCAAAGGCTACCAGCTTTCTGATTCTATCTTCATCTTCCTCTGGCTTTGGTATGGTGTAGTCTTTTATTATCCTGTTTAGCCTCAAAAGGTACTTTTCAAGCCACTCTCCATAAGGCTTTTGAGAGGAAAGATCCTTAAGTATCTCATCGGTTTCTTTGATCTGGCCCTTTGAAAGGTCTACCACCAAAGTATTACCGGGTCCAAGCCTTCCCTTTTTAATAACTCTTCTTTCTCCAAGGTCTACCATACCCACCTCTGAACCAAGGACAAGGATACCATCCTCCGTGAGTATATAGCGGGCTGGCCTTAGGCCGTTTCTATCAAGGTGGGCACCTACCTTCTTCCCGTCGGTAAAGGCTATACTTGCAGGGCCATCCCAAGGTTTCATAAGAAGAGATTGATATTCAAAGAAATCCTTGACCTCTTTGCTAAGCCAAGGCACACCTTCCCACGCAGGAGGAATAAGCATGTTGATGGCATGCTCTAAGCTGTAGCCCACAAGGATAAGAAGCTCAAAGACTCTATCCAAAGAAGCAGAATCGCTCTCCTCATAAGAGACAAGGGGTCTTATAAGCTTTATATCTTCTCCAAAGAGTTCATGCTGTAGTTCATGCTCTATAGCCCTCATCCAATTTCTGTTGCCCAGTATGGTGTTTATTTCTCCGTTGTGAGCTAAATATCTAAAAGGTTGTGCAAGCTTCCAGTTGGGAAAAGTGTTTGTGGAATACCTCTGATGGAAAAGACAAAGGGCAGACTCTATTCCTTCATCCTTAAGCTCGGGATAAAAGACATCCAGCTGAGGAGCAACCAACATACCCTTATAAACCATCACCCTTGTAGATAGAGAAGCTACATAAACCTTATCTTTTATCTTCCTATCGGTTTCTATTTTCCTTCTGAGAAGATAAAGTTCTATATCCCTTCTTTCCTCCTCACAGTTCTTTGCATCCAAAAGAAGATGGAAGATCTTGGGCATTACCTTAAGAGCAGACTCTCCAACAGCTTCCTTATTTACAGGCACTTCCCTCCATCCTACTAAAGCAAAGGAAGACCTTCTGATGTATTCTTTTATCTGCAGTCTTACGTCCTCGTATAGAAAAAGGACACCAAGCGCCAAGTTATCTAAGGAAGAGATATCAAAGCCTTCTTTTTCTATGTAATCTCCAAAGAATCTTTTAGGTATCTGTATGAGTACGCCCGCACCATCACCTGTCTTACCATCCCCACCTACTGCACCCCTATGGGTAAGGTTTTTAACAGCCTCTATGCCCCATTTAACAATCTGGTGGCTTTTTTCTCCTCTTATATTGCATACAAAACCCACGCCACAGGAATCGTACTCCAAAAGCTTCATATTCTCACCTCTCAAAAAAGGTTAAATGGTCTAATATTTTAATATAGGAACTGTCTGTTCAATAGTATAAAAATCCTTACAAAGATATCCTTCAGTTCGTGCTATAATATTAGTATTAAATCTCAATAAAGGAGGTGGATTATGAAAAAGCTTTTCCTTTTGTTTTACCTACTTCCTCTTCCCCTTTCCTTTGCGGGCAAAAAATCCCTTTATTGGGATGACACGGAAACCTTGGGAGAGGGCAGATATCAAGTGGAAAACTACCTTTTTTACACCAAAACTAAGGAAGATTCAAGGGGCAGTTATATCTTTAACTTTACCTATGGGCTAAAGTCAAAGGTTGATATAGCGGTGAATGTTCCCTTCGGATATCTGAAAGCTTATGGCAATACTTACTCCGATATGGAGGATCTTTCCTTTGAGTTGAAGTATAAGTTCTATGAAAAAAAGGATTTAAGCTTTGCCGTAAAGCCCTTTATAAGCCTTCCCTTTAACAAGAATAGTAGGTTTAGCGAAGGGGAGATAAGCTATGGACTAACCTTTGTATCTCAAGTAGATCACAATAAAGTAATCTTTTATTCCAATTCTTCCTACATGGTTCATATTGGCGAAAAGGAGTTTTTTCAATCCCTTTCTCTTGAATACGCCATTACCGAGGAATTTAGCCTTATATCTTCTCTTTATTTAAGCGAATACAAAAAGAGAGAAATGGGCGGAGTCTTTGGAATAGGCTACAGCAAGGGAAAAGTGGAAGTGGGAGTTGGTTTGGGTAAAAGCTTTACTTCAAAAAACAGGTATAACCTATATGGGGGCTTAACCTACAGGTTTTTCTAAAAACCTTCCATACCCCACAAACCCTTTCTGTTTTCTCTTGCGTATCTTTGGGCAGCTAATAATCTATCCTGATACTTTACATTGGGAGGTATGGTATATACCTGTGCATAGCCTTCCTTTATTATGACCTCGTTTAACATCCTACCATCTGATAGCCAAACGTAAGCCAAAAGCCTTCCGTACTTATCTGTCTTTTGCACGTCAAACTCAAGATATACCACCTCGCCCTTTGGCAAAAGCTTCTTGGTAAATTCTGCAGAGAGTTTGCCCATTTTTACTATTTCCTCAACAGACTTCCCACTTTTTTCTGCATCCCTTCTTGCCTTTTCATTGGCTTTGCTTTCTGGCGTATCTACTCCTATAAGCCTAACCTTTACTTGTTCTCCATTGCTAAGAATACAGTGAAAGGTATCCCCGTCTACCACACGGACTACTTTGCATGGTAATGTATTCTCTACAGGCGCACTTTTTTGAGAAGAAGTACCGCAGGATATCAAAAGGGCTAATAGTATAAGCATAAATCTTAAACTCATTGTATTGAATATTTTAAAAGTTATACGCCGAGTGAGAAATTCAAAAAAGCTCAGACATAAGCCCATCAATAAGAAATGGATATCTTACCACATTACATGTCCATCTACAAGCAAATACTCCAAGACCTTGAAAATGCAATGCCCTTCTTAGAAGTGCCAAAACCCAAAGCAGGCAGAAAGCCCAAACTAACAGATATTCAAATAGCAGCCATATTC
>CALIUI010000068.1 GCA_938048815.1 uncultured Aquificaceae bacterium | reverse complement strand
TATCGTCGTAAATGATTGGCGCACCTCTTTTTCTTGGTCCATTGTAAAGCTACTGATTTTCCGCTTCTTCTGACAGCCATAAGATCATTGAGCCTCTCTGAACTAAGGCTCTATCATATTCTGGCCAGTTTCTTACTTTGTGTTGCTTCTTTTGTGTCTTTTGGCTGGTTTTACTATCTCCATTCATAGGTATGAAAAATAACACAGGCTTTTATACACCAAAGCCGCTTGACCCTAAAAAAGAGATGCCCTTTTTTGGACTTTTAAAACAAGAGATATTTGGTAAGGTGTCCCTTAAGGAGTTAAAAAAAGAGGACATTGACTTTTTACGTGAACTTACAAGAGATATAATTAAAATTGCAAAGGAAGAGATTAAGCTGGTTGATTTTTGGGAGAGCTATGAAAGACAGAACAGATTGAAATCCAGTATAATAGAATGCCTTTTACAAAGCGATAAGGGTTTATTTGAAAAGAGGAATGAGATAGCCCAAAAACTGATGGAGCTAATCTACCATGTTTATGGAGATAATAAGAACTAAAAGGAAAACCATAGCCCTACAGATCACAGAAGAGGGAAAGCTGATAGTGAGGGCTCCCCTTGATGTAGACGATAAGACAATTGAGAAGGTTGTCTTAAAGCACAAGGATTGGATTAAAAAGAAAATAGAATACATAAAAAGAAGGGATCCAAAACTTTCAAAGAAGGAGTTTGTTAATGGTGAAGGCTTTCTCTATCTTGGAAGCTACTACAAGCTGGAGATAGTAGAAAACCAAGGGGTGCCTTTAAAGTTGGAAGATAAGTTTTATCTTTCAAAAAGCGCATTGCCCAATGCTAAGGAAGTTTTTATAAAGTGGTACAAAGAAAAGGCTTATGAAAAGATATCCGAAAGGGTAGAATGGTATGCCCGTATGGCGGGTTTTAAGTACAACAGAGTTGGTATAACGGATGCAGAAAAGAGGTGGGGGTCTTGTAGTCCAAAGGGTAATCTAAACTTTTCTTGGAGGCTAATAATGGCACCCTTGCGTGTGATTGATTACGTAGTGGTTCATGAGCTTTGCCATCTGGAGATAAAAAACCACTCCAAAGCCTTTTGGATAAAGGTAAAAACCCTTATGCCAGATTACGGAGAATGCGAAACGTGGCTAAAGGAGTACGGATACCTTTTAAGACTATAAAAGCCTGCTTGACAAAAAACAGCATTGGTTTTTAAATATTTAGCCAAATGCAGCTAAGTTTAAGCATAGAAGAAGTAAAAAGCCTATCTCGGGACTACAATCTTATACCTCTCTTTGCAGAGTTTATGGCAGATACGGAAACTCCCCTATCCCTATACCTAAAGCTAAAGGAGGGATATCCCTATAGCTTACTTCTTGAAAGTGCCGAAGGCGGTGCCAAATGGGGCAGGTACTCCTTTATTATCCTATCCTCCGGCTTTTATTACGCTTGGAAAAGGGGCATGGGTTATATATACGACAGGGGAAAGGTAAAGCTTTTTGAGGAAAAAGATCCTCTAAGACCTATTAATAAACTTGTAAAATCCTTTAAGCCCTACAGAGATCCAAGATTGCCACGCTTTTGGGGTGGTTTTGTAGGTTATGTGGGCTACGACATAGTAAAGTACTACGAGCCCATAGAAGACAAAAACCCAGACCCCATAGGCACCTTTGACCTTTTCATGCTTATGAGCGACCTGGTGGTTGTGCATGACAACCTAAGCGGTAGCATAAGTATAATAGTGCCTCTTCATAGGGAAAGGGGAATAGAAGAAGAGTACGAAAGGTCCAAAGATTTAATAGAAAGCCTAAGGGAAAAGGTCTTTAAAAGCTGTGTGTATCCCATACATTTTTGCAACAGAGAAGTGGATCTGGGGGATTGGACCTCCAACTTTACAAAAGAGGACTTTATGAAGGCGGTCCTTAGGGCAAAGGAGTACATAGCCCAAGGGGATGTGGTGCAGGTTGTTTTGTCTCAAAGCTTTAAAAAGAAATTCATTGGACCAAGGGAAAATATATACAGAACGCTCCGCTATTTGAACCCTTCCCCCTATATGTACTATATGGATTTAGGCGATCTAAAGGTTATTGGCTCTTCTCCAGAGGTGCTTGTAAGGCTTGAGGGCACAAGGATTGAGACAAGACCTATAGCGGGCACAAGGAGAAGGGGAAAAACAGAAGAAGAAGATAAAGAGCTTGAAAAAGATCTGCTAAGGGACGAAAAGGAAAGGGCTGAACACCTTATGCTTGTGGACCTTGCAAGGAACGACGTGGGAAGAGTTAGCAAACCTGGAAGTGTAAAGGTGGAGGCTTTTATGAGGATTGAAAGGTATTCCCACGTTATGCATATAGTTAGCGACGTGGTGGGACAGTTAAAAGAAGGTTTATCTGCGGTGGATGTTTTAAAGGCTCTTTTCCCTGCGGGAACCGTATCTGGGGCTCCAAAGGTTAGGGCTATGCAAATAATAGAAGAGCTTGAAAATCAAAGGCGTGGTATATATGCGGGTTCTGTGGGATATATATCCTTTGAGGGCAACATGGATATGGCAATAGCCATAAGGACTGCGGTGGTTTTGGGAGAGGAGGTTTATGTACAGGCGGGGGCTGGCATCGTGGCAGATTCAGACCCAGAAAAGGAGTGGCTTGAGACGGTAAATAAGGCAAAGGCACTCATGAAGGCGGTAAGTATGGCAGAATCATTCAAGGAACAAGGACAATCCCCTTAATCCCACTCTCTTGAAAAGTTCCCTCTTTATCATAGCCTTTAAAAGCTCCTTATCCTCTTTAAATGCGGAAAACTTCCTCATAATTTCTGTCTTTTCTTCCTTACTTAAGCCATCCCAAAGCTTTTGAGCTATCTGCCGCTCAAGGCTTTGTAGAAATTCCTCTGCGGATTTAATATCCTCAGGTTCAAAGGGAGTTATATCAATAAACTCCTTTGCTATCTGAAGCTTTTTGTAAAATCTCTCTCTCCAGTCAAAACTCCCTTTGGGAATATGATACTTGTTTAGCTTCTTTATTTCCTTATAACTCATAAAAAGGGGAAGCTTTGCCCTTTTTTCTGGAGGGAAAAAGAGGAAGAACTTTTTTATGCCTTCCTTTACCACCTCTTTGGGATAGCCTTCTTCTTCCAAAAACTTTAAAAACCATCTGTCCCTCGGAGATAGGAAATAGCTCCCTCGGAGTTCCAGTATAAAGTCTTTAAGGTCTTTGTAATAACTCATTGATCCTTTTTAGAACCTCACCATGGGATAGGCTTGTTCTAAAGCCCTCTCCTGTAAAATGGGTTCTTACTCCGCAGAATACCTTTAAAAACCTTTCAATGGGTGGCATTTGTCCTATTTTAAAGGTTCTTGCTATGGCGCTTGCGCTATAAAAGCCCACAGATTTGTATTTTGCCTCTTGGAGTATAGCCTTCAAAAGTTTGTTGGTCTCTTTGGAGATCTCCACCATACCCCTTATCTCCCACATCTTCTTTAAGAGCTCCTCATCCCAAAGCTCTCCCAGCCAAAGGGGTCCAGCCCACAAAAGGCGGTTGCCACAATAGGGACATCTATCCCTTAAGCCCTCAAGGAAAACACCTTGTCTATAAAGACAAGCATCGCAGTAAAGTAAATAGCCTATGTTCCTAATAATCTGGTCCGTTCTTCTGGGTCCTATATCCTTTTTGAAGAAAACCCTGAAATAGTGCCTGTAGGAGTAAGAAAACAGGGGCCTTAGGGCAAAGTCAAGCTTGGCGCCCTCTTCTATCACTTTTTTTATAAGTATCCTTATACCCACTTCGTGGTAAAACTCTGCAGAAAGCAAGGGCAAAGAGCCATACCTCCTTTGGCAGGTGTTTGGATAGGTGCCCGACAGCACCGAAGTATCAGTGGCACTTACCGCCAATATTCCATGCCTTGAAAGGGGCAAGAGGGCGCTTTCCAAAAAGGGAACAGGAGAACCAAAGGGGTCTATATCTACGTAATCAAGGTTTCTAAGCCTTCTTAAAAGCAGGCAAGCATCCTCCTGATAGACCTCCACCCTCTCTAAGGGAATGTTATGGCTTTTTATAAGCCCTTTGAAGAACTCCACAGCCTTTGGGTTAAGGTCGTTGTATATGGCTTTTTCTACCTTTGAAATTTCCAAAAGCATCCTCAAAAGCCTTACACCGCTCGCACCCATAGGGTCGCATACCTTTACATCTCCTTGAAAGTAAGCCAAGAGTATCAAAAGGCTAAAATCCCTGTTTTCCCTCATATGGGGGTTGTAAAAAACCTCCATATCAGAAGAGACAACTTCGGGCACTTTGATGTCTAAAAGAACCCTTCCTTCCTTGATCATAAAAGCCTGTAGCCTTTAACTGTATCCACCAAAAGCTTTACCTTCCTTAGGTCCATATCGGGCATAAGACCATGCCCCAGGTTGAAAACATACTTAGACCTTCTTGGTATACACCTTAGAAAGTCTATGGCTCTTTTTACTATTAGCTCTTCCTCCGCATAAAGTATGGTAGGGTCAAGGTTTCCTTGGAAAGCCTTTTCACTTCTTCTCATAGCATCAATAATATCCACCGTCCAATCCACAGAAAAGGCATCCACAGAAAGCCTTTCCAACGGCTTCAAAAAGTCGGAAGGACCTCTAAAGAAATATATAAGGGGAGTTGGTGAAAACTTCTTTAACTCCTCAAAAAGAAGTTTTAGATAGCTTTGGGCGTACTCTTCAAAGTCCTCGTAAGAAAGATACATAGCCCAGCTGTCAAAGACCTGTAAAAGGTCTGCCCCGGCCCTTATCTGCCCCTTTAGGTACTCCAAGAGGTTTTCCACCAGCAAACCCATAAGCCTTTGGTAATCTTCCCTTTTGTTCCACATAAAAAGCTTGGTGTTTTTATAGCTTTTACTAGATCCACCCTCCAGCATATAAGCCATTAAGGTAAAGGGCGCACCACAAAAACCTATAACCGGCACCTGATTTACCTCCCTTTTTACCCCCCTTATTATCTCACCCACAAACTCCACTTGACTAAAGCTTATATTTTTCAAACTCTCCACCCTGCCATCCCAACTTAACCTTGGACTTTCTCCCTCCTCAAAGTACACTTTGACCCCCATAGGCTCCAAGGGTACCAGTATATCGGAGAAGATAATGACCGCATCTACATCTAAAAGCTCTATGGGCAAAAGACTTGCCTTTATCGCCAAATCCACGTTTTTACAAAAGCTGAGAAAATCCCTTTCCTTTTCCCTAAGGCTTCTGTATTGGGGCATGTATCTGCCAGCCTGGCGCATAAGCCATACGGGAAAGCGTGGTACCCTTTGTCCTTTTAAGCTATCAAGGAGAAGCATGGATTAAATATGATATCACATACGCTGGGTTAAAAATTCTTTCGCAGAGGGTATAGCATACATCCCCCACCAAACCATCTTATCAAGATGTTCCAAAAATAACCCCTCTTGCAGGCTACCACCATGCCCCCTGAGGCAGGGACTCGTACTCTTATCGGATCTTCCCACAAGGTGATAGGATAGTGGCAGGGTGGTAGTGTGTGGAGATTAATATCGCTGTGTATGTTTGTCCTGTGGAATATGGGACATTTTTCTACTCCTCAAAGGTCGGTGTTTTCTCTTGGGATTTTTGACGCACCCTTCTGACAGCCACAAAAAATTTAAAATTCTGGTGGTTCGGGCTTCCAGCCTGTCTTTTATCGCAGGCAGGGATGCCTGCATTACCGATAAAAAGGGGAATTTCTCACTAGGCGTATCCATTAGCAATATTCATTATAATAGCCGTGGCCACGGCTCCAGCCATCTCAGTCCTAAATATGTAAGGTTTTAACAAAATTGGTACAAAGCCTCTATTCTTTAAAAGCTTTACTTCTTCCTGAGAGAATCCACCCTCGGGACCTACCACAATGCCATAACTTTCTTTGCTTAGGTCTATTTCCTTTATACTCAAACTTCCTCCAAAGTTATCAAGCACAAAGGAAACCTCTTCCCTTGGATATAAATCCGCAAGATCCATAGGATTTTCTATCTGAATGGATTTTGGTCTTTTACATTGTTTAAAGGATGTTAAGCCTAATCTATACCACCTTTCCATCTTCTCTTGAACTTTTGCTTTTCCATGAAAGCCCCTTTTACAAAAAAGGGGAACCAACTTAAACACTCCCGACTGACTTGCCCTGTCTATTACTTCCTCCATAAGGCTAAGCTCTGTGGGTATGCACTGATAAAGAACCACATAGGGCTTTGGAAGTAAAAGGGGAAGCTCTTCCACTACACTGCATAAGGCATAGCTGTTGGTTATTTTGGATATGTGGGCTAAGAAAAGCTTGTCTTCACAAAATACCTCAATCCTTTCCCCCTCTCTTAATCTTAGGGCTTTTAAGTGTTTAAATTCAGAACCATCTATTATAAATATGCTGCCTTCCCTTCTGCTACATAGGAGCCTTTCCATAAAGAAGTAAGCGGGGCGACAGCCCCGCAGGGTGGATTACTTTACCGATTCCCTTAGGTCCTTTGCGGGCCTAAAGACTATAACCTTCCTGGCGGGTATGTTTATCTCTGCGCCAGTCCTTGGATTGCGGCCCTTTCTTGCCGCCCTCTCGCGCACCGCAAAGATACCAAACCCGGGCACTGCGACCCTTTCACCCTTCTTTAGGGCTCCAGAGACTGCCTGAATTGCAGCCTTTAGGGCGGCGTCTGCCTGCTTTTTGGTTATACCCGCCCCTTTGGCTATGGCTGAAACAAGCTCTGCTTTGGTCATGGCATTCCCTCCTTTACAAGGTTTTCAATATCCTATAATGATACATCAATAAAGTTAATTATGCAAGAGAGGCTGTTTCAAAAACTTCAAGTTAGACTATGCTAAAATTTTAAAAGATGGGCAAAATGACCATCAGCTCTAAACTCATTTTCTTTAGCAACAAAGACTTAACCCTACTAAAAGAGAAGATGGTCATCTGCCGAGAGATATGCCTATAAAAGACTGCTGGAAGGTAAAGGTATAAATGAGATATCTAAACAGCTCCAGAACCTTTTCAGCCTTAACTCAAGATATTCCTACTCCGCTGTTATAAAAGCCCAAACCTTACTATCTGCTGTCAAAGAAAAAGGCAAAAACCCCAAAAAAGTCATCTTTGGTGGTAGAAGTCTTTTTGAGAAACTAAAACAAAAACACATCAATGGGAAGCCTTATAAGAAATTACAACTAAAATGGATGGAAAAAAGAAAAGTAAACTTATACTCTATTGGCGACGCCAGTAATAAAGGCAATGTAAATACGAGAATAGAGATAAAAGAGAACGGCGTCTATCTAAGAATAAACGTAGGCACAAGACAATACATATATGCACTCGTAAAAGCAGGGGATAGAATAAAGAGGTTAAAAACTGGCTTATGTCCAACGCAGTTTATGATGTGGAAGGGAATGCTCCTAATGTAGCTTATGGTTATGGAAAGGCAGTTTGGAGTGGTAGCTCACCAGGTCAAAATGGTGGAATTAATAGCCCTGGAGTAAGTGCTCCAACCGGTGGGGGTGGCGGTGGTTGCTCCATGGGAATGCAAAATCCTTTAAATGCCCTTTTATGGCTACTGCTTCCTGTTTATGTCCTTGCAAGGAAGTACCGTAGAGCTTAATATTTCTATATGCCTCAAGAGCAGTGGGATTTTATAAACCTACTTATCATATTGGCAAGGTTTATACAGGTTTTTGGCTTCTTCTTTGCCATACTGATGCTAGTTAAGGAGTTTCCCTTGGGCTACACCTTTGGCGTTTTTGCGGTTAATTTGGTGGGCTTTTTTGCCATACTTACGGGCATTCTAACAAAAGCCCTATCTTTCTTTGGTGTTTTGCTGGCGGATATATTCATAATAACCGTAAGCCTTGGGCTTTTCCTAAGGGCTTACACCATAAAAAAGCAAAGGGAAAAGTTTCCTCCACCCCCAAAGCCCTACACTCGCTGCCCAGTTTGTGGAACCTATATAAGCCCTACTTCCGATTATTGTGTTTTGATGGATAGCAAAAGCCTCCTTTACTTTGACAGCAAAGAACACCTGCAAGCCTTTTTGAAAAGTCCAGAAAGCTATAGGATATCAAAAGAGATCAATTATGACGGTGTTAGGAAGGTATGTTTAAGAAAGGAAGAAGGGTGGATAAAATGGGGGCAAAGCCCCCAAGAAGAGATCACTTTATAAAGTCCTTTAAAGCTTCGTAAGCTTTCATAGCCTTTTCAAACCTTTCGTTTATAACATCCCAGTTTAGGCTTTGGAGAAAGGCATCTATGTAAGGGGGCCTTTTATTCTTTTGATCTACGTAGTAGGCATGCTCGTAGGTATCAAGCACTATCAAAGGTATAAGCCCTGTGTAGTTATACACATTGTGGGCATCCAAGCCGTTTATCACTAATCTTCCCGAGAAAATGTCAAGGCCAAGGATGGCCCACCCTCTAAAGGCTATTCCCGCAGCCTTTAACTCTTGCACACAAGCATCCCAAGAGCCAAAATTTTCTTCCACCTTTTTCCTTAGAGCTTCGGAAGGCGACCCCTTTGGACCAAGGTGTCCAAAGTACAGTTCATGAAGGACCACTCCCATGTAATTAAAGGTTTCTTCTACCTTTAGCTCTCTGTACTCGGAGTAGTTTTGGTTTGCTTTGCTCCTGTCGGAAAAGCTTTGGTCTGCCAGTTTTTCTTGAATTTCATTGTACTTGACTACATAGCCCTTGTAGTGGGCTTCAAAGTGGGGCTCTATCTGTTCGTTGGAGATGCCGTTAAGGTTAGAAGGCTTTAGATGGTCTTTGGGTTGTAGCTTATGTACGGGCATAGTTTTACCTCCTTTTTGGTATTTGCTTTTAGATTATAAGACCTTTCAAAGGATAGATGGTATGAGAAAGCTCAGCTTTTAAGAAGGGCAAGGCAAAGCCCTGCCCCCTTTAGGGGATTAGTGTTTGTGATGGTGGTGCATACCGCCCATACCCTTTTTCACAGGAGCTTCTACCTTTATCTCCCCGGATTTTTCAAACTTAAGGGTTATCTCTACCTTTTCTCCTTCCTTTAAAGGCTTGTTGAGATTTATAAGCATTATATGATAGCCACCGGGCTTTAACTCTACCTTTGAGCCCGCTGGAATTTCAAGGGCTTTAACCCTTCTCATCTTTCCCTCTACCGTTTCGTGGATCTCCGTTATCTTGGATGCGTTGTTGTTGGCGTCTATTAGCTTGTCTGCTTCGCTTCCCTTGTTTTCTATTACCATATAGGCGGCAGACATCTTTGATGTGGGGGGTACCTCTCTTACCCAGGCATCTTTAACTTCTATCTTTGGCTGAGCAAAGACCAAGCCCGTTAAAAGGATACTTCCAATCAGTGCTTTTCTCATGGCTTTACCTCCTTGCTTTAGTTTAAGGATAATTATAAGATATTTTTTTGTGAAAATTCAATGAAAACCAGCCCGGCGGGAGTCGAACCCGCAACCTTGGGATCCGTAGTCCCACGCTCTATCCAGTTGAGCTACGGGCCGTTAGGAATATATTATATGCCATAATGCTAAAGGAGACCATAGAGCCCTTAAGTATCCAATACGAGTTTGCAAAAAGGTACTTCAAAGACTTCCTAACAGAAAGGAAACATCTAAGCCCTTACATCAAGCCAGAAAAAACTCCGCTTTTGATAATAGACCTCCAAGGCATAAAGAGTCGCTATTTGGGGGTAAAGTACCACTTTTCTCAGTTTAAGGTTTATTACGCAGTAAAGGCAAACGACCACAAAGATATATTGAAGACTCTGGCAGAGCTTGGCTGTGGTTTTGAAATAGCCTCTTCTCAGGAACTTCAAAAGGTTTTAGAGCTTGGCGTAAAAGGTGATAGGGTCATATCCAGCAATCCTATAAAACCTTTGGAATTTATAGACAATTGCTACAGATCTGGTGTAAATAGGTTTGTGGTGGATTCCTTTACAGAGGTGGATAAGATCTCAAAGATCGCTCCAAGGTCAAGGGTTTATGTAAGGCTTGTGGTGCCCAATGAAGGTAGCGACTGGCCTCTTTCAAAGAAGTTTGGAGTGGATGTGGATACCGCTTTGGATATCTTGGAGTATGCCCAAGATAAGGGGCTTGTTCCCTACGGGCTTACCTTTCATGTGGGCTCTCAGTGCAACAACTTTAGAAACTGGCTTATTGGCATAAAAAAGACAAGCGAGCTATGGCAAAGGGCAAAACAAAGGGGCCTAAGGCTTCAGATGTTAAACCTTGGTGGTGGCATACCGGTAAAATACACCTACGAAGCCCTTAGGATAGAGGACATAGCCTACTATGTAAAGGGGCTTCTTCAGAAGTTTATGCCCTCTTTTCCCCATGAGCTTCAGATAGAGCCCGGTAGAGGAATAATGGGGGATCAGGGCATAATGGTATGTAGAGTTATAGGAAAGGCAAAGAGGGGAGATGAAAACTGGCTGTATATAGATACGGGTGTCTTTAACGGGCTTGCAGAAGCTTTGGGCGGCATAAGGTATCCCTTTTATTTGGATAGGGAAGGGAATTTAAAGGAATGGACCATAGGGGGTATATCTTGCGATAGTATGGATGTGGTAGCCCGAAGGGTGCCTTTGCCCGAACCAGAGGTGGGTGATTATCTTTATATCCTTTCCGCAGGTGCCTACACCACCGTTTATGCATCAGAGTTTAACGGATTTCCAAAGCCGGAGGTTTTGTGCGTGTAGGTTGAGGATGTTTCAAAAATCCTAAATTAAGCATGCCCCTATGCTAAAAATAATAAGAGATTAGGCAAAATAACTTTGTGTTCTAAACTCATTTTCTTTAGTAACAGAGATTTAGCCCTACTAAAAGACCTTATGAGAAGATGGTTATTTGCCGTATGGGCACGAGCTCCTGCTACAGGGGGCGAGGGCGGTGGTCCTGTAAAAGGGACTATTTTTGAAACACCCTGGGTCCTCAGTTTGTGTTGAGCACGCCCAGAGTGGGTACAACCTTGGTAGGAATGAGCAAGGTGGAACACCTAAGAGAAAGCTTAAAGATCCTAAATATTCCAAGATTAGAAGAGAGTAGGTTTTTAAGCCTTTTTGAATAGCTTCAAAAGATCACATACTTAGGCTAACCGAGTCTAAGGGCTTTTTCTGTGGGCTTTTTTCAACTTGGAGGTCCAATGCCCTTTGGTTTATGATAGAGGATAACAAAAAAGAAAAAGAGCCATGAGGGACTTTTTGTTGTTTTTAGAAAACAGGGACAGGTTTGCGGTGGGCCTTTTTAGGCAGTTCCTTATAGAGGAAACGCCCAACCGAGTGCTTATTATCACCCCCACCTTGGAGCAGAAAAGGTGGGTGCTTGAGTACATAAGGGCACGGCTTTCCGATTACCAAAAGGAGATCCTGGTAAAGTCAAAGGAAGAGGAAAAAAGGGAAAGTGTAAAGGATGGGCTTTTGGAGAAATACAGCTTTGAAAACTTTGTAGTGGGTAAATCCAACGAGCTTGTTTACAAGGTATGCTATGAAGTGTCTAAATCTCCCGGTATATACAGTCCCCTTTTTATATACGGTGGCGTGGGGCTTGGAAAGACGCATCTTTTGCACGCCATAGGCAACAGGGCTAAAGATCTTGGCTATAAGGTTTTGTACAGACAAGCCAACGATTTTTCCGAAGAATTGATA
>CALIUI010000067.1 GCA_938048815.1 uncultured Aquificaceae bacterium | reverse complement strand
GGTATATACAGTCCCCTTTTTATATACGGTGGCGTGGGGCTTGGAAAGACGCATCTTTTGCACGCCATAGGCAACAGGGCTAAAGATCTTGGCTATAAGGTTTTGTACAGACAAGCCAACGATTTTTCCGAAGAATTGATAAAAAGCCTAAAACAAGGAAAGATAGAAGAGTTAAGGGAATATTACTCAAAGGTGGATATTCTTCTCCTTGATGATGTTCAATTCCTATCGGGCAAAGAGAGAACTCAGGTGGAACTTTTTAGGATCTTTGAAGGGCTTCAGGCAAGGGAAAGACAGATAGTCTTTGTAAGCGACAGACATCCAAAGGACATAGAAGATATCTCCCAAAGGCTTTTAAGTAGGTTTTCCAGCGGTCTTTTGTTGGAAATAGGCCTTGACGAAGATACAAAGCTTTCCATAGTAAAGCATAAACTTTTACTCTTTGGTCTTCCTGTGGATAAAAGGTATGTGGATTATGTGATGGAAAACACAGGCTTTAGCGTTAGGGAGATTGAGGGCTTTATAAAGACCATAAAGCTAACGGGTATAAAGGAGGAACCAAAAAGGGAAAGAAAGGAGGAAAAGCTTTTATTCTTAGTGGCAAGACACTTTAACCTAAGGGTAGAAGACCTAAGGAAGGATACTAAGGAAAGAAGGATAAGCACCGCCAAACAGATCGCCATGTACTTCTGCAAAACCATACTTAACATGTCCTACTTGGAGATAGCCAAACTTTTTGGTAAAAGCGACCACACCTATGCCCTTTACGCCATAAAAAGGATAGAGGAGAAAAGGCTTGGCGACAAAAAGTTTGAGTATATGCTACAGATTTTGGAAAAAAACGTGAGAAGGGTGTTATTTTAAATATATTATGGTTAGGAAGTGTTTTGAACTTTTAAACCTTGGAGAGTACGAAAAGGCTCTAAAGGTGGCATTAGAAGCGGTAAAAAGGCACCCAGATAGCTTTGACGCTGTACTCTGCCTTGGAAGGGCTTATTTGGAAATGGGGGAATTAAAGCAAGCCCTTAAGCATCTGCGAAAAGCGGAAAAATTGGCTATAGAGTTGGATGAGCATCGCGATGTTTCCTATCTTTTGGGGCGTGCCTATTTGCTTACGGGAAAGGTGGAAAAGGCTTTAGATTACTACACAAAGCAGTTATCCCTAAGCCAGTTGATGGGAGACATGGAGGGCACAGCGGAAGCGCTGGTGGCTCTGGCAGAAGTCTATGCAGGTATAGAGGAGCAGGAAAAAGCCCTTGAACTTCTCCATATGGCGCTAAGTATAACGCCCAAGAAAAAGGCTGGTAACATATATAACAACATAGCCATAATATACTCGGACATGAAGGATTTTGAAAAAGCCCTTGAGTACTTCCAAAAAGCCCTTGAGATTTCGCAAAAGGCAAAAGACCACTATGGCATAAGTATGATCCTTTTGAACATAGGAGACACTTATCGTGAATTGAAAAAGTACGACCTTGCGGAAAAGAACCTGTTGTCTGGTTTGGATGTTGCCAAGAATGCAAAGAATAAGCCTTTAGAAGCCCTTGCCTACGAATGCTTGGGGGATCTTTACTTTGACATGGGCAACAAGAAACAAAGCAAAGATCATCTGGTAAAGGCTTACAAGCTCTATAAAGAGATAGGGCTTGATGAGAACGCTCAGGCGTTAGAAGAAAAGATTTTTAATCTTGGTGTAAGCATAGATGTTGATTAGACTATCCCTTGAGGATTTTTACTTTATAAAGGGCGAAGAAATATACTTTGACAAAGGGCTTAATGTGATCACGGGGGAGACGGGCACGGGTAAATCTTTAACAATTTCTTCCCTTATGTTTCTTATGGGGGAAGAGGGAAACTATCCAGAAGGTACGTGCGTAGAGATGGAGATTTTTATACAGGGTGAAAGCCACCTTTTGAGGAGGGAAATAAACAAAGGCAGAAGCAGGTATTACCTAAACGGTAGGGGAAGCAACAAAAGGGTTGTGGAAGAAATTTTGTCTTCTTATGTTTTACTTCAGGGACAAAACGACAGGACAAAGATAACAAGGCTTGACTTTCAAAGGGATGTTTATGATAGGTTCTTGGGGGTTCTTGACCTTAGGGCTAAGGTGGAAAGGTTATACCAAGAGGTTGTAGAACTTGACCAAAGGATAAGAAACCTAAGGGAGAAAAGGCTTGAAAGGGAGATAAGGAAAAGGATAATAGAGGAGGATATAAAGGAGATAGAAGAGGTGGGGCTAACTCCAGAGGAGTACAAAAAGGCAAAGAAAAGGCTTGAGGAGATAAGCTTGGCGGAAACATTAAATCTTTGGCTTTCTCAAGCCCTATCGGGCTTGTCCGCTTCCTTGGAAGGAATAAAGACCGCTTATAAAGCCCTTAGAGAGCTTTCTGCTTTTAAAGACATAAGGGAAACGCTTGAAAGCCTTGAAGTTATAGGGGAGAACCTAAGGGATATGGAAAGGTCTTTGGAAGGTATGGTTTTGTCTTACAGTCAAGAGGAGCTTGACCTTTTAAACTCAAAGCTTTACAAGGTACAAAGGCTGGAAAGGAAATATGGCAGAAGCTACGAGGAAATCTGGGATTATATGGGCAAGCTTAGAGAGGAGCTTTCAAGCCTTGAAAGGGAAGAAGAGCCAGAAACTTTACGAGAGGAGTTAAAGGAAAAAGAAGAAGAGTTAGAAAGACTATACCACCTGTTAAGTCAAAAGAGATTAGAGGGAAAGGAGGAGTTTGAAAAAAGGGTAAAAGGATACTTGGAAAGTATGGGGCTTGAGAGAGCTGTTTTTAAGGTGAGCTTTGAGGAAAAAAGGGGAAGATATGGAAAGGAGCAGGTAAGGTTTCTCTTTTCTTCTTATGGTAAAGAGGAAAGGGATATAGGGGAGGTTGCCTCTGGTGGTGAGATCTCAAGGCTATCCCTTGCCCTTTTTATGCTATCTCCACCGGCACAAACCTATGTATTGGATGAGATAGATACGGGCATAAGCGGTACGACCTCCATAAGGCTTGCTAAACTCTTAAGAGAGCTTTCAAGAAATACACAGCTTATCGTTATAACCCACTCTCCTGCTATAGCCAGCGCCGCAGACAAGCACTTCACCACAAGTAAGGAGTTTATCCAAGATATACCCCTTATAAAAGTTATAGAGCTAAAGGGCGAGGAAAGGTTAAAGGAGATAGCAAGGCTTATGGGGAGGGTTGACCAAAACACTTTAAAGGCTTCCCAAGAACTTATAAGAGAGGTCTGTGGTGTTTGAGGAACTGATAGCCCTTAAAGAAAAAATAGAAGATCATGTAAAAAGAAGGCTTTTAGAGTTTAAAAGGCTTGGAGAGGAGGGTAGAACAACCTTTGACTTTAGACCCTATGCCAATTATGTTTATGAGGCAGACCTCTTTTCAGAGCTTTGTTTTTGCTTACTTACCGCCAATTCTTCCGCTCTTTTGGGCATAAAACTTCAAAGTAGCATAGGTATAGAAGGCTTTAAAAATATGAGCTTGGAAGATTTGGAAAAGGCTATTTCCTCCGCAGGGCACAGGTTTGCCCGTCAAAGGGCAGAAAGGATCTTAAAGGCAAGGGATAAATTTGATCAAGTTTTAGAGCTTTTGAAGAGTTCAAAGAATGGAAGGGAAATAAGAGAGCTTCTCAGTGATAGCTGTTCCAAGTATAAAGTGAAAGGCTTTGGTTTAAAAGAAGCTTCCCACTTTTTGAGAAACATAGGCTTTGAAGATGTTGCCATAGTGGACAGACATATCTTTAGATATTTAAAAGAAAAGGGACTTTTGCCAGATTACAAAACCCTAACAAGAAAGGTATACCTAACCGCAGAGGAAAAACTCCAAAACATATGCCAAAAACTCGGCGTATCTCAAGCAGAGCTTGACCTTTATATTTTTTACTACAAAACAGGGAATGTGTTAAAATGATAAAAGAGAGTGTGTCAAAAACTCCAATTTAAACATACTTCTATGCTAAAATTGTAAAGGATGGGCAAAATAACTATATGCTCTAAGCTCATCTTACTTAGCAACAAAGACTTAACCCTACTAAAAGAGAAGATGGTCATCTGCCGAGAGACATGCCTATAAAAGACTGCTGGAAGGTAAAAGCCTAAGTGATATAAGCAAAGAACTTCAGAACCTCTTCAGCTTTAACTCAAGATATTCATACTCTGCTATCATAAAAGCACAAGCTACTCTATCTGCTGCTAAAGAAAAAGGCGAAAACCCAAAAAGGTCATCTTTGGCGGTAGAGCTCTATTTGAGAAACTAAAGAAAAGACACATTAACGGAGAACCTTACAGAAAGCTACGTATAAG
>CALIUI010000066.1 GCA_938048815.1 uncultured Aquificaceae bacterium | reverse complement strand
GGGCTTCTAAAACTCTTGGTGAGGGCTCAAGGTCTGGCTCACCTATCTCCATATGGATTACATCCTTTATACTTTGGGCTTGTTTGAGGATATCCATAACAAGGAAGGGGCTTATTCTTTCAAGCCTTCCCATCTTTGCATATTTTTTAAGATAAAGCTTGCCAACCCTATCCCCCCACCTTTTGCAAGCTCCATGCTGATGTTTTCAAGAAACATATCGTAGTAGGTCTTTGTATCAAAGGATTTATCCTTTAAAAGGGGCTTGTAGGCTTCCTTAAGGATCTCCTTTAGGAATATGGCTTCAAACTCAAGGGCAAGGGTCTTTTTATCTCTTTTCAGAAGCTCTTGCTGTGTCAAGCTTGGCACAGAGAAAAGAGTTTTCCCTTTAATATCCATTGGTAAAATTATAGCATGTTGTCGGAATGTCTGCGCTACCAATAAGAAGGGGATTTCTTACCCGGCGTATTGATAAAATTATGGCATGCTGTTTATTCTTTTATGGATAGTTCCCCTATTTGCCTTTGCGGAGGTGAATATCCTTTCCAACTACCCCTTAAGGAAAAGCAATATAGAGAAGATAATAAGGGAGGAAAACTACAAAGAGATTATGGAGATTATCAAAAACATTGAAGATGTGAAGGATGTCTATTTGATGGAGGAGGAGGGCAAAATTATCATATATGTGGAAAGGTACCCTATTTTAAGGAAGATAGAGGTTAAAGGAAACTTTGCCTTCCCTAAGGAGGAGATCCTTTCTTATCTTGGTCTGTATGAGGGCATACCCATACGTGGGCAGGAAATAGATGAAAGGGATATACAGCAAAGGATAAAAGAACTATACAAGGAAAAGGGTTTTTTGGATGCTTACGTGGGTGCAGCGGTTGCAAAGGATGAAGAGGGATACGTGGAGCTGTACATAGGGGTGGATGAAGGTCCTGTATACTTTACAGAAGGGGGATCATACAAAGGGTCAAGCTATGAACCATCCCTTTTGGATTCAAAGATAGGGTTGGTTAAAGGTAGGGTATTTAGGGAAAGCTTTTTCAAAGAGGGTACCTTTCCTCTTCAGGACTTTTACATAGAGGAAGGCTTTTGGGATAGCTTTGTTTTTTACGAAGGGGTGGAAAAAAGTAAGCTTAAAAAACCCTTTTATGAGGTGCTTTTCCCAAAGGAGAAAAGTACAAAAAGAAGCCCTTTAAGATGGCTTGGCTCTCTCTCCGAGGGCCTTTCTAACCTTGTAAACCATCCCATAGGTACCCTTAAAGCCTTAACGGGTAGGGGCTATGTGGCAAAGCCTGTTTTTCAAATAATAGAAGGTAAAAGGTATAAGGTATCCATAGAGGGGGCTGAGTTTTTCAAGGTAGAAGAACTTATAAAGATCAGCCAGCTTGAAAAAAAGGGCCTTGACCCCTTTTCCTTGGAAGAAGCCAAGGAAAATATACTAAAAGCTTATCACAGAAAAGGTTTTTTTGACGCAGAGGTGAGCTACGATTTTCATGGAGAGGAGATAACCTTTAAAATAAAAGAAGGGCAAAGATACACCATAATTGGGGATAAATTCCAAGGAGAATATTACGATGAAGGAAGCTTAGAGGCTTACCTAAAATCCCAGATAGATGGGTTTTATGAAAGGGGCTATACCCTTGCAGAGGGCAGGATAGAAAAGGAGGTCTTAAAAGATAGAAAAGCGGTAAAAGTTAGCCTGCATATAGAACCGGGCAAAAGACAGATATTGAAAAAAGTTTTATACAAGGGAGATGAAAGGGAGCTAAAAAAGATATTTAACAAACACAAGGAAAAGTTGCCAGCAGTTTTCAATACGGAGCTCATTGAACCCCTTAACTTGGATATTCAAAGATATTTCCTTAAAAGGGGCTATATGGAGGGAGACTTTGAGGTAGAGGTGCAAATAGAGGAGACAGAGGATAGCATATATTACACATACGCCTATGAAATAAAGGAGGGACCTCGCTATAAACTTGGAGAAACCCTTTACTACGGGTATGATAAAACTTCTGCTCGTGAGTTATCTTACATGACAGAAAGTGGGGAGTACTATTCGGAAGCTTTAAACGACGAAACTTTACATAACATGTTAAACAGTGATATATTCTTGGGAGTTTCCATTGATACTTTTATAGATAAAGATAAAAAGCTCGTACATCGCCTTATACAGCTAACCGAGGACAAGCGTGGCATTTTTGATCTTTCCTTAGGCTATAACACAGAGGAAAACATCGCCTTTGAAGGCTTCTTAGGTTTAAAAAATCTCTTTGGTATAGGGCTAACCTCTGGTTTAAGATACAAAAGAAGTGGGAAAAGGGAGCTGTACGATCTGAACTTTTCTGACAACTTTCTATTTTCAAGAAAAAACTGGTTTAAGTCAAGCCTATTTAAAAGCTACGAGGAACACAAAAGTTATAACTTGAACTCGGAAGGCTTTAATCTCCAGCTGGGTTATAGGATAACCACGTACACTTCCATAGGTCCTCTGTTTAGCCTTTCAAGCAACAGAATTGATGGGCAAAGCTTCCATATAAAAAAGTATGGTCTTTTCCTCCTTAGGGAGTTCAGAGATGATATTTTCTCACCCAATAAGATCCACTACAACAGCATAAACCTTAGCTTTGCAGAGGGAAGTAATAGATATGTCAAGTTTGACCTTTCCACCTTTTATTTATTACCATTGGCAAAGGGCTTTAGGCTTAGCTTTAAGGTCTCGGGAGGGGCTGTAAGTAAAGAGGCACCCATCTTTGAGAGGTTTTTCCTTGGAGGTTTTAAGGACCTTAGGGGCTACTCCTTTGAGGAGATAGGACAACCTATGGGAGGAAGGTATTACGCCTTTGGCAGGCTTGAGCTGTCCCATCCTCTCAAAAACCCCTTTGTTGGTACTATCTTTGGGGATGCGGGTAGCCTTGGAGACAGAATAAGGGATTTACCAAAAAGTGTAAAGGTCAGCCTTGGTGGGGGTATTGGAGTAAATACACCCATAGGTCCCCTTAGGCTTGATGTAGCCTTTCCAGTAGAAGAAAGATGGTTAAAAAAGTACAAGATATACCTCTCAGTTGGATACTATTATTAAGGTTTAAAAACTCTATGCTTTTTCCCCTCCGCAAGCTCCGCTATGGTAGTGGTGTTTAAATACTCCAAGATGGTTTCATTATACATCAAAACACACACTAAATATTACAGGTTTATAATTTTATATGAAGGAGTGTAAAGGTGAAAAAGGAAAGGCTTATCCTTTTGCTTGGAGTACTTATCGCCCTGATCTTCTTTTACCTTGGGCTTAATCAGTGGTTAAAAACCAAGGAAGAGATACAGCCACCGCCCCTCGTGGTAGAGACTGCGCCTAAATCAACCTCCGAGGAGGTTCCCAAAACGGAAGCCCCCAAGCAGGAAGAAAAAACTATCCAAAAGCCCTCCGAGAAGGACCTAATAGCGGAAAAGATCAGCGAAGAAAAGAGGGAGGAGAAGGTTGTAAAGGAGGCTCAAACACCTCAAGAGAAAAAACCAAAGATGGAAAAGAAGGTCCATACGGTACAAGTGGGGGCTTTCTTAGATAAAGAAAAAGCCCAAAGGGTTGTGGAAAAGGCTAAAGGAATGGGATACGCCGCGAGCTTGGTGGAAGAGGATAACTTCTACAAGGTTAGGCTTAGAGTAGTTTCGGAAGATATAGATTCGGAGCTGAAAAAACTCAAGGGTATTTTTGGCGGTGCTATACTCATAAGATGATAAGATCTATAGTCTCCCTTTTGCTGATCTCTGTGCTCTTTTCCTGTGCGGCAAAAAAGGAAAATACAGATACAACTCAATGGCGGTATTTATACGACCTTGGCATGTCCTCTTATATAGCAAAAAACTACTCAGAGGCTATAGCTAACCTATTCAGAGCTTCTCAATTGGCGCCCAACGAGCCAAAGGTTTGGAATGCCCTCGGTTTGGCCTATATGGAAGCCCAAGAATACGAAAAGGCAGAAAGGTCCTTCTTGAAAGCCCTTGAGGTGGATAAAAATTATACGGAGGCAAGGCTAAACCTTGGCATACTATACTATAGAACTTCCAACTATCAAAAGGCTTTGGAGTCTCTAAGGTCTGCTATAGAAGATGAAGCTTTTCCCCAAAAGCACATGGCTTTTTATTACCTTGCCAAAACCCATCAAGCCATAGGAAACCAAGATGAGTATAAGAAAAACCTTTTAAAAGCGGTCGCCTATAATCCTATGTTTATAGAGGCCCAACTGGAGCTTGCCCAAGTTTATGAAACTGAAGAAGATTACGCCTCGGCCCAAAGAATATACCAAAGCCTTATAAACAACGATATTAAGAACCCTGTTTTAGATTTAAACTTAGCACGGGTTGAGTATAAGCTTAAAAACTATAATACCGCCAAAAGTTATGTGAGAAAGGTTATAGAAGACCATAGAAGTAGTCCCCAGCTTAAAGCCCAAGCCTATGACCTTTTAAGCCTTATATTGGTGGCTGAGCAGGATATACAGGCGCAAAGAACAAAAGCGGAAGAGGTCAAGGTTGAAACAAAAGAACCACCAGGTATCCAAGAAAACACCAAAGCAAATCCAGAAGATGGACAAAGGAAAGATACAGAGGAGTTTTCTCAAAGCAACGAAGAGGAAATAAAAAGAGGTTTTTATAGAATACAACTGGGGGACTTCTATTCCTTAGAGTCTGCGAAAACATGGAAAAGTAAATTAGAAAAGGACTTCAACCTGAGGAATGTTGTAATTGTTGAAAACTCAGGTGCTTACAGGGTTTTATATGGGAGTTTTAATAACATAGAAGAGGCAAAAAAGGAACTAAGAAGACTAAAAGACCTGAATATATACGGCTTTGTGGTCGTTTATTAATCAAAGAGTCCCTTTAGTGGAAGGCACATGCCCTCCCCTCAATTCCACCGCTTGCCTAAGGCTAAGGGCAAGGGCTTTAAAGCATGCTTCTGCAACGTGGTGTAAAAGCTTCCCAGATAAAACCCTTATATGCAAGGTGCTTTTGCTTTCAAGGGCAAAGCCTTTGAAAAACTCCCATATAAGCTCAAAATCAAAGTCGGTGATCTTACCTCTTAGGTTCATGTCTTCGTAGAAAAACAGAGGTCTACCCGATAGGTCTATGCTTGCAAGAGCCAAAGCCTCATCCATAGGGACTATGGCATATCCATAGCGGTTTATACCCCTTTTATCTCCAAGGGCATCAAAGAAAGCCATACCAAACACAATGCCCACATCCTCCACCGTGTGATGGTGAGAGACATGCACATCGCCCTCCGCATAGAGCTCTATATCAAATCTTCCATGCCTGGCAAGGGTCTCCACCATATGGCTAAGAAATCCCACTGGTGTTTCTACCTTGTAATTTCCCTCTCCGTCAAGGTTCAAGGTCAGCTCTATCTTGGTCTCCCGTGTCTTCCGTGTAATACTGGCTTTCCTCATTTAGCATGTATTCTATCACAAAATTTCTAAGGGAAGTAGACGGATCTGCGTAATATACCTTAATAGCTATATCAAGCAGGTAGAGACTTCTCAAAAGATTATAAAGTTCCTCTTTGGAGTTTTTACTTAGATAGTTTTTAAAGGTAAGCTTTTGGAAAGGATGTTTGACATCCAATAGGTTTAAGGCCTCCTCTAAGCTTTTACCTTCTTCCGTCAAAGCTTTGGCGGTGTATAACCTTAGGGCATAACTAACAAGAAGGGCTAATATTTGAAGGGGATGAGTTCCAGACCTTAATGCACTTTGTAGTGAATTAATGGCCTTTTCGTAGTCTTTTAGAAAAAGTCCATCCAAGAAGTCAAAAGCTCCCATCTCCAAGTCCGCCACTACTATCCTTTTTATATCCTCAAGGGTTATTTGGGGCTTTCCATACAGAAGTATCTTGTCGGTTTCCCCCTTTAAAAGCATAAGCTGGTAGGAGCTGGCAGAAAGGAGATATTCAAGGGCATCCTCTTCTATGGTGATGCCTTCTTTTTGCAGTTTGTTTTTCACCACATCCCTTATCCTCTTTTTATCAAGCTTGTTGGCACTTATAACATCACCGAGCTTTGATAGGGTGGCATAGGGTTCCTTTTGAAGGTCCTTTTCGCTTAATTTGCCTTCTATGTAGAAAAAAATAAACTTGTCCTTTGCCTTTTCAAGGAAAGAGGAAAACCTTTTTATATCCTTTACCTGCTTTAATAGGTCCAAAGACCTATGAACAAATAAAATTTCTTTACCGCCAAACATGCCACCAGACAGTATAGTCCTTTCAAACTCCTGCAAAGATAACTCATCCCCCCAGGTCATCCTAAGGGGATAAAGATCTTTTAACTTATCTATTAGGGTTTTTACCAAATATTCCTCTTCACCGAAGATAAGATTTACTCTTTTTATAGATTCCTTTGAAAGCTTCTTTTGGTATTCTGTAAGGCTTATCACGAGTGCATAGCCTTTAGGAATTCCTTGTTGCTTTTGAACTTTTTGAGCTTGTCAAGGAGAAACTCCATAGCCTCTATGGGGTCCATGGTTGCCAAAAACTTCCTTAGAATCCAAGTTCTTTGAAGCTCCCAATCTTCCAAGAGAAGCTCTTCTCTTCTTGTACCTGATTTTTCTATGTTGATGGCTGGGAATATCCTTCTTTCCATAAGCTTCCTGTCAAGGTGAATCTCCATGTTGCCAGTGCCTTTAAACTCCTCGTATATAACGTCGTCCATCTTGGAGCCTGTCTCTATAAGGGCTGTGGCTATGATGGTGAGGGAGCCACCTTCTTCTATATTCCTTGCAGCCCCGAAAAACTTCTTGGGCCTTTGCAGTGCGGTAGCCTCTATACCGCCTGTTAATACCCTACCCGTGGGCGGTGTTACTGCGTTTGATGCCCTCCCAAAGCGTGTCATAGAGTCAAGGAGAATTACCACGTCTTGTTTTAATTCCACAAGCCTTTTAGCTTTCTCTACTACAAGCTCCGCAACCTGCATGTGTCTTTCTGGGGGCTCGTCAAAGGTAGAGGCAACTACTTCTGCACCTTCTCCCACGATGCGACGCATTTCAGTTACTTCCTCAGGCCTTTCGTCTATTAAAAGGATGATAAGATGAACCTCTGGATGGTTTTGTATCAAAGCCTTTGCTATTTTTTGAAGGAGCACCGTCTTGCCCGCCTTTGGCGGAGCCACGATCATACCCCTTTGTCCTTTGCCTATGGGGGCTATAAGGCTTATAACCCTTGTGGAAAGCTCTGTTGGTGATGTTTCAAGGTTAAAGCGTTCCGTGGGGTGGTAGGGTGTTAGCTTTTCAAACTGGGGTCTGGATTTTAAAATTTCTGGGTCTGGTTGCAACCCATTCACCGATTCTATCTTTATAAGGGCTTGGTATTTTTCCTTTTCCTGTGGGGGTCTTGCAAAGCCTATAATGGTGTCTCCAGTTCTTAGCCCAAACTTCTTTATTTGAGAGGGTGCCACGTATATGTCGGTGTAGCTGGGCATGTAGTTGTTTTCTGAACTTCTTATAAAGCCGTAGCTCTCGGGCAGTATTTCAAGGACCCCTTTTATAAAGTTAAGTCCCTCCTCTTTTGCCTGTGCTGAAAGGATCTTTTCTACAAGCTCCTCCTTTCTAAGACCTGTAACCCTTGAAAGGTCAAGGTCTTTGCCTATCTTTTGAAGTTCTTGAAGGGACATCCTTTTGAGCTCTTCAAGGGTATAAAGCTTTTTCTCTTGCACTTGCTCCATTAACTAACCTCCTTCTATTTTCCTATGCAAAACCTTGAGAAGATGCTTCCAAGTATATCTTCGGTAGTAAGTAAGCCAACGATCTCCTCTAAATAATTAATAGCTTCCCTTAGGTCAAGCATTATTATCTCTGGGGATAGCTCTTCCAATCCCAACCTATTTATTAATGATTTTATCACTTCTTGGGATTTTTTCAAGAGGTTTTCATGTCTAAGAGTTATATAGACTTGCACTCCATCGCTTATATACACACCAAGTTTTTGCAGGGTTTTATCCTTTAGTTCTTCTATACCCTCTTTCTTCACGGCGCTAACTTTTACAGCTTCTGGGAAGGCTTTCAAAACCTCTTCCTCTATGGGTAAGTCTATCTTATTTATGATTACTATATGTTCCAGGTCCTTGACCATATGGTATATGTTTTTATCCTCCTCGCTTAATGGCTTGCCTCCATCCACCACAAAGAGCACCATATGGGCGCTTTTTAACTTTTGAAGGCTTCTTTCTACACCTATTTTTTCCACTGGATCTTCTGTATGCCTTATACCCGCTGTATCTATAAGGTTTATAGGTATCCCCTTAAGGGTTAAACTTTCCTGCAAAAAGTCCCTTGTGGTGCCCGGTATGGGCGTTATTATTGCCCTTTCTTGTCCAAGCAGGGCATTAAAAAGGGAAGACTTTCCCACGTTGGGCTTTCCTACAATCGCCAAGTTTATACCCCTTCTAAGGAATTCGCCCGTCTTGACCGTTGAAAGAAGCTTTTGTATATTTTGGTCTATGTCCTTTAAAAGGTTTATTAATTGTTCCTTGCTAAGGGTTGGTATGTCTTCCTCGGAAAATTCAATGTCTGCTTCCACATAAGCCAAGATTTCAAGAAGCCTTTCACGAAGGGAGTTTATAAAGGAGGATAGCTCTCCCTGCAGTTGTCTTTGGGCAGACTTTAAAGCCCTTTCCGATTTTGAACCTATAATATCTGCCACCGCTTCCGCCTGAAGTAGGTCTATCTTTCCATTTAAAAAAGCCCTTTTTGTAAATTCTCCGGGCTCTGCCAGTCTTATTCCCTTTGATAGGAAAAGCTCAAGGGCTTTTCTTAGGATCAAGGGATTTCCATGAAGGAATATCTCCACCATATCCTCGCCTGTATAGCTCTTTGGAGAGGGATAGTAGATGAATATACCCTCATCAAGAATATCTCCCTCTTGGTCCTTTAGTTTTACAAAGTGGGCATACCTTGGCTTGGGCTCTCCTTTCATAATCAATAGGTCTTTTATCTTCTCTAAAACTCCCAAGCCCGACAGCCTTATAGCCCCTATGGCACTTTCACCAAAGGGTGTGGCAATGGCTACTATGGGCTCTCTTTGCTTTATCATGTTATTAGGTTAAAACCTTCCGCAAAACCCAAGGCTTCTTGGTATTCTTTATAGTTTATCCTCCTTGAAAGCTCTGGGTAATGGTAGGCTTTGTAATAGGGCATGTACTGGTCCATGATGTTTATGGCTATATTTGTGGATATATCCTTTAAGCTTTCCAACACCCCTTGAGTGTCTGCAATACCGTTGGGAAGGACAAGATGCCTGATTATAAGCCCCTTAACCGCTATGCCTTCCTCATCTACTTGGAGGTCTCCCACTTGTCTGTACATTTCCTTTATGGCTTCCAGGGCTGTTTCATAGTAGTGTTTTACCTTGGAGTATTTTTTACCTTTTTGACTGTCGCCATACTTGAAATCCGCCAAGTATATATCCACTATGCCCTCAAGAAGTTTAAGGCTTTCTACGCTGTCGTAGGAGGAAGTGTTATAAACTATAGGTATTCTCAGGCCCTCCTTTACTGCCATATATAGAGCTTCCAATATCTGGGGCACCACATGGGAGGGCGTTACGAGGTTTATATTATGGCATCCTAAATTCTGTAGCAACAAAAAGATTTTAGCAAGCTCTTGGGGATTAATCTCTTGCCCATCTCCCAAATGGCTTATAGCATAGTTTTGGCAATATACACATCTCATATTGCAATAGGAGAAAAAGACTGTGCCAGAGCCTCTTTTGCCCCTTATGGGCTTTTCCTCTCCCCTATGGGTAAGATAGTCTGCCACAAGGGCATACCTACCCGTTTTGCAATAGCCCACTTTTTCCTCCAAACGATTTACACCGCATTGATGGGGGCATACCCTACAAGCCCTTAGCATATCCAAAGCCTTTTCTATCCTATCTTGCCAGTCCCTATGGGTTAAATTTAAGTAGGAAGGGTATCTTCTTTCCATCTTTTATAAAGATGGTGTTCTATTCTAAGGCTGTCCAGTGCCTTTCCTACCACAAAGTCTATAAGGTCTTGGAGGTTTTTTGGCTTGTGATAGAAGGCTGGGCTTGCAGGCAAAATTACAGCACCAGCCTTTGCTACTCTTAGCATGTTTTCAAGGTGCACCATAGAATAGGGAGACTCTCGCAAAAGCAACAAAAGGGGCACCCTTTCCTTTAGGGCAACTTCGCATACTCTGTGGATCAGGTTTTGATTTGTACCGTTTGCCACATGTCCCAAAGTGCTCATAGAACAAGGAGCCACTATAACACCCGTATAATGTATCAACCTTGACCCGCTTGCCACTGGATTAGCTATATCCTTATCGGGCACAAGGTTTATGTTGGGAAACTCTTCAAGGATCTGCTGTTTTGTTTTTTCAAGCTCTTCCTTTATAACCAACCAACCGGAGGAAGAAACGATAAGGTCTATGTGAAAACTCATAGAGGTTAAAACTTGCAAAAGCCTATAACCATATATGGCTCCACTGGCGCCAGTTATGCATAGAACTATCCTTTTTTGCATAGAGTATATAATTAACAATTATACGCTGGGTGAGAAATTAGGTGTCATCAAACTTTCGCATACACAAGCACACAAATCAAAGCCTTACACCACCTGTTACCCACCGTACCCCGCCCTTTAATCTCAGTATCTTCAGAGATAACATTAACGTACTAATTGATGATGCGGAAGTTCACGGTGCTTGCCCAAACAGAATGGATCCGCCAGCCTTCCATGTAGATTTTTCCGAAGTAGAAAGGATAGAGGTTATAAAGGGTCCCTTTGATACAAGGCATCAAGGCTCTTTGGGTGGTTTGGTAAACATCATAACCAAAAAACCAGAGGAAGGCTTTAGGCTAAGCTTAAACCTAACGGTGGGCTCCTTTGATTACAGAAATGTTTCTCCAGTAATTTCTTACAGGGACAATAGATTTTACGGCTTGGCTGGTTATTCTTACAAGTATTCAAAGCCCTACAAGGATGGAGATGGTAGAAGGATAACGGAATATCCAACGGGAATGAACGCCTACCGCCAGCAGTTTATAAACTCCAAAGCCTTTGAGATAAACACCTACTGGGCAAAGTTTGGCTTTAGTCCTTTGGCAAACCACGAGCTTGAAATTGCCTACACAAAGCAGGACGCAAAGCATGTCTTATATCCAGCCCTTATGATGGAT
>CALIUI010000065.1 GCA_938048815.1 uncultured Aquificaceae bacterium | reverse complement strand
ATGGAACTCTCAAAGCCAATAATAGCTATCCTATACAGGGAAGAAGGGCTTTTAAAAGACTTCCTTTCTGAAATTAGCTGGGAGCTTATCTCGGAAAGCTTTTATTTTGAAGGTTTGCAAAGGTATTATGGAAAAGAGATGGGAGAAGGATTATACAAAAGGTTTATAAGCCTCAAAGGGCTTATGAAAAAGGAAGACCTTTTAAGCTTCAAGCTTTGGGCTATGAAAAGGGAAGAGTACTACAAAAGGGACAAAAGAAGAAGGTTAAACATTGATGTGGGGTATGTGGATGAAAGCCATCTTATCTTGGCTTCTTCAAAAAAGCGGGGTGGAAGGATATACCTTGGCAATGGAGTTTATGCAGAGATGGAGTACCTGTATATCTATGGAGCCTTTAGACCTTTGTATTGGACCTATGGAGACTACAGAGATAAAAGGGTAAGGGAATTTTTTGAAAGGGTAAGGAAAGGGTTTCTTGAGGAGTTAAACCTTACAAGGAAGGGACACAAGCCTTGGCTTATCGACTTCTCCAAGGATAAGCTCTATTAAAAACTCCAAATTGGGTGATATGTCGGTAAAGTTAAGCTCAAGGTAAGAAAGGCCCTTTTCTTTAACAAAGGGCTCTATCTCCAAAGCCAAAACTGTGGCAGAATCTATTACCTTTACATTGTCGCCCATATACCTTTCAATAAGGGGCCTGAGAAGGGGGTAGTGAGTACAGCCAAGGATAAGGGTATCCACCCTTGCCTCTTTAAGGTCCTTAAGATAATACTCCACAATTTCTTGAGCTATTTTTCCCTCCACCATACCCTCCTCCACAAGGGGAACAAAGAGGGGACTAGCCTTTTGATACACCTCCACACCGTACTCCTCCAAACGCCTTTTATAAACACCGCTCGAAATAGTAGCTCTTGTGCCTATAACTCCCACCTTTCCCTTGGTTATCTCCAAGGCTTTTTTTACACCAGGGTCTATAACTCCAAAAACAGGTATAGGAAGGCTTTCCCTTAAAGAGTCCAAGGCATAGGAGCTTGCACTGTTGCAGGCAACCACAAGAAGGTCTATTCCCTCTCCCATCAAAAACTCTGCACACTCAAGGCTATACCTGATCACCGTCTGGGCAGATTTGTTCCCGTAAGGAACCCTTGCGGTATCACCAAGATATACAAAATCCACATGTTTGTACTTATCCCTAAGGGCTTTTAGAACGGTAAGACCACCAACGCCCGAGTCAAAGACGCCAATTTTCATCTTTTTTTCATCTCCAAGGTTATAATTATAATAGCCAAGACAACCTAAAAGGAGGTGTTAAGATGAAGAAAGTAGCACTTGCTCTTGCTGTGGTGGTAGGCTTTGCAGGCTTCTCTTTGGCAAACGAGCAGCTTGCCAAGCAAAAGGGCTGTATGGCATGCCATGACCTAAAGGCAAAGAAAGTAGGACCAACCTACACAGACATAGCCAAGAAGTACGCAGGAAGGGCGGATGCAGTGGATTACTTGGCTGGGAAGATAAAGAAAGGCGGTGCAGGCGTTTGGGGTAGCATTCCTATGCCACCTCAAAATGTTTCCGACGCAGAAGCAAAGCAAATTGCCCAGTGGATAATGTCTGTAAAATAAAAACCTTGGGGGCTTATGCCCCCCCTTCCAAAGGATTACATCTGTTTATACTTCCAAAACATTGAGGGCACAGGTCAAAGAACACTAAAAGCCCAAGACCTCCCAACATCATATTAACCTGAGCTATAACCAACTTTTCTTGCCTGTCGGGTAGTATTTGATAATTCTCCAACTTTTTGCCGCAGGCAGTAGTGCCCTCTTCCTGACCGAGTTTATGAAATTGAAAAACAAGCCTTTTGGTTCTTCTGCATTTCATCCACTTGGGCGAAAGGTCAAGGATAACAAAGTCTATCTGCAAATTGCCCTCTACTAGTTGTGCCCTTTGTATAAGCCTTTCATACTTTTCCTTTTCCGTCATACTTTAAAACCTCCTCCATTAGAGCTTGCGCCATCTCCTTTTCCTTTACCTTTTTAATGGGCTTGCCCTCCTTGAAAAGCCAAGCAAAGCCCCTTCCACAGGCAAGCCCAAGGTCTGCCTCTTTTGCCTCTCCTATGGCATTTACCACACAGCCCATTATGGCTACCCTTAGGGGTTTATCTATGTTTTTTAGTTTTTCCTCTACTTCTTTTACCACCTTTGGTAGATCCACCTCTATGCGCCCGCAGGTAGGACAGGAGATTATCTCAAGACCCCTTCTTCTAAGTTCCAAGGATTGTAAAATGGCGTAGGCAGTTTGAACCTCCACCACTGGGTCGTCGGTTAAAGACACCCTTATAGTATCTCCTATGCCCTTGTAGAGTAATATACCTATTCCCACGGAGGATTTAACTATGCCCTTTGTTCCCATGCCCGCTTCCGTTATGCCTATGTGGAGGGGAATGTCTGTATATTTTGCAAAAAGCTCGTTTGCCTTTATGTTTTCAAGCACGTTGGAGCCCTTTATGGAAACCTTAAAGTTATAAAAGCCCCACTTTTCAAACTTCTCTGCCCATCTTATGGCACTTTCAAAAAGGGCTTCTCCACAGGGAAAGCCATACTTTTCAAGGAGGTCCTTCTCAAGGGAACCCGAATTTACACCTATCCTTATAGCTACCTTTTTCCTTTTTGCCTCTTCCACTATTTCTCTGACAACCTCTTCCTTTCCTATGTTTCCAGGGTTTATCCTTATGCCATGCACCCCCTTCTCCATGGATCTAAAGGCATAAGAGGGCGCAAAGTGTATATCCGCGATCACGGGCATGGGTGAGTTTTTAACTATCTCAGGAAGGACTTCCAGATCCTCCTCGTGGGGCACCGCCACCCTAATTATCTCACATCCCTCCTTATAAAGCCTTCTTATCTGTTCAAGGGTGGCTTGGATATCATGGGTTTTTGTAGAAGTCATGGATTGCACCGCTATGGGGGCATCGCCCCCCACCTTTACCCAGCCTACTTCTATCTGCCTTGTCTTCCTCCTTTCTATCATGAAAGCTCCAACATCCTTAATATAGGCCTTTTTGCCCTTTCTATGATATCCTCAGGGAGCACCACTTGGTTTATCTCTTCCTTTAAGGTTTGATAGACCTTTGGCAGGGTTATACCCTTCATGGTACAGCAATAGACAGTTCCGCAGTAGTTCATGGATTCTGGAAAGATGTATTCCTTGTTGGGGTTTTTCTTCAAAAGGGTGTGCTTTAAGCCAACCTCTGTTATCACTATAACCTTACGAGCTTCACAGGTGGTGGCGTAGTTTATTATCTGGGAAGTGGAGCCTACAAAGTCTGCAAGCTCTATAACCTTTGGATGGCATTCGGGATGTACTGCCACTTTGGCATCTGGGTGCTTTTCCTTTAGCTTTAAAACTTCTCTTGCAGTAAATTCAAAGTGTGGTGGGCAAAAGCCTTGCCATATTACAAACTCCTTATCAGGCACATGCCTTTTTACCCAATTTCCAAGGGCTTGGTCTGGTATAAAGATGATCTTTTTGCTTTCCAATTTTTGCACCACTTTTATAGCATTGGCGGAAGTCACACATACGTCGGAAACCGCCTTTACCTCTGCATTGGTATTAACGTAGGCTACCACCTCCCCGTCGGGATGTTTTTCCTTCAATCTCAATACGTCCTCTGCCTTTATCATATCTGCCATGGGGCATCCAGATTCTGGGTTAGGATGGAGCACTTTTTTTGTAGGGTTTACTATCTTTGCCGTCTCGCACATAAAACGCACACCACAGAAAACTATAATATCCGCATCCGTTTGGGAAGCCTTGCGAGAAAGCTCAAGGGAATCCCCCACAAAGTCTGCTATGTCTTGAACCTCTGGCCTTTGGTAATAATGGGCAAGGATGATGGCATTCTTTTCCTTTGCGAGCCTTCTTATCTCCTCCTGAAGGTCCCTTATATCCTCTGCGCTTAGATCTTGATCTTTTACAAGCTCCACCTGTAGCATAATATAAAAAATATATTCCTTTCAAAGGGAGCCCTTTATGAGCTTCCTTATGAAATTGGAAGTTAGGTCTTCAGGAAGGCTTCTTCTCTTGAGGCAATCCGTGGCTGTTTTTGAACCTATGAGTTATTGGATTATCAAGTCCTAGCAAAAGCTTATCCTCATAGCTTAATCTATGGAAAGCCTCTAAATCCCTCCCACAATGAGGGTAAAGCTTGTCCTGGTAAAAAAAGTATAACTGCGCCACCAATAAAAAGGGGATTCCTCACCCAACGTAAGCCTATGCTATAATTTTAAATTATGAAGAAATTAACAATTCTTATACTGCTCTTTTCCTTTCTTTTGGCATCCTGCAAAAGGCAACACGAGTATTATGGTCATTACTTTGACCAGCCAGCTTACGACTTTGAACTTACAGACCATGATGGAAAAAGGTTGAAGCTTTCGGACTTTACAAAACAGGGTAAGGCTGTCCTTTTGTTCTTTGGTTATACCCACTGCCCCGATGTCTGCCCTATGGCCCTTGAAACCATGGCAAAAACTATGAAATATCTAAAGCCAGAAGAAGCCCAAAGGGTGCAGGTACTTTTTATAAGCGTGGATCCAGAAAGGGATACATCAGAGGTTTTAAAGGGCTATGTGCCTTACTTTAATCCTACCTTTATAGGCCTGAGAGGCTCTGAAGAGGAGATAAAAAAGGTGGCAAAGGAGTATAAAGCCTATTACAGAAGGGTAGAAGGTGAGTCTGCCGGTGGATACCTTATAGACCACACGGCAACCATATACCTTATAACTCCAGATAAAAAGATAAAACTTCTTTTTACTCCATCAAAACAAGACCCAGAAAAAATGGCGGAGGACATAAGATTTCTCTTGAGGAACTAATAAGGGACATCTTTGAAAGGAACGGCTTTAGGCTAAGCCAAGAACAGATCTATAAGTTTGTTATATACCTTGAGGAACTTAAAAGGTGGAACAGGGTACACAATCTAACAAGCCTTGAAGGGGATGAGGAAATAATAAAAAGGCATTTTCTTGATTCTTTAACTTTGAGTCTATGCTTTAAGGAAAAGGGGATAAAAGTGGAAGGTCTTTCTGTGTGTGATGTGGGATCTGGTGCTGGCTTTCCAGGTGTGCCTTTAAAGATATACTATGGAGATAAGATAGAACTTACCTTGATAGAAGCCGTTGCCAAAAAATGCGCTTTCCTTGAGTATCTTAAAGTAAAACTGGGAATATCTTACAGGGTTTTTTGCAAAGAAGCTCAGAAAATGCAGGAAAGCTTTGACCTTGTGGTATGCAGGGCTTTTGGTAAGCTAAAGGACATACTTCCAATCTTGAATAGGCTATCAAGGGGTTATATATTTGTAATGAAGGGTGCCCATGTTCCAGAAGGCTTTCCTTATTGTAAAATAGACCTGCCAGAAGTTAAAAGCTATATTCTTTTCCTTGCAAAAAGTATATAGCCCGTATGGGCTACCATCGTATCCTGAGGTCTTAGTCTTTCGGGGTTTATTTTGTAGTATCTGTGGGAGATCTCCAAGACTTCTATATCGCAAAAGGATCCTTCTATGGCTCTTAGTAGATCACTTACTTGGTTGGTGGTGGGTAGTATGCTTCCCATGGGAGCACCTGGCTTTAAAACTTTCCAAACTTTATCCATATAGGGTAAAGGGTCTTTTACATCAATAAATGCTGCATCAAAAAAACCTTCTTCTAACTGAGCTGTTAAAAAGTCCATGTTTTGGAGTTTTACATTCTGGCATAGGTTAAACTTTTCCCAGTTGCTTTTTGCCAGTTTATAAAAATCTTCTCTTATTTCGTATGCCCATACTTCGCCAGCTAATTGTGAAAATACCGCCGTAGAGGCACCGCTTCCTACACCAAACTCAAGAAGTCTTTTCTCCTTGGAAAGATTTAGCTTAAAGGCTATATAAAAACTGTCCTTTGGATAGACTATCTGAGTTTTTCTTTTAAAGCCAAGAAGGATTATATCTTCAAGGGTTGGTAAAAGAAGGCAAAAGCCCTTTATCACCTTGCCGACTTCTTGACCTAATACATCCTGAAATTTGACCTGCTTGTCCTTAACACTTAGGCTAAAATCCCTTGTAAGCCTTTTTAAATACCTTTTCTCTCCATCCACAAGAAGTACAAAATCCCCTTCCTTCAAAATCATCTTAGCTCCAATATAGCCCTTCCAAGGTTATAGGATGCTAAGGAATATTTTAGAGCATATTCGTAATCCCCCACTCTGTAATTTTCCTGCGCCACTTGGTAAAAAAGGAACTGATAAGAAAATAGCTGAGGATAGGTTTTTGAATACCTTTGAGTTTCCTTGAGTAGGATGGAAGCCTTTCTTAGCCTTCTGTTGGCTATAACCTTGTCCTTTCCGAAAGTTTCTAAGGATCTTATTGCTTCCAAAGCTTGGAGGATTTTATCCGCAGACTTCATAGCCTTTTGGTCTTTGACTTCGCAAGCTCTTTTGATAAAAAGGTCCGCTTCCTTCATAAGGTCTTCGTATATGGGTTCTTCTTTTAGGGCTAAATATCGCACCTGCAGTAGGGGGCAATCCAAGGCGTAGGCATTTAGAAAAGAGAGGAATATAGCTATTATCCACACCACAGAATTTTATTATATTTGGGCTTTTGTAAAGATTTGATGAAAGTAAGTTCCTGGTATGTCTTAATCTTTTATAAAAACCACTCTTTGTTCTCTTTACTCAAAATTTCCGCAGCGGGCTTTGGTATTCTTATGCCCTTTGGGTATATAAAGGGATCATCCTCTCTATCAAGGTAGGGCTCAACTATCTCCCAAAGGGCTTCTATCTCATCACCCCTTATAAAAAGAGATTGGTCTCCATTGAATATATCCAGTAGAAGTACTTCATAAGCCTCTTCAAACTCTGTGGGAAATTTATATTCCATAAAGGTTTCTATGGGGCATGCCATAAACCTGCCAACGGGCGGCCTTAGCTCAAAGCTTATAGATAGCTTGCTGTCGGGAGCGCTTTGAAAGATGATTTTATTTTGCTTTGGTATGCAATCAAGGAGTTTGGTAAAGCTTTTGGGAATTTCTTTAAAAACTATACTTATCTGGGTGAGTTTTTTACTTAGGCCCTTGCCCGTCATAAGGTAAAAAGGTACCCCTTGCCATCTAAGGTTTTCCACCACAAACTTGGCGCACACAAAGGTCTCCCTCTTTGAACTCTCCACGCCCACCTCTTGCAAATACCCTTCGTACTGCCCCCTTATTAGCTTTTCTAATTTAGTGCTTCTTAAAACCTTTACCTTTTCATCCCTTATAAACCTTTCCATCATATAGGCAGGTGGCTCCATTGCAGTAAAGGATAGCATCTGAAGCATGTGGTTTTGAAGCATATCTCTTATGGCGCCCACCTTGTCGTAGAACTCTCCCCTACCCTCTACACCCACCCTTTCAAGGGCAACTATCTGCACATGGTCTATAAAATTCCTGTTCCATATGCCCTCAAAGATGGTATTGGAAAACCTCAAAGAGAAAAGGTTTTGTATGGTATCCTTTCCCAAAAAGTGGTCTATCCTGTATATCTCCTCCTCTATAAAGTACCTATGGAGTAAGTCGTTTAATCTTTTGGCGGAGCTTAAATCAAAGCCAAAAGGCTTTTCTATAACTATCTTCCTTGGGTTTGTGTAATTTCTCAAAAGCCTTCCAAGGTTTCTAATGGCATCCTCAAAGAGATAGGGGCTCAAAGATAGAAAAAAGATAAGCTCTTGGCCTTGTAGCTTTTCTATGACCCTTCCCAACTCTTGGTAAGAGTTCCAGTCCTTTGCGTCAAAGGGCAAGAAATTGCAAAGTTTGCCAAGATCTTTATCTAAACTACAAGCTATTTTTTCCCAATCTTCCCTTTTACTCCTTGCCAAGGAATAGACCTTGTCCAAGCCCTTCAGATAGCCCTTGGCATAAAGCCTTGATAAAGATGGGAAAAGTTTTTTCCTTGCAAGGTCTCCTGTACCGCCCAGTATGAAAAGGGAAAAGCTTTCACTCATGCCTTTTCTTTAGTTGATGCCTTCCAAACTCATACCTAAGACCTGCCAAAAGCCTGTCTCTAAAGGAGTTTTTCTGGCGAGAGCGAAAACGGGCAAAAAGTGCCTCCGCTATGGTAGGGACGGGAACAGACCTTTTTATGGCTTCCTCTACAGTCCAACGCCCCTCTCCCGTATCCTCTACGTAAGCTTGTAGATCCTCAAGGTCTCCAAAATCCTCAAAGACCCTTTGAGTAAGCTCCATAAGCCAGCTGCGGATAACGCTTCCTGTGTTGTATATACGAGCCACCTCTTTTAAATCGTAGTTAAAGCCGCTCTCCTTTAAAAGTTCAAAACCCTCTCCTATGGCTTGCATAGAAGCGTACTCTATACCGTTATGTACCATCTTGGCAAAGTGCCCAGCACCAGAGGGACCAAGATAGGCATAACCTTTACCCTCGTAAGATAAATCTTTTAAAAGAGGTTCTATCCTTTCAAAGGCAAGCCTTTCTCCGCCCACCATAAGACAATAACCCAACTCCTCACCGTAAACTCCACCGCTTACGCCCACATCAAGAAAATAAACCCCAAAGGTCTTTAAAAGCTCTGCCCTCCTTTGAGAATCCCCGTAGGGGCTGTTTCCACCATCCACAACAATGTCCCCTTCCCTCAGATAGGGCTTTAGAGCCTCTATAACTTCATCCACCCCCCTATGAGGAACCATAAGCCAAAGGACCTTTTCCTCTTGTCCCTTTAGCTCTTCAAGGCTTTCAACTACCTTTATGTACTCCTTTGCCCTCTCCCTTGCTTGTTCATCGGCATCGTAGCCAAAAACTTCCTGCCCTTTGCTTGAAAGCCTTTTTGACATACCAAGCCCCATCCTTCCCAAACCTATCATAAAAAGCTTCATAGATTATATTTTATTCCATATTTACACCGAGTGAAAATTAAATTTTTCAACCTGTCTCTTGTCGCAGTTAGGACATGCAGCAGTAAGCCCAAATTATAACCAAACGCAGGCACGGATACCTATAAAAAGTAGATTACTTAATCATCTTCATCAAGCTCTGGGATATCTCCTTTACATCTTTTCCCAAGTATATAAAACCGTTCTTCATAGCGCAATCTTTCGTAAAGCACAAATTACCAAGGGATAGGAATTCTCCATCTCTTTTCACAATCTTGGTAGAAGGTACATAGATAGCTGTACCCTCTGTATAGAAGTCCTCCTTATTTAACTCTATCTCATTTCCATTGGATTTAACAAGTAAGGTGCTGTAAGCTTTGCCCACATAAACATCTATGTCTTCATAAAGAGAAAGGTATTCATAAATTTCC
>CALIUI010000064.1 GCA_938048815.1 uncultured Aquificaceae bacterium | reverse complement strand
GGAAGCTTTCTTTTTCTATCGGGGCAGATAGGTATAGACCCCCTTACGGGAAAGCTAAAAGAAGGCTTTGAACAACAGGTAAAACAGGTCTTTCAAAACATAGAAGCCATCCTAAAATCCGCAGGCGCCGGCAAAGAAAACATAGTAAGGGTAGTGGTTTATCTAAAAGACCTTAGCCTCTTTGGAGACTTCAACAGATTGTACGAAGAATATCTCAAAGAGGTAAAAGTAAAGCCTGCAAGGACTACAGTTGAAGTTAGCAACCTTCCACTTGGCGCTCTAATTGAACTTGAGATAACTGCCTACATGGAAGAAAAAGTATAGATTTATAACAATGCTACCCGACCTTGAGCCTCCCTACGATGAACTGGCAGAAAGGGCTATTTTGGGAGCTATTATAGCAGACCCCGAGACTATGCCCACAGTACTTGAACACCTAAGGGAAGAAGATTTTTACTTTGAAACCCATAGAATTCTTTTTTCCTTGCTCTACAAGGTCTGGGAAGACAAGGGGAAAGACTGGGATGATATAGTCCTAAAGGAGTACATAGAAAAAAGAGGTCTAAAGAACAAAATAGACCTATCCCTCATCTATTCCCTTGTGGATGAGGCGGCAACGGGGAGCCTTCTTGAGGAGGCCATAAGAAACGTAAAGGAAAAATCTGGACTTAGGCAGCTTATGGATATGTCCCTTAGTGTGCTAAGGGGTATAAAAGAAGAGCCAGACCTTACCAGCCTTCTTGAGTTTTTGAATACAAAGCTAATAGAGATATCGGAAAAGCAAATAATAAGCCAATATTGGCATATAAGGGATGTGGCAAAGGCGGTAATAGATACCGTAGAAAGGTACCGAAGGCAAGAAAAACTCATTACAGGAAAAGCTACAGGCTTTTTGGAGCTTGATACACTAACCACGGGTCTTCATCCTTCAGAGCTTATCATAGTGGCTGCAAGGCCTGGGATGGGTAAAAGTAGTTTTATGCTTTCCATGGCTCTTCATATGGCTTTGGTGGAAAAAGTGCCCGTGGCTATCTATTCCCTTGAGATGAGCAAGGAACAGCTTGTGATGAGAGCACTCTCTATGCTGTCGGGAGTTCCCTTACAGAATATAAGAAGAGGTTTTTTAAATGAAGAGGACATGGAGAAGCTCATAGCGAGCGCTCTTGACCTTACAAGATGTGAGATATACATTGACGATACTCCCAACCTTTCTACTACAGATATAAGGGTAAAAACAAGAAAGCTCAAAAAGGAAAAGAATGTGGAAGTGGTTTTTGTGGATTACTTACAGCTTCTCAGGCCACCCACGAGGAGGTCCTCTCGTCAGGAGGAGGTGGCGGAGATATCAAGGAACCTAAAGGCCTTAGCCAAAGAGCTATCTATTCCAGTAGTTAGCCTTGCCCAGCTTTCAAGGCAGGTGGAACACAGATCCGACAAAAGACCACAGCTTGCGGATTTGAGAGAAAGCGGGCAAATAGAACAGGATGCAGACCTGATCCTCTTTATCCACAGACCCGAATACTACAAAAAGAACCCCTCTCCAGAAGAACAGGGTATAGCGGAGATAATAGTGGCAAAGCAAAGACAGGGACCAACGGGAATTGCAAAGGTAGCCTTTTTAAAGGATACCGCAAGCTTTAAGCCTTTGATGGCAGGTGCTGTAAGCACTGTAGAAAGCTACGAACCCGATATAGAAGATTTTTCCGAAGAAGAGCTCGACTTAGATTTTTAACCTATGAAAAGGGCAGTAATCACAGGAGTTCGTAGAATAGGCTATGAGATAGCAAAAAGCCTTTTAAGTAAAGGATGGCTTGTGGGCCTTGTCTATAAAACTTCCCAAGAAATTTATCAAAAGCTTTTTGAGGAGTTTGGAGATAGGGTCTTTGCCCAAAAGGGAGATTTGAGCCTTTGGGAAGATGCCCAAAGATGTGTAAGGAATCTATCGGAGGAAATGGGTGGAGTGGATGCTTTTATCCATCTTGCAAGCCCCTATGAGGCAACTCCCCTTGAAAGTGTAAGGGAGGAGGATATAGAACATCACTTTAAGCCCATAGCCCAGGCCTTTTTAGTAATGTGTAAGGAGTTAAAACCCATAATGCTAAAAAACTCCACAGACATAAAGGGAAGAATAATAGCCTTTGGAGATTGGGCTACCAACACCACACCCTACAGGAACTACTCCGCTTACTTTTTGGCAAAGGGCGCCCTTCACACGGCGGTAAAAGTGATGGCAAAAGAGCTTGCGCCAGAGATATTGGTAAATGCCATAGCCCTTGGTCCAACTGTAAAGCCCCCAGACTTTTCCGAAGAAAGGTGGCAAGAGTACATAAACAAAACACCCCTTAAAAGGGCTGTATCTTTGAAGGATGTTATCAAGCTAACAGAGTATCTCCTTGAAGTGGAAAGCATGACGGGGGAGATACTATTTCTTGATAGTGGAAGACATGTTGCAGGAGAATGCACTTAAAATCTTGGTGCTTTTCAGCGGGGGCGTAGAAAGTACGTGCCTTTTGTACCTGTATTTAAAGAAAGAGTGGCTTGTTTATCCCCTATATGTAAGGGCGGGCTATGGCTGGGAGGCTTATGAGATACAAAAGGCAAAGGAGCTATGGTCTTTTACAAAGAGGAAATTCAAAAACCTTATGCCCCTTAGGATCCTCAGCCTTCCAAACCCAGAAAGGATAAAGGACAGGAATCATAACCAAGATATTTTTATACCTCTTAGAAACCTAAGCTTAATAACCTGTGCGGGCAACTATGCCTACCTTAAAGGTATAAAACACATAGCCATAGGTAGCTTGGGGCTTTATCCCTTTTACGACAACAACCTTCAATACATGCAAACCCTTCAGAGTCTTATTAAGATGGAGATACATACACCCTTTATGGGCATGGAAAAGCATGAAGTTATAGAGAGGTTTTCCAAAGGTGTTCCCCTCGAAAGGACCTTTTCCTGTATAAACCCCAAAAGGGTTAAGAATAGGATCCTTGCGTGCAGCATATGCAAAAAGTGTAAAGAAAGAGAAGAAGCCCTTAGATACCTATCACCTTAACCACGACCCTTTTCCTTCTTTGTCCGTCAAACTCCGCATAGAAGATCTCCTGCCAAGGTCCCAAATCCAACTTCCCCTTGGTGATAGGTATAACCACCTGCAGGTGAGTTAATAAATTCTTTAGATGGGCATCTCCGTTGTCCTCACCCGTCCTATGGTGCCTGTAGTCTTCTTTAAAGGGAGCGAGTTTTTCAAGCCATTCCCATATATCTTGGTGAAGCCCCTCCTCATCGTCTTGAATTATCACAGAAGCTGTAAGATGCATGGAAGATAAAAGACAAAGTCCTTCCTGGATTCCCGATTCTTGCACTATCCTTTTTACCTCTTCTGTGATCCTTATTAAGTCCCTTCTTTTTGAGGTTTGAAAGGTAAGGTATGCCGTGTGGCTTTTCATTGCTGACTTTTCATGTACTCGCTTATAATCTTCTCCATCATATCCTTATGGTATAGCCTTTCCCTTTTTAGGGCTTCAATCTCCATCTCAAGCTCGTGGGTCATGGGATGATGCTTTTCTAATTTATCAACCTTTGCATCCAGTTCGTGGTGCTTTTCATAGTGGTATCTGAATTCCTTATTTTCCTGAAGGAGTTTTTGTATGGCTTCTTCTCTTGTCATATCACATCCTCCTTTCTTGGTCTTATTAATATTAAACCACAAAGGCTTAGGGAATAGCCAAGAAGCAAGGGCAAAAGGGGAGCAAAGATAACGAAGAAAAGGAGGGAAAAAGCAAAGGGAAGGGAGGAAAGAAGGTAGAGCCAAAAATACCTGCGGGTGGCACAATAGCTCCAATAGATATCCTTGGAAGAATCCACTGGAAAGACTCTTTTCCTTAGAAGGTAAGCGGTGGGTATGCATACAATTCCCAAAAGAGCCACAAAGATCAGCATAGAATAAAAAAGGTTTGGGTGAAGGGGGATCTTAAAGTAGGGGTAAAGGGGCAGGCACGCCAAAAATATAAGAGTGATAGAAGCTAAAAAGGCATAGTACATGTGCATAGATCTCTTTCTATAAAGTTGTAATTTATCCATATTAGGATGATATAATATAAGCAAGTGAGGTGACCTATGCAGGCAGAAGCTGTAAGCGAGGAAAGGTTGGAGGAGTGGGCTGAGTTTTTAAAAGCCCTTGCCCATCCCATCAGGCTTAGGATAATATCTGTCCTTATTGAAGGCAAGCAGTGCGTTAAAAATCTAAGCGAACTACTCCAAACTTCTCAGCCAAACGTCTCCCAACATCTTGGCGTTCTTAGAAGTAAGGGAATACTTGGCTGTAAAAGGGATGGGTCCATAGTGTGTTATTATATCAAGAACGAAAGGGTGGTAGAAATTTACAAAATCCTAAGTAAGGAGGCATAGTATGGCAGGAAGTGTGATAGTGCTTACAGAGAGCAACTGGCAGGCGGAAGTTATGAACTCTGATAAACCAGTGTTGGTGGATTTCTGGGCTCCTTGGTGCGGTCCCTGTAGGATAATAGCCCCCATAATTGAGGAAATTGCCATGGAGATGGGTGATTTGATCAAAGTGGGAAAGCTCAACACCGATGAAAACCCCAACATAGCCATGAGATACGGAATAAGGGCAATACCCACCATAATGCTCTTTAAAAAGGGTGAGGTGGTAGATACACGCATAGGTGTCCAGCCTAAGGAAGCAATAAGGCAGATGATAAACAGCCACCTATAAAGAATGGTGGAACTTTCTGAGGACATCCTTTACGATACCATAATAGTAGGTGGCGGTCCAGCGGGATTAACCGCTGGTCTTTATTGCGCAAGGGCAAAACTAAACACAGTTCTTTTTGAAAAGGGCCCTTTGGGTGGTCAAATAGCCATCACAGACCTTGTGGAGAACTATCCGGGCTTTCCTGAAGGTATAAGCGGTAAAGAGCTTACCCAAAGGTTCAAGGAGCAGGCGGAGAGGTTTGGACTTCATATAGTTAGGAAGGAAGTTTCAAAGATAGAAAGGGAGGGCAAAGAGATCTTTGTACATCTGAGAACAGGAGAGCTTGTAAGGAGTAAAACGGTTATACTTACCGTTGGCTCAAATCCCAGAAGGCTTGGAGTACCCGGGGAGGAAGAGTTTTTAAACAGAGGGGTTTCCTACTGTGCCACCTGCGACGGTGCCCTTTTTGAAGGTGTGCCCATAGCGGTGGTTGGTGGTGGAGATTCTGCCACTCAAGAGAGCCTTTTCCTTACAAGGTTTGCCAGCAAGGTTTATCTTATCCACAGAAGGGACCAGATTAGGGCACAAAAGCACCTACAGGAAAAGGTCTTTTCCAACCCTAAGATAGAGTTTATTCCCAACAAGGTGGTGGAGGAGATAAAAGGTAGTGATTTTGTTGAGAAATTGATCCTTAGAGATACCAAAAAGGGGAGCTTATCAGAATTACCCGTAGAGGGGGTCTTTATATTCATAGGGCTTGAGCCCAACACGAGCTTTCTTAAAGGTAGCATTAAACTTGACGATAAGGGGTATATAATTACCGACGAAAGGATGAAAACCTCTATGGAAGGCCTTTTTGCCGCTGGGGATTGTAGAAGTGGTGCCACAGGGCAAGTAGCCGTTGCGGTGGGAGAGGGCTGCATTGCAGCCATTGAAGCAGAAAGATACATTGAGGAAGTATTTTAAAATTAAACTATGCGCCGGATGAAAAATCACCCTTTCATCGGTAGCGCAGGCATCCCTGCCTGCGATAAAAGACAGGCTGGAAGCCTGAACTACCAGAATTTTAAATTTTCTTAGGCAGATGACCATCTTCTCATGAGGTCTTTTAGTAGGGTTAAGTCTTTGTTGTTAAATAAAATGAGCTTAGAGCATATAGTTATTTTGCCCATCTTTTATGATTTTAGCATAGTTTAAATTGGGGGTTTTTGAAACAGCCTCAACTGCCACATGGCAATGACGCCTGCGGAAGAAACGTTTAGAGAGTTTATTTTACCAAACATGGGAATAGAGACCACAAAGTCGGCTATTTCCAAAAGGCTTTTTGAAACACCTTCTCCTTCCGAACCTAGTACAAGGGCGCATCCCTTTGGAAACTCAAACTCTCTAATATCCTTTCCACCCCTTTCCACCACAACCACCCAGCCGCCCATCTCTTTAAAACTCTTTAAACTTTTTGAAAGACTGCTTACCTTTGCTAACATAAGGTAAAAAACAGCCCCTGCAGAAGCCTTTACCACTGTCTCGTTAATGGGACAGGACCTATCCTTTGGCATAAGGGCACCCACGCCACCAAGTACTTCACAGCTTCTAAGGAGATTACCCACATTCTGAGGGTCTGTTATATGGTCCAAAACAAGGAAAAAGGAGTTCTTCTCTATGGTTTTTTTGAAAAGAGTGTAGGCATCTGCGTACTCTATTGGGCTAAGTATGGCAAGAATTCCTTGAGTTTTCTTCGTGCCTGCAAGCTCTTCTATCCTTTGTCTTGGTACCTTTTGTATCTTTATACTCCTTTCCTTACAAAGTTTTAAAACCTGATAAGGAGGGTGGGAATCATGAGCCACAAGCACCTTCTCCACCGACCTGCCAGCCCTAAGAGCTTCTATCACAGGATTTTTCCCATAAACTATCATCCCTTGATCACTCCACCACCCAATAATATATCACCTTCATAAAAGGCACAGACTTGACCAGGTGTTATGCCCCTTACAGGCTTTTCAAGGCTTACGAGATAATCCTCTTGCCTTTTTTCTATGTCTTTTACATATACTTCTTGGCTTCTGTATCTTATCTGAGCCCTTGGTTTTTCCCATTTACTTAGCTCAAGGTGGAAGTTGATATCTTCCAACAAAAGCCAATCTCTGTATAAATTCTCCTCTCTGCACAGATAAACGGCGTTCTCCTTTGGATCCACACCACACACATAGATTGGGAAGCCCAAAGAAACACCAAGCCCTTTTCTTTGTCCTATGGTGTAATGGAAAAAGCCTCTATGCTTTCCCACAGGCTTGCCCTCAAAGTAGAAAAAACCTTCTCTTTTACCTACCCTTTCCTCTATAAATTCACCGGGCTTTTTCCCCATCAAAAAACAAACATCCTGAGAATCCCTCTTATCCCAAACGGGCAAACCCTCTTCCTTTGCTATCTTCCTTACCTCTTCTTTGGTTAGATCACCCAAGGGGAACTCCAAAAGAGATAGATGTTCCCTTTTAACAAGGCTTAGGAAGTAAGATTGATCTCTTTTTAGATCCTTTGCCCTACCTACAAGTCTTTCTCCCTTGTACTCTACCAATTTGGCATAATGACCTGTGGCCAGCTTATCCACCAAAGCCACCTTGTTTAGGTACTCCGCCAAAAAACCTGTTTTTACCTCTCTATTGCATACCGCACAAGGATTTGGTGTCTTTCCAAGTAAAGATTCTTTAAGAAAATAGTTTATAACCCTATCTTCAAAGACCTTCTCCCAAGACAAGGTCATATGGGGTATGCCAAGGTATTGGGAAACCCTTGCTGCATCCTTTACATCTTGCGGAGAACAACAAACCCTTAGATCTTCCGTATCACAGGACTCTGTATGAAATCTAAGAGTGATACCTATAACCTCCACTCCCCTCTTCTTCATAAGTAGGGCACAAACACTACTATCCACACCACCGCTCATGCCAACGGCAACTCTCATAAGGGATAAATTTAAACCCCAAAAAACTTTTTCATAAACTCTATTGCTTGCGATTCCTCCTTTGCCTTTTCAAGTCCAAACCTTATTAAGTTCTGCGGTGGATCCTTTTCCCCCAAAAAGCCCAGACCATAAGCAACCTTTAGCTTCTCTATAACACTTTCCGTTATGTTTATCATAGTTTGGTCAAAGGAAAACTTCTTATAAAGTTCAAGCCTTTCCTCTTCACTTTTGCCCATCAAGCCTTTACAAAAGACACATATCTTTGCCCATGTTTGCAAGGTCCTTTCCCAGTCGTCCTTTGGCAAGCTTTCCAACTCCAGCTTTATTATCTCCACAAGGGAAGTGTATAGGTATTCCTTAAAGCCCTCTAAGGTAAAAGCGCCCTCTTTGGGCTTTTTTATTAAATTGCTTAGGTCTATCTTCATGGCTTTTATTATTTCTAATATACGCAAGATCATCCAAAGGCATTTTCCTAATGAAGGCAACTCGTGAATTGCCCCTACATACAATTTTTCACTCGGCTTAAATATGAATTAACCTATATATATGAGGCAATATAGTATCTATTCCAAAACAGAGCCCGAGAGAGCACTCAAATGTCTTTTAAAAAAGTTGATAGGCCTTTTCCTAAAAAGGGAAAGGACTTGCCACATTGCCCTTGCGGGCGGTAAAACGCCCCTGAACCTATACAGAGAGCTTTCCAAAGAAAGCCTTCCATGGCATAAAATCAAGTTCTATCTTACCGATGAGCGGTATGTTCCATTTACCTCTACCCTTAGCAACTATAGAATGATAAGGGAATCTTTGGGTGATAGGGCAAGGGTTAACTTTCTTAAGACAGAGATGCTACCACAAGAGTGTGCCATGGACTATAGCTTTCAGCTACCAGACAGACTACACATTAGCTTACTTGGAGTTGGTTCCGACGGGCATACTGCTTCTCTTTTCCCTTCCAGTGGGTGTGAGGATATTAGCCCAAAGGTCTGTATAAGTAAAGACCCAGAAGGGATCATAAGACTGTCTTTAAAGGAGGATTACTTGAATAGCTCTTGTGTGGTTGTATTCTTTCTTAAGGGTGAGGAGAAAAGAAGAGCTTTTGAGGGTATGCTAAGAGGTGATAATATTCCAGCCAGCAGGATAAGGGGAAGGCTTAGGACCTACGTATTCACAGACCTTTTATAATTTTCCAGGATTGGTGAATAAATCCGTTAAAGGAACTTCGGAGAAATCCTTGATATTCCTATCTTATAAGTCAATTGGCAAGCTTATAAGCTGAAAAATCTACCTCGTTTAAGTTATTGATTGTAGCCCTTTTGAAAATTTATGCACTAACGCCTAATTTTCCCATACGTAGTATGAAAATTATCCTTTAAAAAGTGGAATTTCCCACTCGGCGTGTTTATCTATCAGGCTTTAATATCTCTATCACAGCCACATCTGGCGGAGAAAAGAGTCTCATGGGCGGTCCCCCCGTTCCCACTCCCTTGCTTATGTATATATAGGAATTGCCCCTTTTATGCAAACCTCTATCGCTTATGAAAAGGCGGGTAAGGATAAATCTGCCTACTGGATAATAAACTCCTCCGTGGGTGTGTCCGGAAAGCATAAGGTCAAAGAATTCTTCCGCCCCCTCTTCAATCCTTGGTTTATGCTTTAGATATATCACAAGGCTGTTCTTATCTGCTTTTTGAAGTACCTCTTTGTCGGAAAGGCTTCCAACACATGCTTTAAAAAACCTACAATCATCGTCCTCTATTCCCACAAGGCTTAGGTTGTACTCTTTTATGTAAATAGCATCATCTCTAAGAAGTCTAAAGCCAGCTTTTTGTATAAAATCCACCGCTTGACCTATGCCCCTGTAGTATTCGTGGTTTCCAAGAATGGCATACTTCCCCAAAGGTGGCTCTATTTTAGCAAGGGCTTGTGCTAAATAAACCTTATTCCTCATATTGCCATCTACAAGATCTCCCGTTGATACCACCATGTGGGGCTTTTCCCTTTTATAGACTTCCAAAAGGAGCCCTATCTTATCCATTCCCATAACTGGACCAAGGTGAAGGTCTGATATATGAAGTATTTTTATGCTTTGGGGTACCTTGTCCGTGTATAGCTTGATCCTTTCAACCTTAAGGTTTAGGGTTTCATAATAGCTATAAGCAGAAAGTCCAAAAGAAGGTACAAAAACTAAAAGGAGAAGGCTTCTTTTAGAAGGCGTTGGCAGGGGGTTTATGTGGAAAAACTTTTTTGAGAGAAAAACAAAGGCTTTGTATAGGTCAATTACCAAAAGGCTCAATAAAAGGTAAAGAAGAAAGCCCATCCAAAGAAGACCGCTCAAAGCCATATAATAGGTTATCTCTGAGTTCCAGTTAAGGTCTGCGTACCTCCAAAGGAAGGGAGATATAAAACCAAGAAAAACAAAGAAAGCCCATAGTATTTTAGCTTTCTTACTCTTTAGCACTATGTGGAAAAAACGAAGATAAACATAAAGATGCATAAAAAGGAAGGTCAATAAAAAAACTGGGATAAACCATCTCATAGGCTTAACTTATAACCGAAACCCCTTACCGTTTGAATAGCCTTTCCTTCCTCTCCAAGCTTTTCCCTTAACTTTTTTATATGCACATCTACTGTGCGGTCGTACACATCTCTCTTTAAAACCCTTTCTATTAGGTAATCCCTGCTAACGGGCTTTCCGTAGTTTTCAAGAAGGGCTTGTAGTATTAAAAACTCTGTAGGTGTTAGTTCAATGGTTTTCTCACCCCTTTTTATCTCTTTCCTTTCAAAATCTATTTCAAGGTTTCCCAACTTGAAGCTTGTTTGTCTTTTTTCCTTTCCAGCCCTTCTTAAGACTGCCTTAACCCTTGCCAAAAGCTCCCTGATAGAAAAGGGCTTTGTGATATAATCGTCTGCACCTAAGGAAAAGCCCCTTAGCTTGTCTTGTTCCATGTCTTTGGCAGTTATAAAGACTATAGGTAGATCTTTGTAATCATAGGTGTTTCTTACATATTGGGCTATTCTAAAGCCGTCAAGGTCTGGTAGCATAACGTCAAGGAGTAGAAGGTCTGGAGTTTGCTTTTCAAGGTACTTTATGGCTTCTGTTCCCTTTAAAGCTACATCCACCCCATAGCCCTCCTTTTTAAGGTTGTATGCTATAAGCTCTGCCAAGTCCTTATCGTCCTCCACCACCAAAATTCTTATCATATTTTTGTAGGTTTAATTCTAATTGCCATCTCGTCTGGGTTGATCACATCGCCCACCGATATAAAGATATCCTCCACAACTCCATCAACGGGACTGTGCACTTCGTTCTCCATCTTCATGGCTTCCACCACAAAAAGAACATCTCCCTCTTTAACCTGATCTCCCACATTTACCTTTATATTAACCACTTTACCCGATATGGGCGATGCTACATCTCCGATGCCTACGGGCTTTGGTCTTTTTGGCTTAACCTCAGTGCCAGCGGTTATCTCGCCATATGGGGAAGAAACACCTTCCACCTCTTTTAGGGGTCTAAGTAAAACCTCCTCCAGTTTCCCATCAAGACGTATAAAGAAGGGTCTTCCTTCTGCGGTAGGCTCGCCCCTTCCCGCTATCTGTACATGGTATTGTTCTCCATGCACCGTTATAACAAACTCCACAGGTATGTTTTCTCTTTTCTCTTCTAACATCTCCTCGGGAGGTAGTTTTTCTCCCTTCTCCCTAAACTCAAAGAATTCTTTGGCAACCATGGGGAAAAGGGCATAAGAAAGGATATCTTCCTCGCTTTTTGCACCGGCTTTTATGGCTTCTTCTCTTGCTGAAGGAAGCTCTGGCGGCAGCAAGTCTGCCGGTCTTATATGATATATGGGCTTTTCATCCCCCAAGATCTTCTTTATTACCTCCTCGGATATGGGTGCTGGTGGCTTACCGTATAAACCCTTTACATAATCTTTAGTTTCCTTTGTAACCACCTTGTACCTTTCTCCATGAAGTATGTTTAGAAAGGCTTGGGAGCCTACTATTTGACTTGTAGGTGTCACCAAAGGTGGATAACCTAAATCTTTCCTCACTCTGACAACCTCTTCAAGCACCTCGGGAAGCCTGTCTTCCATTCCCTGCTCTTTTAGCTGGCTTATAAAGTTGGATATCATACCTCCGGGAACCTGGTGTAAAAGGACTCCCACGTCGGGATAAGGGGGCAAAACATCGTACTTTTTATACTTTTTCCTCACGCTAACAAACATATCTCCAGCTTTCTGATATAGTTTTTCATCCACCTTTATTTGATAGCCAAACTCCCTAAGGGTATAGATCATAGTTTCCCCCGGTGGGTGGGAAGTTTGACAAGAAAGGCTGTAAAAGACTGTATCTATCATATCCGCTCCTGCCTCTATACCCTTTAGTTGAGCCATCTGGGCAAGGTCTGCGGTGGTCTGCGTATGTAGATGAACAGGATGGTTGGGAAATTCAGACTTTAAAGCCTTTACAAGATCATAGCAGACCTTTGGAGATAAAAGTCCCGCTTGATCCTTTATGGATATGATATCTATACCCATATCCACAAGCTCTCTTGTTATGTTTACATAGTACTCTATGGTATGGACTGGGCTTATGGTGTAAGAAAGAACCCCCTTCACAAGGGCTCCTACTTTTTTGGCAGTTTCTATGGATTTTCTCATATTCCTTGTGTCGTTGAGGGCGTCAAAGATTCTGAAAACCTCTATTCCATTGTCATAAGCCTTTTTTACAAACTCCTCCACCACATCATCTGCATAATGCCTATAGCCTACGACATTTTGCCCCCTCAAAAGCATCTCAAGTCTTGTATTTGGTGCATGCTTTTTAAAGAGCCTCAGCCTTTCCCAAGGGTCCTCTTTTAGATATCTTAAACATACATCAAAGGTGGCACCCCCCCAAACTTCCAAAGACCAAAAACCGCATTTATCCAAAACCTCTATTATGGGAAGCATATCTTCTGTGCGAACCCTTGTTGCCAACAAAGACTGAATACCATCCCTCAAAGATACATCGGTTATATATATCTCTCTCATGGAAAAAAATTATAGCACTTTAAGATAGACTACTCACCAAGCGGGGGTGTGCCAAAAAATCTTCCAAGTGAATACAGCATACGCCAAAAAAATTAACACAAAAAATATGGGCGTTATATCCCGAAAATAACAAAAAACGGAGTATATATACATGCTCACTGGGCGTTTCTGATAAAATAATTTCATGCCCCTTATAAGGGATATAGAGGAGGTAAAAAGCTTTATAAAAGGCACATCTCCAAAGACCGCCGTCTATGTGGGTTGTGATTCAAGGCAGGTAAAAAATCACACGGTTTTTGTGTCTGTGGTTGTGGTACATATAGACTCTTGCAGGGGGGCAAAGATCTTTTGGAAGGTGGAAAGAGTTCCACGTATTAGGTCTTTGAGGCAAAGGCTTTTGGAGGAGGTTAGTAGGGCTGTTTATCTTGCTCTTGAAATATCAGAGGTGGTGGGCTCAAGGCCCTTTGAAGTACACCTTGATATAAACCCAAACCCTCAACACAACTCCAGCGTTATTCTAAAGGAAGCCATAGGCTACGTTTTGGCGCAAGGTCTGAAGCCCGTAGTCAAGCCCTACTCCATCGCCGCAAGCACCGTGGCAGACTATATTACGGGAAAATACTAAAACACATACTCTCCCGATACAAGCTTTTGATAAAAGCTTTCTGGCAAAAAGGCATACCTATGCATATCTTCGGAGTAAAGCTTGGTCTCTACTTTTACTGGCCTTGAGGGCTCCCTTACAGGATGTTTCTTTGAAGCTATAGACATGGTCCACCAATAGCCCGCATATCCTGGGATCACTGCGGTATAAAGATCCACTATGGGGAAAACCTTCTTGAGGGACTTTTGGATCCTTCTGACTATTTCAAGGTGGTAGTGGATAGACTCTGTTTGTCCTACGTATATGCCATCCTCCTTTAGAGCCTTATAAACGTACTTGAAAAACTCCTCAGTTGTGAGAACATGGGCAAAACCCACTGGGTCTGTGGAATCCACTATAATCACGTCAAACTCCCCTTGGCAGTCTTGAATATACTTGTAGCCATCCTCGTTAAGGATAATAGCCCTTGGGTCTTCAAAGGAACAAGCCATTGTAGGTAAAAACCTTTTAGAGACCTCTATAACCTCCTTGTCAATATCCACAAGGACAGCCCTCTTTACCTCGGGATGTTTAAGGACTTCCCTTAGTACACCACCATCGCCGCCACCTATGATTAGAACCTCCTCTGGGTTTGGATGGGCATAAAGGGGAATATGCGCCATATACTCGTGGTATATAAACTCATACCTTTCATCACATTGGGCTACTCCATCCAGTATAAGGATTTTCCCAAAGTGGGGAGACTCTACCACCATTATCTCTTGATATTCGCTTTTGCCTTGATAAAGGATATTGCTTATGGGATAGACATGCCTTATGGGTGCGTAGGGATCTCTTTCCATGAAAAAGGTTTCCACCATCTTTCTTCACCTCTTTTCTGTTTTTTGGATATTATCTTACAAGACTACCCTTATAGTCAATCCTTTAATATCCTCTATAAACAAAAAAAGGCAGGAAAGAAAGGAGGTTAAAAGATGATATACGGAGCAGACATAGGAGCTAAAGAGATTATACTACACAACGGAAGCCAAAGCCTTAGGATAAGCACACCCTTAGAGGCTCAAGCTCTCATAAAACCTAATGATGTGGTAATTTTGGAGCAAACAGGAGCCTATGGCATAAGATGGGCAGAAATCTTTACAACGCTTGGAGCAAAAGTTTTCATAGCAGACGGAAGGGATTTCAAAAACTACAGGCTGGCACACTCAAGGAAAAAAGATGACGCCCTTGACGCATTTTATCTTAGAAGATATTACGAAGAAAAAAGGCACAAGTGCAGAGCCTATAACCCCATGCAAGTCCATAAAAGAGCCTTAATTAGACAACACATAAGGAATAACAAGGACATCACCAAGCACACCAACAGGCTAAAGCAATACCTTGCTATGATATACCCCACCGAAGACATGCATCTCTGGAGCAGGGAAAAGCTCAACAACAGACTAAAACACATAGAGGAGAGACTAAAGCAGACCCCCCACGCCCTTACAGACTTAGTCCTTGCAGAGGTTAAGAAACTTAAAATATGCCTTGAAGAAGCCCAGAAACTTGAAGAAGAACTAATAAACATAGCCAGAAACCACCCAGATTATGAAATCCTAAAGACCTTTCCAATGGGAGATATAGAAATTGCAACATTGCTCGCCTACTCGTGGGATATCCAGAGCTTTACGGACAAAAAGGCATATATAGGCTATGTATTAATGGGAAGCACCTTAGAGCAGTCAGGAAGCTCAATATATAAGGTAAAGGTGGATAAAGCACGGACAGAGATAAAAGGCATATTTTACATGCTCTTTATGAGAAGCCACCGCAAAAACGACCCCTTATATCCCCTTGCCCGCCTCTCAAAAGAACTTATAAACACCAAACACAACTTTAAAAAACGCTACATAAAATTCCTGAGTAGATTTATAGAGCTAACATATGAAGCCAGAAAACACCGCACGGATTACCTTACAACCCTACAAAACCGCCTTAGCAGGCTCAAAGAAGAACTAAGCCACACCAAGAGAAAAGACCTTACCGAGTATAGAGCAATGAAGCTCTACCGCCTCACCAGAAGCATAAAAACAATTGAGGAATTAATAGCCCAGCGTAAAGATATTTGTTTCCCTCTCAAAGACGGAGAGGGAACAGCCCCCAGTTTATTTGGGCTTGCCGTTATAAACCTTACTAACAAAAAGGAGGAGAACCATGAAGAAGACCAGCCTTTACACAGCCATAGCCAGCCTGATGATAGTTATGCCAGCCATAGCCAGCCAGAGCCAGCCAGCAAGCCAGCCACAACCCCAGACGGACACGGACGAGGAAATACTCTTAGTAGTAGAATGCATAAACGGGAAGTGGAAAATAACAAAAGCAAAAAACGAAGAGGTCATAAAGGAAACACAGGCTGACAAACTTGAAGGGAAGCCATGCAGAACCTCAAAGCCAGAATACTAAGTGCAGTCAAGGAAATAATGCCCCCAGAAGTCCAGTATGAAGTAAGAAGAATAAACCGCCTTACAGCCCACACCTACGAGATTACACTCACAGACACAAAACACCCCTACACCTACCACATAACCATAAAGCTTGAGGAGGAAGCTTACAAACTTCTAAAGTATGAATGGAAGGAGGAAACCCCAGCATGACATGGCTCACTCACACCGCCTTCGCAGGCTTAACCTCATGGATAATAGGACTACCCACCTCAACAAGCATTTTAGGAAGCACAGCCCCAGACTGGACGGAAGACCTCTTTGGCATACACGAACACAGAGGCATAACCCACTATTTAGTTATTTGGTTTATCCTCTTCCTCTTCTTTTTAACCCTCAGACTTGAGAACCTATTTTTACCCTATAGTGAATACCTTTTAGGCTTCGTTTATGGAGGACTTACCCATCTCTTTTTAGATAGCTTGACAAAAAGCGGAATACCCTTAGGCTTTTCCAAAATCAGAGTAAGAATAGGAGGACTAATAACAACAGGCAAACCCTCGGAATGGATATTCTTAGCCCTAATACTCATATTCCTTACACCCCTCACCCGCCTTGATGTTAAATTTGGCTGGAACAAGTGGAAAGACCTATACCAGCAAGGAATAATAGACAAAAGAGAATACGACGAAAGGAGGTTTAAAATATGGTAAAAGACCTATGGGACTACAGGGCAGAGCTATTAATAGGAAAACCCTTCAAGCACGACGCCCCAATCCTTCCACAAATACCCCAGAACATGCAAAAAGACCCACTTGTGCGAGCCTTTCTGTGGAAGCTAAGCCTATATAAAACCACCCGATATCCCCACAAAGACAGGGAAGCCCTAAAAGAGGAGCTTATAAACCTGTGGGAAGACCTCAAAGAAAAATACAACCTACCCCCAGACTACCTACGGAAGAAAACCTGACCCCCATGAAGATGAAAAAGTTAGTAAAGAACCTTGCTAACTACCTAACCCTTACCCTGACCCTACTCTTTACCCTTAGCCTACCCATACCCGCCACAGCCACCGACCCATGCCAGATGATAGTTATAAAAGCAGTCAACCCCCCGCCCGCCGTCAAAATCCTAAATGAAAGAGGAGACCACACCCTACTTGACCCCAAAGAAAAATTTGAGCTAACCAGACAATACAGAGAAGCAATCCTAAAACTCACAGACCTACTCGGAAAATACATAGAGCTAAGGCAGAAAGCAGAGAAAACAAGACCATATTTAAGCTGGCAATGGGAAAGAGTAAAGGCAGGAATTGAGTATAAAAAAGACATCTGGGAAAAAGAGATAAAGGAGCTCTTACCAGCCCAAGCGGAATTAAGGAATATTGAACGGCAATTATTAATGCTCGGCATATCACAGGCAGACCTTGACGCATGCTACAGAGCAAGCAGATAACCCTGATGGTCCATACCCTGATGGTCCATATTAGACCCCTAACCCTTAGCCTTTGCCTTCTACTCCTACTCCTTACAACAGCCCACGCAGACCCCTACACACTCCCCGAAATACTAAAAGCCTATAAACAACCCTATGTGATACTACCCTCAACGGACAGCCCCGTATATATCACCACCAACGGACAAATAATTACCAGCACAAACACCAAAACCGCCATAAACACCCCCACAAACAACAACAACCTCATCAACTACACAGAAAAAACCACCACCATAACCCAAACCATATACGCCACCCTTATACCCCTTGCACCCCCCGAGACCATAACCCTTGACCTAAACCCAGACAGCCCCCCGCCCCTAAGCACCATCTTAGACCTAATAAAAGACCTTGTGGTAATCACCCAAAAGGACAACCACCTCATAATCCAGCAACGGTGGAAAGCCGTTAAGAACCTTGCCAACGAGGAAATCACAGGCACCTATGAAGACCTTTTAAAGACCGCCCTTGAAGACCTACGGAAAGAACAAGAAAAAAAGAAAAACCTAAAACTCATCTACCCCCTTATCCAGCCCGCAGACCTCTTAAATATCTGTGCCATACATAACCTCACATGCCTACCCACCGCAGACGCCTTCTTAGTAGAAGACCACCCCGCCCTACAACCCTACACAAAACCCACAAAACCCCGCTTCCACATAAGAGCTTATATCCTCACCCTCACCGCCCAAGCCAAAAAAGAACTTGAAGCAAGTCTTAGCCTAAGCCTATCACAGGCACCCATTCCACAGTTTTATCAAGGAGAAACCACCCTTACCAACACCCTCAACTTTACCCTCAAAACCCAGAGAGGGATATTGAACCTAATAGAGCTAAACCTGAAAGCCCTACAAGAAAAGAACCAAGCCCGCATACTATCAAGTCCAAGCCTCTACCTTGACGACAGAGAAACCGCCACCATCAAACAAGGCTATGAAATACCAGTCATAACCCCCGCCACACAGACAACCCCCGCCACCACCACCTACAAGACCGCAAGCCTCAGTTTAAGCGTAAGCCCCCACCTACTACCCAACGGAAAAGTAAAACTAAACCTCACCATAACCAAAGACAGCCCAGACTTTTCAAGAGAAATACAAGGAAACCTCCCAATAATCACCAACACTCTCAACACAGCCATAACCATTGAAGTAGGAAAACCCTATATACTCGGAGGCATACTTGAAGAAACAGAAAGCAAAACCAAACAGACCCCCGCCATACCCATACTTGAATGGATATTTGGAAAAAGACAGACCACTACACAAAGCCAAGAGTTATATATAATTTTATATGTAGATATAGCAGAGGAGGACAGCCATGAAAAGGAAAGTTTTAAGCCTACTGACAATAATGGCAAGCCTTAGCACCGCCTTAGCCCTTGACCCCTATACATACGCATACAAAACAGCCCTGTCAAAAAACAGACCAGAGGCATTTTCGGGAAGTTATAAATTCAAAGGAGCAGACGGGAAAATCCATGCCCGCCCACGCCAATACGCCATCTGGGATATGGGAGGAGGCAATTACAAACTCATAGACCTGTGGGACAACAACAAAGAAATAGGCACGATAAAAGAAAGGAATCTATACTACGGAGGAAACATAAAACTCAAAGAACTAACAACCACAGACGGCAAGAAATACGCCAAAATCACGCTATCAGACTGGGACAAAGAACAACTGAGGAACAACCCAGACACCTTTACCCAGAGCCTCAACAACTATCTAAGGCAATACGGCTATACAGCCAGCTACACGATGAGAAATTACAGAGACCTCCGCACAGGCAACCCAATACAGAGACCAGCCCTGAAAATACAGCCCCTTCCACCCTCGTAATTTAATATGCTCGGTTCCTCTTCCTTGCCCTCCCCCATTTTTTAAAGTCTTTAAGGTTTTTAAGGTTTTTCTTTTTTTCACCTGCCTATCGGCAGGTGGAAGGCGTCCGCCTGACGGCGTCCGCATGCCAGCCTTCGGCTGGCATAAAATAAGATAGACTGCCCCGAGGGCTTGAAAGCACCCCCCACAGGAGGAGGAGAAAGCACCCCCCACAGGAGGAGGAGGAAGTAAAAGAAAATTTTTGCGTCCGCCCCTCAGGGCAAGCCCCTTTGAGTAGGGCTCTGCTTACGGCAACCCCCAGAGAGTTAAGGCACCCCTTAGCCCTGCTTACGGCAACCACCACCACCCCAGAGGGTAAAAGGAAGCCCCCCCGCCAACCCACCCGTCCGCCCCCCCAGAGGGGGGGCTCCCCACCCACCGACCCTACCTCAAAGATAAGTAGGTCGCTCCGCTCCTCGTCAAGGGCAAGCTCGCTCGCTTACGCTCGCTCGTGCCTTACGGCACCCTTGACTGCGTCGCTCCGCTCCCTGAATAAGAAAAGTGGGAAGGGTGCGTTGCACCCTTCAGGTGCAAAAACTTTTTTGGAGGTGGCTGGTATGTGTGTGTGTCCTCTCTCTCATGGTGGTGGTTGCCCTGTCGTGGGCGGTGGCTCTTGTCCTTTCCTGCCCGTTGCCCTGCGGGTTGCCCTTTCTCAGTTTTCGGGTCGCTCTTTGCATTCCCACTCCTTCCGTGTCCTGCTGGCTTCCTTGCTTTCCCGTGTCTCTGGGTCTCCTTTCGTGGTTGGTGTGGTGGGTGGCTTCTCTGCTGTCCGTTGCTCCGTTGCTGGCGTGGTTTTTCAGCTCTGTTCTGGCTCCCGTGCTGGGTCTTTCTTCCGTGTTTCTGCTCCTTTTTCTGCTGTTTGTCCCCGTTGTGGCTCTGCTCCCTGCTCCTGCTCCCCTCGTGGTGGCTCCCAGGGTGGTCGTGGTGGTCGTGGCTCTTCTGGTGGCTCTTCTCTTCCTCTTTTCTCTTCCTGCTCCTCTTCTTCTTCCTCTTCCTGCTCCTCTTCTTCCATAGCCCCCTCATATGATATAAATCATCTTGACAAACCGTGCATGCGTGCGTATAATAATAACCATAAGGAGGTTTAACCATGCAAAAGGCACAGCTGGAACACCTATTCAGGTGGGCTTCACAGCAAACAGACAAAAAAGGCAGGTCTTTACTGCAAAGAGCAAGGGAATACCTACTGGAACACCCTTATGCGGACAAATACCAGACGGAAATTGCAATCCTACCCGAAACAGACGGAAGAGGCTTCAATGTGATTGAATGGCACTGCACCTGCGAACATGCGAAAAAGAAAGACACCCCCATATGCAAGCATGCCATAGCCAAAATAATCCTAATGGAAAGGGAAACCCTTGAAGCAAGCCCAAAGTGGAAAACCTTTTTTGAAGAGTATAACAGAAAACTCTCAAAGCTCCTGGAGGACTTCCAATGGTTTTAATAGCTCATGGGTGGGAAGCCCCCACCCTTTTAAAAACCAATAAAGGAGGTAGAACAATGGAAGACAAGAACCCTAAGGAAATAGTTTTATACGAGGCAGTAGTCAAGAAAAGCCTACAGATACTAAACAAAAACGATTTTGCTATTATACAGGGCAAGGTAGAAATAACAAGGGACGGAGCCTTAAAAATCCTTTCCAGCCTCCCACTATCATATGAGTTTGAACTACTACAGCAGGAGCTAACGGACACCCACGCCAAAGTAGTCATGAAGCTAAAAATACAATTCCACAAGACAGGCATCACCCGTGAGGGTATAGGCACAGGTATATGTGAGAAGTGGGAAGCAGAAAGAGGAAAAAGGTTTAGCATGCACGCACTAATCACAACAGCAGAAACCCGAGCCATCAAAAGAGCCATAGAAACAGTTTTAGGGGGAGTTATCAATGCCATCATACTCAACCTTTTCGGAAGCTATGAAGTCAAATAAGGCAACCCACAGGAGGCTCACCGCCTCCTACCCCCTTTTTACCCTTGCAGTAGTTAGTAAAGAACCTTACCAACCAAAGGAGGTAGTAAAATGTATCACACACAAATAGAAGGAGTATTAGACGCCCTTGAGTATGAATTTATTGAGCTTGTGAGCTATCTAAACATCAGAGACAACAACCTTGAAACCTTTAGCTACGAAACCATAGCCGTAGAAGAGACCCGTATAAGGAAGAAGACAAAGAAAGGAGAGAGGGAGTATGTATATATCCAGCTCAAAGGCTACAACACCAAGACCCACACAATAAAAACCTACACCCCCGAAGAAGCCCCCATGCAAGACCTCACAAGACTTATAAACCTCTACAGAGCCATCAGACACCTAAGAAGAGCCTTAGACTACCTATATAACCTGTAGCCCCGCCCCCTTTTTTTATTTAAGCCCGCCTACCCTCAACCACCAGATACCTAAAAGCCAAAGCCCCAAGAAGTCCTGCCGTCAAACCCCAAGCAAAAGCCACGAAGACAATCAAAACAATAGCCACAATCATACCCACATCTTTGACCTCCACCTCAGACCTACCCAAATCAATGATGTAATCACTCCAGCCATGCCAAGCCCTAAGCCTTAATTTTTTCCTTAACTCCGCTTCTATGCTGTCATTAACCTTGTGAATGCTCTCACAGGATACCACAACCGCCTTAGCAACCCTTATAAGCCACTTAAGAGCTTCCAGCTTTACCTTACTATCAACCTTATCAATATCGTCAAGAAAGACCACCCTACCCTTACACCTTTCAATCAACAGCCTTACCTTTTCAAACTGCCTTAACCCTTTCAAATCATCATTACTAAGCCCAGCCCTTTTAAACCAGTTTTCCAAACTTTCGGAGCATGGGATAAAAACCCCCTCCGCCCCATAGACAGCCTCACAGTTAGTAAAGAACTTTACCAACTCTCTACTTTTACCCACACCCTTACCACCCGCCAAGACCAGCACCCTTGATTTCTTTACATACCTCTCATTTGAAATAACCCGCTTGAACTTCCAGAACCTGAAGACCCTTACCTCTCTAAGTCTTAACGTAGCACGCTGACGCCAGAACTCACCCCTTTTAAAAACTAAGTAGCTCAAGCCTTTTAACCTCCCATTAAGAATATAAACCATTTTTAACTGTAGCCACAATTCTAATATAAGAAAAGGCATTTACAGGCAGAGCCTTTATTTACACCCCCTTGACACACGCACGGAAAGAGGTATAATTGTATGCAAGGAGGCAAGAAATGAGGAGAAGAACAAAAGGCATACCAAAATACAAACTAACAATAAACATACCATTGGAAGTTATGGAAGCCCTTGAGAAATACGCATTTGACAAAGGAACAACGATATCGGACACACTGACAGAACTTGCTAAGGAACTCCTAAAAAAAGAGGGCTACCTGAAGCAAGATGAAGTATAATAAGCAAAGGGCGGGACAGGATGGATATTTTTATGACCTCCTTAGCGAGGCACAGAGCATTATAATCTGTCCCCGCCCCTTTTATTTTTATCCACCCAAAAAGTCTTCCAGTTTATAAAGCAAAAGAACCTTTTCGGGTTCAAGAGCTTCTACCCTCAGCATGGGGTCTATGGAAAGCTTTATGAGTAGTTCTTCGCATATCTTGTTTTTCAAAGCCTTCCTTTTCATGCTGTAAAGGGCTGTTAGAAACTCCTTGTAGTCCCGTAGGTCAAGGTCTGATGGGTTCTGTTTTCTAAAAAGCCTTATGAGGGCGGAGCTTACTTTTGGTTTTGGGAAAAAGAACCTACCGGGTAGGCTCATAAGGTACTCTACTTTGTAAAAGCTCCTTACAAAGGTGGAAAGCCAAGAGGGTCCCTTTTGGATCTTTTCTGCCACTTCTTTCTGTAGCATGTATATGGCTTGAGGTATGCATCTATGATGGAAAACCGTATTTTCCACTATAAGGCTTCCCACGTTGTAGGGTAAGTTTCCAAAGACCTTTAACTTGTCTCCCAAAGTGCAAAAGTCAAAGGAAGTAGCGTCTGCTTGGTGTATAAAAACTCTCTCATCTTTGATGGAGTTTTTCAATTCTTCTACCATATCTGGGTCTATTTCCAAAAGGTGAAGTTCTTTGAAAGGATATGAAAGGATCCTTTTTGTTAAGTTTCCCGTGCCGGGACCTATTTCCACCAAGATCTCCCCTTCCTTTGGGTCTATGTATTTAACGATACTTTCCAAAACTCCCGGTGCTACAAGGAGATGTTGCCCAAAGTATTTTTTTAATCTCATGCCTTACAATTTTATTCTACACTTTGAGTTAGTTAAGAGAGTCGGCCTCTCTTTCAAAAGCCACAGGTAAGGATAACTGCATATCCGCTACGAAGGAATTTTTTCACCCGGCGTGCCTGCAAAGTCTATAATTTTCTATCATGTCTTACGAGGAAGTGTTTCCAAAATTTATGAAGGAGTCTTTGGAAAAACTTATACTTCTACCCACCTATGGAGAAAGGGGCGCTGGAAGGCTTATCTACAACCTGCTTAAACTCCCGGTAGAAAAGAGGCTTGAGGTGGTAAAGGCTTTGGAAAAAATGGCCGAAAAGATAAAAACCTGTATAGAATGCGGCTTGTACACGGAGGAGGAGATATGTTCCATATGTTCCAATCCCAAAAGGAGTAAAAAGTTTATATGCGTTGTAGAGGAACCACAGGATGCCTTCGCCATAGAAAAATTAGAAAGATATGCGGGCGTGTACCACGTGCTCGGAGGAAGAATAGCCCCCCTTGAGGGCGTATCGCCCAATAACTTGAAAATAGACAGCCTTTTGGAAAGGATAGAAAGATACAAGGCCAAGGAGGTTATCCTTGCTACAAACCCCAACGTAGAAGGCGAGGCAACCGCCCTTTATCTTTCAAAGCTTATAAAAAAACAATTCCCTAATATAAAGATAACCCGTATATCTCAAGGTTTGCAGTTTGGCTCTCTAATAGAGTTTGTGGACGAACTATCCTTAGAAAAGTCCATAGAAAACAGAAGGTCTCTTGGATGATCCGTATTCCCTTGAGGTGGTTCATATTGTATAATACATACCAGGAGGGCGGTTATGATAAAAGACAATTACAAAAAAATCCCCATCCCTATCATCACCATAATCCTTATCCTTGTATTGGTATCTATAATAAACCCCTTTGTGATAATTCCCTCGGGATTTGTTGGTATAAAAAGAACCTTGGGGAAGATAGAGGATACACCCCTTAGAGAGGGCTTGCATGTTATAGTACCCCTTTTACAAAGGGTGGAAAAGCTTGAGATAAAGACAAGGACTGTAGAATTCACTCGGGAAAGGCAAAACCCTATAAATTCCCTATCAAAGGATGGCTTACCCGTAAATATGGACGTGGCTGTTTTATACAAGGTAGAGCCCAGTAGGGCACCAAGGCTTATAAAGGAGTATAGCTTTGATTATGAGGAAAGGATAATAAAACAGATAGTAAGAACAGCGGTGAGGGATGCCGTGGCGGAAATGGAAAGCTCCATAGTGTACCAAGAAAGGCAAAGGCTCCAAGATAAAATAAGAAGAGAAGTGGCAAAATACCTAACATGGAGGTTTTTGGAAAACACCCAAGAGTACGCCAAAAGCCAAAACAACGCTATAATCTTAATACCTTATAATTAACCTGCAACAGGGAGGTGGTAAATGATAAAGTTTGGCACCGATGGATGGAGAGCAGTAATAGGAGAGACTTTTACCTTTGAAAATGTAAGAAGGGTAGCTTATGCCCATGCAAGGGTACTTCAAAAACAGGGAAAAAACAGGGTAATAGTTGGCTATGACCATCGCTTTATGTCGGAAAACTTCGCCCTTGAGGTTTATAAGGTCTTTAAAACCTTGGGCTTTGACTGCTACCTTATAAACAAGCCTTGTACAACGCCCATGGTCTCCTTTGCCGTTAAATATATGGGCTTTGATAACGGTGTTATGATAACAGCCTCTCACAATCCCCCAGAGTATAACGGCTATAAGATAAAGGACTCCTTTGGTGGTTCCGCAACTCCAGACTTTATAGCTCAGGTGGAGGAAGAGATAAGAAAGGTAGAAGATATAAAGGTAGAAGACCACAAGCCAGATTATATCAACGTGTGGGGAGATTACATAAGAGTTGTAAAATCCAAGGTAGATATGGAGCTTTTCTTTCAAAGGGATTTAACCTTGGTGCATGATGCCATGTACGGGTCCTCTGTGGGCACCTATAGCCATACACTTTCTGGCACAAAGTTATCCATACTAAACATAAGGAGCTATAGAGACCCCCTCTTTGGTGGGCATGCGCCAGAGCCTGTGGAGAAAAATTTACAACCCCTTATGCTTAAGGTGAGGGCTATTTCTGCGGATATGGGTATTGCCAACGACGGCGACGGGGATAGAATAGCCCTCGTGGACGAAAAGGGTAATTTTGTAAATTCTCAGCTTATATACGTGCTTTTGTTGTACCACCTTCTGAAAAACAAGAAGTTAAAGGATGGGATAGTGGTAAAAACTGTCTCCACTACCTTTTTGGCAGACAGGATATGTAAGGCAGAAGGAGTAGAAATAAAAGAGGTTGCGGTAGGCTTTAAAAACATAAACGAGCTAATTTTAAAAGAAAAGGTTATATTCGGTGGTGAAGAGAGCGGAGGATATGGAATTATAAACTTTTTGCCCGAGAGAGATGGGCTATTTACGGGCTTAAACATCCTTGAGCTTTTGATCCTAAAAGACAAACCCCTATCGGAGATGATAGAAAACCTTTTTAAAGAGTATGGTAGTGCCTATTACAAAAGGATAGACCTACATGCCCAAGAGGACAAAAAGCAAAGGCTTAAGGAGATTATAAAGAACCCACCAGAAAGGCTTGGTAGCTTTAAAGTATCCAAGGTTAGTACCATAGATGGGTTAAAGCTAACCTTTGAAGGAGATGGATGGCTACTTCTTAGAGCCTCTGGCACAGAGCCCCTCATAAGGGTATACGTTGAGATGCCCTCAGAGAGGGAAGTAGAAGAAGTTATCCAAGAAGCCCTAAGGATGTTTCAGTAAGAATAAGCCCGTCCTTCATTTCCACTATTCTGTTTGCCCTCTTTGCAAGCTCCATCTCGTGGGTTACCATCACTATGGTGGTTCCCTCCTTGTTTATACCTTCAAAGATCTCCATAACCACCTGCGTGTTTTTGCTGTCAAGGTTTCCCGTGGGTTCGTCTGCAAGGATAACCTTTGGGTTGTTTATCAAGGCACGAGCTATGGCAGTTCTCTGCATTTCTCCACCAGATATTTGATATATCCTTCTCTTTTCTTTTCCACCAAGGCCAAGCTTTTTGAGAAGTTCATAAGCCCTTTCTTGGGCTTCATCCCTTCTTATACCAAGCTTTATGGCTGGTAGCATAACGTTTTCAAGAAGGTTGAACTCGGGAAGCAAATAATGAAATTGGAAAACAAAGCCCAGCTCCCTGTTGCGTATATGGGAAAGCATTCTCTCTTTGGAAAAATCCACCCTTGTTCCTTCAAAATACACATCTCCCTCCGTAGGTTTATCAAGCAAGCCCATTATATACAGCAGGGAACTTTTACCAGAACCGCTGGCTCCGATTATTGCCACAAACTCTCCCTCTTTTATCTCAAGGTCTATACCCTTGAGTATGTGCTCTTGACCTACGGTCTTTTTTACACCAACAAGTTTTATGGGCATGGCATAAATTTAGTATATTAATACATCCAGCGAGTGGAAATCCACCCTTCTTATGAGCGCTTCATGAATTACTCCTATTGTGCGATCTCTCCTCTGACTTATCCTTGTGTTAAAATAAATACGATGGACAGAAATTTTGTAGACTTGTGGGACATAAGCCCAGAAGAAGGATGGCAGATAATAAAAGACGCCTATGAAATAAAAAGGGGTCTTGATAGCAAAAGATATTTGGAAGGAAGAACTCTTGCCCTTTACTTTACAAAGCCCTCTACAAGGACAAGGGTATCCTTTGAGGTGGCAATAGCCCAGCTGGGCGGGGCTTCAATCTTTTTACAAGAGGAAAGCCTTCAGGTGGCAAGGGGAGAAGACCTAAGGGATACCTCAAGAACCCTTTCAAGGTATTTGGACGGCATCATCATAAGAACCGACTCCCACAAAAAGCTTCAAGAGTTTGCCCAATATTCAAACATACCTGTTATAAACGCCCTTACTGATATGGCTCATCCTTGCCAGATATTAAGCGATATCTTTACCCTCTATGAGACTTTTGGGGAAGATTTAAGGAATATAAAGATAGCCTATGTGGGAGATGGGAACAATGTATGCAACACATGGTTGGTGGGTGCCGGGCTTTTTGGCTTAAAACTCTTTGTGGCTACACCAGAAGGCTACGAACCCAGCAGTCTGTATTACCAAGCGGGTGAAGACCTTTGCAAGATAACCGGCGGAAGCATATACCTTACCACCAATCCTATTGAGGCAGTTAAGGAAGCCCATGTGGTATACACCGATGTGTGGGTAAGCATGAACCAAAACAGAAAGGATGAAAAAATCCAAGCCCTGATGCCCTATCAGGTAAACAGAGAACTCTTATCCAACGCCCTTCCAGAGGTAAAAGTTATGCATTGCCTTCCTGCCAAAAAGGGAGAAGAGATAACAGAAGAGGTTTTTGAAGCTTATGGGGATTTTATATTCAACCAGGCGGAAAACCGCCTACATACCCAAAAGGCACTTTTAAAGTTTCTCTTTACTCAACGGTGACCGTCTTTGCCAAGTTTCTTGGCTGGTCTACATCCAAGCCAAGATAATCCGCTATATAGTAGGCGAAGAGTTGGAGGGGAATCACTGTCAGGAAGGGTGTAAGGTCTTCCTCTACCAAAGGCACCTCTATAAGGTCTGTGCACAGCTTTTTTAAGTTTTCATCACCCTTAAAGCCTATTCCCAAAACCTTCCCCTTTCTTGCCAATAGTTCCTCTATGTTGGAAAGGGTCTTTTCATAAACTCTATCCTTTGGAGCTATGACTACGCTGGGAGTTTTCTCATCTATCAGAGCTATGGGTCCGTGTTTCATCTCACCGGCGGGATAGCCTTCTGCGTGTATGTAGGATATTTCCTTTAGCTTCAAGGCACCCTCGAGGGCAATGGGATAACTTAGATATCTTCCTAAATATAGAAGATTCTTATAACTGGTGTATTTTAGGGCTAAGTCTTTTATGGCTTCGCTTTCTGAAAGGATCTCTTCTATATGATGGGGGACTTTTAAAAGTTTGTCCATTAGGGGGGCTGCATCCTCCTGTTGGCTTATTGCCAATGCGTACAAAACCGCCAGCTGGGCTGTGAAGGTTTTGGTGGCAGCAACCCCTATCTCCGGTCCTGCGTGGGTGTATAGGGTATAGTCTGACTCTCTGGATAGGGCGCTTCCCACCACATTTACTATGGATAGTAAGGTGGCACCCCTTTCCTTCATAGAAAGAGCAGAAAACCTTGTGTCCGCCGTTTCTCCCGACTGGGATATGGCAACTACCAAGTCCTTATCATTTACAGGGCTATCGGAATATCTAAGCTCCGAAGCGTATATGACCTCCACGGGCACCTTTGTGTACTTTTCTATCCAGTATTTTCCCACAAACCCCGCATGGTAAGAGGTGCCGCAGGCTACTACGAGAATGCGCCTGTACTCTTTTAGTGAAAAGGGCATGGTGTAATCTCTTGATATATAGCCCTTTATAGTGTCTCCCAGGGTCCTTGGCTGTTCAAAGATCTCCTTTAGCATAAAATGCTTAAATCCCCCCTTCTCCGCAGATATAACATCCCAAGCTACATGTATAACTTCCTTTGTAAGAAGGTTTCCCTCAAAGTCGTAAATAAAAACACCATCGGGCCTTAGATCTACCACCTCTCCATCCTCCAAAGGTATAACCTTCCTGGTGAAGGGCAAAAGGGCTGGTATATCGGAAGCTATAAAGTTTTCACCCTCTCCTATGCCCACCACCAAAGGACTTCCATACCTTACCGCCACTATCCTGTTGGGCTCCTTTACAGAAATTACCGCAAAGGCAAAGGCACCCCTAAGCTTTTTCAACACCTTAATAGTTGTCCTTAAAAGGTC
>CALIUI010000063.1 GCA_938048815.1 uncultured Aquificaceae bacterium | reverse complement strand
GCAGAATAAAAGTCCATAGACTGGCGAAGTATGGCATTTAAAGACTTTCCGCCCTTTCCCACGGGTGTACCAAGGGGTCCCTTTATGGAAACTACGGCCTCTTTTAACACCTTAAGGGTTTCCTCGGGCATGCGATTAGATGTTTTTTCCTCGGCCTTGTCGCCCGCCAAGAGTTCCACCCAGTATATTCTTTTACTCGTGCCATAAGCCTTTTCTACTGCAGTGTTTATCACGTGGATCATGGCGGGGGTTATCTCTTTACCTATACCATCTCCCTCAATAAAGGGAATGATTGGGTTATTGGGTACCTCAAGGCTTTTGTCCTCTTTGAGGGTTATAAAACTTCCCTCTGGGGGTATTTTTGCCTTTCCTTCCCAAGGATACATATTTTCCAAGCGCATCTTTTCCACCTCTTTAGATTCTTTGAAATATTCTATCACAAATAGCTTCGGCACTTAATTATATGATATTAATCATATTGTCTTTTTGTTAAATTTTTGTTATATTATCATGCAGGTTGCACCTCCCTCGTGCGTCTTGTGTACCTCCTTGGGGCTCTGCCCCTCTATTTTAACTTTCTTTTTACGTTAAAATATAGTCTATGGACTGGATAAGGGTTTCTGTAGATTACGGAGTTATAGGCATTCTGATACTTTTGAGTTTTTTCTCTGTGGGCATTGCCCTTGAAAGGTATATGTACCTAAAAAGGGTAAATATTAGAGCCTACAAGAGCAAACAAGAAATGGAAATAGACCTAACAAGGGGACTTTTTATAATCGCCTCCGTGGCTTCCAATGCTCCCTACATTGGACTGTTGGGCACAGTTTTGGGCATAATGCTTACCTTTTACACCATAGGACAGGAGGGGCTTGTAGATACAAAAAAAGTCATGGTGGGGCTTGCTTTAGCTTTAAAGGCTACAGCTGTGGGACTTTTGGTGGCTATTCCTTCCTCTGTTTTATATAACTACCTTCTCAGAAAAATTAGGGAAAAGGTAGCCCTTTGGGAGGTAGAAAATGGAAGATAAGGAGTTTAGCTCTATAAACGTCATACCCTTTGTGGATATCCTTTTGGTGCTATTGACCATCGTTTTGATAACCGCCACCTTTATAGTGCAAGGAGTGATCCCCGTAAGCCTTCCAAAGGCAACCCAAGCAAAAGAAGAAGCCATAAAAACTCTTGAGATAACCATAACAAAGGAGGGAAAGGTCTTTTTTGAGGGCAAAAGCATAGGTATACAAGAGCTTGACAGCCTTTTAAAGGAAATAGACCCTTCTTTTAGAATAAGCATATCTGCAGACAAAGAGGCAAGCGTCCAATCCTTGGTAAGCGTTCTTGACCTTTTGAAAAAGCACAACTTGGAAAGGGTTTTAATAAAAACGGAGATAGGTAATTAGCTCATCCTTTAATAAAAACCCTTTCCCACAGCGCTGGCTTTTTTGCGTGTTAATAACACTTTACTCGTTAAATACTTGTGGGGGTAAAAAATGGGTAAAAGGATAGGATTAGTCCTTTCAGCTCTCTTCAGGGTGTTTCAAAAATAGCCTTTTTATAGGCTACCACCCATGCAGCAGGAGCTTGTGCCCATACGGCAGAGAACCATCTTCTCATGAGGTCTTTTAGTAGGGTTAAGTCTTTGTTGCTGAGTAAGATGAGCTTAGGGCAGATGGTTATTTTGCCCATCCTTTATAATTTTAGCATAGGGGCATGTTTAGATTGGAGTTTTTGAAACAGCCTCCCATGGCCATTAACATAAAACTAAAAGCCTACACCTTTTCCCTTTTTCTCCACCTTTTCCTTCTTTTCTTTTTTCTTTTTATCAGTCAAAAGTCCTTACAAGAAAGAAAGATAATAGAAATAGACCTCTCCCTAAGCTATGTAGCTCCTCAGAAAGAAGAAATACACCAAGAACCTCTCACAAGGCAAGAAAAACCCAAAGCTAAGATAATATCCCAAGCGCCCAAAAACAGCCCCGTACCAAAGGAAGAAAGGATAACAATACCCCCAACGCAAGAAGAAGAGTTAAAACCCCAAGAAAAAACCACCGAAGCAAAAACACAAGATATGGCAAGCACATCCAAAGAAGAAAGCACCAAAGGCCAAGGGCAAACAACACAGGAGCTCACGACTACTTCCACGGGCAAGGTCAATACACCTGTATCCTCTGATGATGGTGATGGAGCCCTGGGCAGCAAAAAGGGCACCGTAGACCAAAAGCAAGTCCAAGATATGTACCTGCGAGAGAAACTCTCCATTATTTCCTCCATAGTGCAAAAGCATATAAGCTATCCTCCTTTGGCAAGGAGGATGGGATGGGAGGGCAAGGTGGTAGTCTGCTTTACCCTTACCTCGGAGGGCAAGATGGAGAATTTACACGTAGAAAAAGGCTCTGGTTATGATCTTTTGGATAAAAACGCCATGGAAACCGTTAAAAAAGTGGCCCACCTTTTTCCAAAGCCCCCCGTGGATGTGGTGGTAAGGCTGCCGGTCAATTATAGGTTGGAGTAGTTTAAAAACTTTCTCAAGGTGATCCTGTTTATACCCAAGGCTTTTGCGGTTTTAGACTGGTTCCTGCCAAGTAGATGGTAGGCTTCCTCCACTATAAGGGTGGATATCCTCTTTAAAAGCTTGTGGTATATATCTCCTTGACCCTCCTCCAAAAGCCTTTTAACCTCTCTTCTTATTAGGGCTTCCAGGTCTTCCATCTTTTCCTCTTGCTCTTGTGGTGCAAGGTCAAGGTCTTTTTCTCTAAGCACATCTGCGTCGGTAAGGGCTATAGCCCTCCTTAGGGTATTTTCCAACTCTCTTACGTTGCCAGGCCATGGATAATTTAAAACCTTCTCCAAAAAGCCCCTACTATATCCCTTTACCCTTTTACCCATTTCCCTGGAAACCTTCTCTATGATGCAGTTCATCAGTATGGGGATGTCTTCCCTCCTTTCCCTAAGAGCTGGTATATGCACATGGACGGCGCTTATCCTGTAGTAAAGGTCTTCTCTAAAAAGTCCCTCCTTTATCAAGGCTTTTAAGTCCCTGTTGGTGGCGCAAACAAGTCTAAAATCGCAGGGTATTTCCTTGGTGCCTCCAAGCCTTCTCAATCGCTTTTCCTGCAAAACTCTAAGCAGTTTGGACTGCATGGGCAAGGGCAGGTCGCCAATCTCATCAAGGAACAAGACTCCCCCTTTTGCAGATTCTATAAGCCCCTCCTTGGCGGATACAGCGCCCGTAAAGGCGCCACGCTCATAACCAAAGAGTTCTGCCTCAAGAAGTTCCATGGGTATGGCGGAGCAGTTGATGGCTACAAAGGGACCCTTCCACCTTTTAGAGAGCTTCCAAAGAGCCTTAGCAAAAAGCTCCTTCCCTACACCCGTCTCTCCTGTTATCAGGACAGGCACCTCTAAGGGCGCCACCTTTCCTACCGTCTTTAACACCTTCTTCATCTTTCCCTCAGGATTGCCTATTATGGAGCATAGCTCCTTACACAACTCTTCAGAAAGATTTTCATGGTTATAAACTACGGGGATTATTTCCTCCCTTTGGTACAACTCACCCTTTGCCCTTTCAACAACTCTCCCCAGCTCCTCAAGGTCAAGAGGCTTTAAAAGAACATCGTAAAACCCCAAGCTCATAAGCTTCATCGTATAGCCGGGCAGAGATTTTCCCGTTATAGCAACTATCAGATTTCCATCCTCTAAAAGGTCTGGCAAGGAAGAAAGACCTACCGTATCCACGTCCAAGACCACTACGGAGTTTTTTATACCCTCGGGAAGCTCTTCTACAAGCTCCAAACCATCCTCTTTCAAGCCCTTATCCCTTGTATAAAGAAAGACCGCAGACATGTTTATTTATTATACAGGTTGTTTATGAAATATACACGACTTTCATCAGATGACTACGAAACTACTTGCTTCTTTCCATGGCACGAATTTTGCAATAAAAAGGCTAAGGAGGTTAAAGGTATGAAGCTTTGGGAAGAGTTATTGGAGAAGAACCCAAGGGAAAGGCTAAAGGTGGAGAAGCATCCCCTTGATATCCTTGAGGAGCTTCCACGCCTTATAAAAGAGGGCTATGAGGGGCTTCCAGAAGAGGATATTGTGCGTCTTCAGTGGTATGGCCTTTACCATGACAAGCCACGCATAGGCTACTTTATGCTAAGGATAAAGCTACCCGGTGGAAGGATAGGGTCAGGGCAGCTAAGGGTGGTGGGCGAGCTTGCCAAAAGCTTTAACAATTACGCAGAGCTTACCACACGGCAGGATATCCAGCTGCATGGGGTTAGGCTTGAAGACCTTCCCTGGGTCTTTGAAAGGCTTTCCCAGGTTGGGCTTTTTCCAGTAGGGTCCTGTGGAGATACAGTTAGAAATATAACAAGTTGCCCCGTCTCTGGCATAGACAAAGAGGAGCTCTTTGATGTGGGGGGCTGTATAGAGGAGCTTGAAGGCTTTTTCCATAATCCAAAGAATAGGGAGTACTTTAACCTACCAAGGAAGTTTAAGATAACCCTATCAAGCTGTCCTTACCATTGCAACTACCCGGAGATGCACGACCTTGCCTTTGTGGGTACCATTAAAGAGGGGGTTGAGGGCTTTGCGGTATGGGTTGGCGGTGGTCTTTCATCAACGCCAAGGTTAGCAAGGAAGCTTGGTATCTTTGTACCAAAGGAAAGGGTCTTGGAGACCGCCAAGGCGGTTGTAGATATATGGAGTGAAGAGCCAGAAAACAGAAGATCCTTTGTAAAGGCAAGGATAAAGTATTTCATAGACAAGGTTGGAGTGGAAGGCTTTAAAGAGAGGCTCTTTGAAAGGTTAAGCTTTACTCCAGAGTTTCTTGAAGAGGAACCTATCGCCATTGGAAGAAGCTTTCATGTGGGAATTGGAAGGCAAAAGCAAGAGGGCTTTTTCTATGTGGGCTTTCCCGTAGAGGCTGGTAGGCTTACGGGAGAACAGCTCATAAGGGTTGCGGATATTGTGGAGGCCTTTAACCTTTCCTTAAGGCTTTCCCAAAGGCAGAACCTGATATTAATCCACATACCGGAGGAGAGGCTTGACCATGTGCTAAAGGCTATGGAAGATGTAGGCTTTAGCCTTAAAAAGGGTATTTCAAGGGCTATCTCCATAGCCTGCACCAGCGACCCCTTCTGCAATTACTCCGTTGGCTCCTCAAAAGAATTCCTTTTGGAACTGCTAAACCATCTTGAAGAAAAATTGGGAGACATAGGGGACGTAGCCATAGGAGTTGATGGATGTCCCCACGCCTGCGCCCATCATTGGCTAAGTGATATAGGGCTTCAGGCAACGCATATAAGACATTCCGATGGTAGCGTGGAAAGCGGTGTAAACCTTGTCCTGGGTGGTGGCTATGGAAGGCAGGCGGGCATAGGTAGGATAGTGGCTAAAAGGGTTCCCCTGTCTTTGGCAAAGGAGTACATAGAAAGGCTTATCTTAGCTTACAAGGGCTCAGGGTATGGAAGCTTCCAAGAGTTTATAAAGGCTCATTCCGATGAAGAGCTTTTAGGCATAATGCAAAGAGAAAAGGTCATAGAAGAGGAGAAGGGGAGAGTAAGGGTAAGGATCTTTGGACCCATCAGTAGGTTCTTTGGTGGCCTTTCCGAGGTTGAGATATCTGCAAAAACTGTGGGAGAGGCCCTTTTGAAGCTTGAAGAGGAGTTTAAAGACTTTCGTGGAAGGGCTATTGATGAAAAAGGGGAGTTAAAGCCCTATATAAAGGTGTTTTTAAATGAAGAGGATATAAAGTTTTTGCAAGGACTTGAAACACCCCTAAGGGAGGGGGATGAGATAGCCCTATACCCAGCCCTTGCAGGAGGTGCACCCATGTATGATGAGCTTGAACTTCACGAGCTTGCCATTGAGTATGAAGACAGACCAGCCCAAGAGTTGATAGCCTGGGCTGTAGAAAGCTTTCATCCAAGGCTTTATTTAGCTTGGAGCGGTCAGGCGGAGGATATGGTCCTTCTTGATATGGCTTATAGGATAAACCCACAGGTCAGAGTTTTTACCGTTGATACAGGAAGGCTTTACGAGGAGACCTACAGGCTTATGGAAAAGGTCTATGAGGTTTACGGCTTGAGGATAGAGGTCTATTTCCCCAATAGGGAGGAGGTGGAGGAGATGGTAAACAGGTTTGGAATAAACCTTTTCTACGGATCTGTGGAGCTTAGGCATTTATGCTGCCATATAAGGAAGGTAAGACCCCTTTTAAGGGCTTTAAAGCAGGTGGATGCTTGGATAACGGGGCTTAGAAGGGAACAATGGGCAAGCAGGCACAACATTAAAAAGATAGAGGTAGACCACGACCACGGACAGATAGTGAAGATAAATCCCTTGGCGGATTGGACAGAGAAGGAGGTATGGAATTACATAAGGGAAAACAAGGTTCCCTATAACGAATTATACGACAAGGGCTTTAAAAGTATAGGTTGTGCACCCTGCACAAGGGCTATATCAGAAGGTGAAGACCCAAGGGCTGGCAGATGGTGGTGGGAAAAGGATGCCCCAAAGGAATGTGGTATGCACTGTAGCTTAGAAACAGGTGGCTTTGAAAGAATAGCAGATAAAGTGTTGGAGGAGATAAAGTGATAAAGGTTATAGATGTAAAGGATAAAGATGAGTTTGAGGAAGGACTAAAGGAAAGGGGTTGGAAAAGGGGTAGCTTTGATGGGAAAGAAGGTTTTATAAAGGAGGAGGAGAAATGGCTATGGGTTTGCTTAATTTACAACAGCTCAGCCCAGTTCATCTCCTTTCCCCTTGAGGAAAGCTCCAAGGTCCATTCGGAGGGTGTTAAAAAGCTTTCGGAAGAAATAAAAGCCCTTTCTGAAAGGCTTGATTTTACCACCTTTGGGAGGATAGAGTGTGGCTGAGCTATTGACCTTTTCTTTGCTTGGCTTCTTTATAGCCTTTGCCATAGGGCTTACTGGGGTTGGTGCGGGAACCCTAACCGCTCCCATCCTTATACTGCTTGGCTTTGATCCTACAAAGGCTGTGGGCTCTGCCCTTACCTTCTCTGCAGTGGTTAAACTCCCCGCGGGGCTTTTACATGCCCTTTATGGAAACTTGGATTACAGCCTTCTCAAAAGGATGCTGTTGGGTGGCATACCGGGCGTCTTTACAGGTTCTTACCTTCTTTCCAAGCTTTCCCTATCCCAGGGCTTAAAAAACCTCCTCCTTTTGATCATAGGCTTTACGATCCTCTTTTCCCTTTCCCTTAACCTTCTTTACCTTTTTAAAAGGGTAAGGATAGACCTTACGAGGTATTCTTATCTTTTGCCCTTTGCCTGTTTTCTAATAGGGCTTGAGGTGGGGCTTACTTCGGCGGGTGCTGGTGCTTTGGGAATGGTCCTTTTGCTCTATTTTACTCGCCTTGAAGTGTCTAAGTGTGTTGGCACAGACATAGCCTTTGGCCTTGCCTGTTCTCTGGTAGGTAGCGGTTCCCACATAATCTTGGGGCATTTGGAGGAGGGTCTGTTTCTGCCTATGGCCTTGGGTGGCATGATGGGTATATTCTTCGGTACAAGGTTCACAAGGATCATAAACCCAAAGCCCTTACGCCTTGCCATATCTTTGCTTCTGCTTTTTGTGGCTCTAAACCTGATAAGGAGGGGGCTTGGTTATGGGTAAAGTGTACCTTGTAGGGGCAGGTCCAGGAGACCCGGAGCTTTTAACCCTCAAAGCCCTAAAAGTCATAAAATCCGCAGAAGTCATACTCTACGACAGACTTGTAAACCCAGAGATACTACTCTTGGCAAAGCCAGATTGTGAGCTCCTTTACGTAGGAAAGGAAGAGGGAAAGCATACCTTAGAACAGGAAAAGATAAACCAGCTTATGCTTTATTATGCAAACATAAAGGAAGTGGTGGTAAGGTTAAAAGGAGGAGACCCCTTTGTCTTTGGAAGAGGTGGAGAGGAAGCCCTTTTCCTTTCACAGCATGGCATAGACTTTGAAATAGTGCCGGGCGTTAGCTCCATCTATGCTGTGCCCACCTACGCTGGCATTCCCTTAACCTTTAGGGGCATATCCTCTTTCTTTGCGGTTATAACGGGACACGAGGATCCAGGGAAGGAAAGATCAAGCATAGACTGGGGGAGTTTAAGGGGTATCAATACTTTGGTTATTCTGATGGGTGTGTCAAGGAGAAGGGAGATAGCCCAAAGGTTGATGGAGATAGGCAGGGACCCCAAAGAGCCCGTGGCTTTTATAGAGGAGGGTACCACAGAAAGGCAAAGGGTTGTTATAAGTAGCCTTTATGAGCTTGCCACAGACCCTCCAGAGGTCAAAGCGCCTGCGGTTATGGTGGTGGGAGAGGTGGTAAGGCTTAGGGAACACTTAACTTT
>CALIUI010000062.1 GCA_938048815.1 uncultured Aquificaceae bacterium | reverse complement strand
CCCCTTCTAAATCCTCTCTCCCCTCTATTTCAAAGCCATCTTCATACTCTTGAACCTTAACACCCATGGCTCTTAGGTTTTCCACCACAGCCCTTATTCGGTCGCTTTCCTTTACCCTTAGCTCTTGAGCCCCCCTTACCTTTGACACACCTTCCGCAAGGGACATAACCACCGCCAAAATGGGTATTTCATCTATCATTGATGGCACTTCTTCTGGAAGTACTTCCACAGCCCTTAGTCTGCCAGAATATCTAACGAAAACATCCGCCACGGGCTCGTTGCATACTTCTCTAAGGTTTTCATACATTACATCTGCACCCATCTCCCTTAGCTTTCTAAAAAAGCCATCCCTTGTGGGATTTACAAGCACATCTTTAAGTAAAACTTCAGAGCCCTCCAATAAAACTCCCAAAGCTGCGAAAAAGCTTGCAGAAGATGGGTCTGCAGGGCAATGGATCTCTGTGGGGGTCAGCCTTTGACCTCCTTTAACCTTTACTATGTGCCCCTCTTTTCCTTCAAGCTGCAAAACTTCTACGCCAAAAGCTTTTAACATCCTTTCCGTGTGGTCCCTTGATAAAACAGGTTCATACACCTCTGTATAGCCTTCTGCCCTTAAGCCTGCCAAAAGTAGTGCAGATTTTACCTGTGCAGATGCCTTTTTATTGAAAAAGCTTATACCTCTCAATTGTCCTCCACGCACGCTTATGGGAAGCTTATTTCCCTTTTCCCTTCCATCCAAAAAGGCTCCCATCTCTCTCAAAGGCTCCACAACTCTAAGCATAGGCCTTTTTCTTAAGCTGGCGTCCCCTGTTATAACGCTAAAGAAGTCTTGTGTGGATAAAACTCCAAGCATAAGTCTGGCAGTAGTTCCCGAATTCTTTGCATCAAGAACATCAAAAGGTTCTGTAAAGTTATAACCCCTTCCTATAACTCTAAGATTGTTGCCTTTTGATTGTATTTCCACACCCAAGGCTTTGAGTATGTTTAGCGTGGCAAGGGTATCCTCCGAAGATAGCCACTCTTTTATGTGGCTTTCGCCCTCCGCAAGGGATGAAAGTATCAAAGCCCTGTGGGATATGGATTTGTCGGAAGGAACCCTTATTTCGCACTTTATGCCCTTGGCTTTGGTTAGTTTTAGCATAAATAAATTTTACAGTGTTTGGCAGGTACGCCAAATGGGAAATTATATGCCAGGAACCATTCACCGATAGCCCCATTAAAAGCCATTGGGCAGTTCATGAACCGCCCCTACAAAAGGAAAATTTTTGTCCAGTTTATGAACCTTACATTATTTAACGAAGGTGGTAAAATATCCAAAAAAGAAGGGTGTAAGTTTTATTTCGCAATGGATGGATATAAATAGAACAAAAGGGGAGAAAGGATTGAGGGCCAGATTGGAGATCTTGATGATTACGAGACCAACACACCGGAACTATTAGTTGGAATTTACCAAAGCGGTTTAAGGTGGATTTCTCACTCAACGTATTGAATGCGCCAAAGCCACAAGGCCTTAACAAAAACTTAACAAAACTCTGCTAAGGTATTATAATAAAGGAGGACCATGATGAAACTATTTCAAGAGCTTGAGGAAACAAAGGGCTTGGTGTTAAAGATGGCTGGGCTTGTAAAGGATGCGGTGGATAAGGCAATAGAGTCTTTAAACAGGCAAGATATAGCCCTTGCGGAGGAAATCATAAAGGGCGATGATCAGATAGACCAGATGGAGGTTGAAATAGAAAGAAGATGTATAAGGATGATAGCCCTGTATCAACCAGAAGCTGTAGACCTTAGGCTTATAATGGGTATATACAAAATAGTCTCGGACCTTGAAAGGATAGGGGACGAAGCGGAGAACATAGCGGAAAGGTCCCTTTTGCTGACGCAAGAGTCACCCCTTAAGCCCTATGTAAATCTTACATTGATGGCGGCAAACGTCAAAAGTATGATAGAGGATGCGGTGCTTTCCTTTTTCCAAAGGGACATCCCCTTGGCAAAAAAGGTTATAGAAAAGGACGATATGGTGGATGAACTATACCATCAGGTGCAAAGGGAGCTTATCACCTACATGTTAGAAGACCCAAGGAACATAAAGAGATCAATACACCTCTCCTTTGTGGCAAGGCATTTTGAAAGGATGGCAGACCATGCAGAAAATATAGCGGAGATGACCATATACTGGTCCGAGGGAGAGGTTGTAAAACATCAACACATAAAGGAGAAAGAGATGCATTGAAGCTCTATGTAGCCTTTGCCTTCTTTCTTGTCTTTTTTCTTGTCATAAACATAGCCTTTCTTGATAACCTTAGAAATCTCTGGAATATTAGCTATCCCTTTGTTCTCCTCGTTATAAACCTTGACCTTTTGGTTTTGGTGATAGTCTTTATGGTATTTTTCCGCAAGTTTATTAAAGTGTATATTGCAGGTAAAAAAGAGCCACTAAGGAAAAAGCTTTCCACAAGCCTTATTCTTTATATAATCACCCCCCTTATTTTCCTTAACTTGGCTACTTCCATAATCTTGCTTCAATCTACCAAATCCTTTATAAGCGGACAATTAAAGGAGATAGCCAAAAGGTCAGAAGAGCTTAGCTATATAATACAGGAGGAGGAAAAAAGGAGAATACAAACCTACAGGGAAGTCTTTAACCTTTTGGGAGTGGATAAGTTTAGCAGCCTAAGGGGGGTAAAGGGTGTTCTTTTGGATAGAAACTGTCAAGAAGGAGTGGAGGACAATCACCTTGTACTTTGTATAGAGGGCTACAAGGTGCTCATAGAGAGGGGGAAGGATATTTTAAGCTACACGGAGGATATAAGGAGGTCATCAGCGGAGCTTAGAAATATGGTAAAGGCAAGGGATATATTGGGGGGAATATACGTGTATTTCCTTGTTCTTGTGGGCTTTGTTTCCTTTTTGTCTGCGGTATGGTTTGGAAACCTTGTGGCAAGACATATAAGCCTACCCCTTGAAAGGCTATCTCAAAAGGCAAGGGAGATATCCAAGGGGAACTTTGACCTTTTAGTAGAGGTACCCCCAACAAGGGACGAGGTGCAAGAGCTTGCCATGAGTTTTTTGACTATGAAGGAGGAGCTAAGGAAATTGTATAACAGGTTAAAGAGCGAAAAGGAGATCTTATCTACCCTCTTTGAAGCCCTACCTGTGGGCATAGTTTTCTTCCCAAAGGAAGGAGAGAGATTGCAAAACAAAGCCTATGAGGAGCTTTCTAAAAAATCCAGCGTAAGGGAGGTCTCTCTTGACCTTGACATAGGAAGGGTGATCATTTATGAAGACCTTGAGCCTATAATACTGGCAGAAAGGTTCAAAACGTGGCAGATGGCGGTAAAAAGAATAGCCCATGAGATAAAAAATCCCCTTACGCCCATAGGGCTAAACCTTGAAAGGCTTATAAGAAAAGTGGAAAAGGGAGACTTTGACAAAGAACAGATACTTCAAATGGTAAGCCTTGTATTGGAAGAGCTTCAAAGAATAAGGAAGATCATAGACCAGTTTCGTAGCCTTTCCATAGAAGTGGAGCCTCAATTTAAGGAACTATCCCTTGAAGAGGTAATAAGGCAAGTGGCAAAGATATACACGGGCATGGAGATAAATATACACGGAGACGTAAAAATAGTTGGCGATGAGAGGCTTTTAAGGGACATGTTCTTTAACCTTTTTAATAACAGCCTTGAATGGGGAGCAAACAAAGTTTGGTTGGAGATAGAAGAAAAAAGGATGGTATACAAGGACAACGGCGTTGGTATAGAGAAGGGCAAAGAGGAGCTTATCTTTTTGCCCTACCATTCGGAAAACCCCAAGGGTATGGGCTTGGGCTTGGCAATAGTTAAGCATATAGCGGAGCTTCATGGATGGAGTGTAAAGGCCATATCCCAAGACAAGGGCTTTTATATGCTTTTTGAGTTCAAGGACAAAAAAGGCAACACTTGAAGGATCCTTATAAGATGGTTTTCCCACACAACCTCAAGCTCCTCTTGGACTACCTTTTCTTGTTCTTCTTTGGATAGCCCCTTAAAGGCTTCTGACTTTACGCCCCTCTCATGCAAAAGCAAAGGGACAAAGACCTTGCCTATGGAGTAAAAAAGAAAAGAAACCTCTATGTCAGAAAGTTGAGGGAATTTATTGAAGGTTTTATAGGTCTTTGCCCCAGCCCAGTTGGTCCAATACCTTACCTCTGGATCTTGGAGTCTTTTTTCATACCCTCCCAGGTACATGGAAAGCATAGCCCTTAAAAACCTTTCCTCTGCCTCTGGGTATATCTTTTCCATCTCCTTGGCAAGGTCTTCCAATTCCCTTAAGGTTATCTTTTCATAATCTTTAAGGAACTGTTCCTTCCAGTTTTCATACCTTATAAACTCATAATGGGGCAACTTCAACCCGTTTCCTCCGACCTTTCATACTCGGAACATTCAAGGGTTGTAAGGTCTACCTGAGGTGTTATTTCCTTTGCATCTGTGCGGTAGCCACAGACAAAGCATTCAATAGAGACTGCATAGCTTGTGTGAGTGTGTCCTATATCCCATCCACATAGGGGACATTCGCCTTCTTGAGCCTTGAGAAGCTCCATAAGCCTATTTCCATTCTTTAAGCTTCTTTGGATAGACTTTATACGGTCTATGGACCTTTGCAGCTCCTCGCT
>CALIUI010000061.1 GCA_938048815.1 uncultured Aquificaceae bacterium | reverse complement strand
ACAACAAGAAGTCTATTCAAGAAAAAACACGAAGGAACAAAAATTACAATGATATCCACGTATGACTACTTGTCAGCAAAGCTTTGCCAACAGGTAGGCATAGATTGTATATTAGTGGGTGACTCCTTGGGAATGGTATTTCAGGGGCTTGATTCAACTCTGCCCGTTTCCTTGGAAGAAATGATATACCATACAAAGGCTGTAAGAAGGGGAGCTCCCAATACCTTTATTATAGTAGATATGCCCTTTATGAGCTATCAAGTTAGTATAGAAGATGCTGTTAAAAACTGTGGAAGGGTTATGAAGGAGACTGGAGCAAATGCCGTAAAGATTGAGGGGGGTGAGGAAGTGGCGGAGCTTGTAAGACGTTTGGTAAGCATAGGCATACCAGTGGTTGGTCATGTAGGCTTTACACCTCAAAGCATTCATGCTCTCGGTGGATATAGAGTTGTAGGGAAAGCAGAAGAGGAAGCTCAAAGAGTGAGGAAGGATTTTAAAGCATTGGAAGATGCTGGAGCCTTTATGGTGGTTTTGGAAAGCATGCCAAAAAACTTGGCAAAGGAAATAACGCAAAATTCAAAGGCTATTACCATAGGTATAGGAGCAGGTCCACATTGTGATGGGCAAGTGTTGGTGTTTTACGACCTGGTGGGTCTTGTGGAGGATATAAAGCCAAAGTTTGTGAAAAGGTACATAGAAGGCGCCGAGCTTTTTAGGAAAGCCTTGAAAGCCTTTAAGGAAGAAGTAAAAAAAGGTATATTCCCTTCTGAGGAGGAAAGCTATGGATGAAGCTAAGCTTTTGGAAATCTTAGTAAGGCTTGGATATGTAAAAAAAGAAGATGCTTATAAAGCGCAAAAAGAAAAAGGAAAGGATGAGGATATCATAAGCGTTTTATTAAGGTTAGGACTCATAGATGATTCAAAACTTATAGATTTTTATCAGAAGTATATGCCCAACAGGGTTTGGAAAGGAAACATAGAAGAAGTTAGTTTGCCTGATGTTATGAAGGAAAAATTACCTGAGGGTTTTTTAAAAAGGCGTGCTGTGGCTCCAATAAAGTACGAGGATGGAAAGTTGTATGTGCTCACTATAAACCCCTTTGATCAAACGGGCATAAATGAGCTAAAATTTCAAACCAAGATAAATACCATAGTATCGTACGTAGCACCCAAAAAAGTCATAGAAGATCTTCTTGATAAGTTGTATCCCACACTAGATAAAATTGTCGGAGATATATCTATAGACGAAGAAATGGAAATAGAAGACGAAGCAATGGATAAGCCTCTTGAAGCCTTAGCTTCCGAAACTGAGGAAGGCCCTATAATTAAATTGGCAAACTTTCTTATAGCAGAAGCAGTGAACCTTGGAGCGTCTGATATTCACATAGAACCTCAAGAGAAAAAGCTTGTGGTCAGATATAGGGCTGATGGTATTTTGAAAGTGTACCATGAATTCCCAACTAAGATAAAAGATCCTCTTGTTGCTCGTTATAAAATAATGTCAAACCTTGATATAGCAGAGAAAAGGAAACCTCAAGACGGAAGAATAAGAACAAGATATAAAGGTAAAAAGATTGACCTTAGAATTTCCACAGTGCCTACCGTATACGGGGAAAAGGTGGTTATGAGGATACAGGAGGCGGAAAAGTATTTGAACGTGAAACTTGAAGACCTTGGATTTGAACCCGACGATCTTGAAAAGTTTCGCAAAGCCATATGGACGCCATGGGGTATGATATTGGTAACAGGTCCAACGGGTTCGGGTAAAACCACAACCCTATATGCTGCCCTTATGGAAAGAAACACACCAGACGTTAACATAATGACGGTAGAAGACCCAGTAGAAGTATCAATTCCAGGTCTAAATCAAGTACAGGTAAATGAGAAAAAAGATGTCCATTTCGCTACAGTGCTTAGAGCCTTCTTGAGGCAAGACCCGGACATAATATTAATAGGTGAGATAAGAGATAGGGAAACGGCGGAAATAGGTATAAAGGCTTCTCTTACAGGACACTTAGTCTTTTCTACCTTACATACCAACGATGCTCCTTCAAGCATTACAAGGCTTGTAGATATGGGTATAGAACCTTTCCTTGTGGGTTCTTCCGTAATTCTTATAGTGGCCCAAAGATTAATAAGAAAGCTCTGTCCAAGGTGTAGGATTGTAGATGATACTCCAAGGGAAGCCCTTCTTAGTCTCGGAGTTTTAAAGAGATTGGATGAAGATATAACCCTTTATAAGGCTAATCCAAAGGGCTGTGAACATTGTAACGGTTCTGGATATAAGGGGAGAATGGCAGTGCATGAAATATTGGAAGTTGATGAAGAAATGAGAAAGCTAATATTAAAGGGTGCCAATGCAGAAGAGATAAGAGACTTAGCTAAGAAAAAGGGTATGAGAAGCTTATATGAAGCGGGTATCCTAAAGGTAAGGAGAGGAATAACTTCTATTGCGGAGCTGGAAAGGGTACTTGCCAAATAGCCAAGAGCTTACTATAATTAAAGTTCTATGGAAATCAAGTA
>CALIUI010000060.1 GCA_938048815.1 uncultured Aquificaceae bacterium | reverse complement strand
TACCTCCTTTTAGATACCGCTGGAAGGCTTCATATAGATGAAGAGTTAATGGAAGAATTAAGGCAAATAAAGGAGGCAGTTAAGCCTTCTGAGGTTATATATGTAGCGGATGCTATGCAAGGACAATCTGCCCTTGATGCTGCAAAAGCTTTCCACTCTGCCCTTGGCCTTACTGGTATTATCCTTACAAAGATGGACGGAGATGCAAAGGGTGGTGTAGCCCTTTCGGTAAAAGAGGCCCTCGGAGTGGATGTTAAGTTTGTGGGCGTGGGAGAAAGGATAGAGGATATAGAACCCTTCTATCCCGATAGAATAGCCCAAAGAATATTAGGTCTTGGCGATATACAAAGCCTTGCAGAGAAGGTAAGCAAGGTAATTCCCGAGGACGAAGCCCAAGCCCTTGCTTATAAGATTATGAAGGGAGAGTTTGATTTAGAAGACATGCTAAAACAGATAAGGGCTATAAGGAATATGGGACCCCTTGATAAGCTACTTGGCATGCTCCCGGGCATAGGAGCTCAATTAAAGGATATTAAGATAGATGAAAAGAAGTTTAAAAAGACAGAAGCCATAATCCTTTCTATGACAAAGCAAGAAAGAAAAAATCCCAAAATAATAAACCTCAGCAGAAAGCAAAGAATTGCCAAGGGTAGTGGCACCACCGTATCGGATGTCAGTAAGGTACTAAAGGAGTATGAAGAAACTAAAAAGATGATAAAGAAATTTATTGGAAGCAACAGAGGAATTCCTCAACTACCAAAGTTCCCTTTCCCCTTCAAAAGGTAAGCATCTAACCCCCTTTTTCTCTATTTCCCTTAGAGTTTCCTTATATTGCTCCTTCTCTTGCTTTTCTATGGCTTCTTTTATAAGCCTTAGGGCAAGGCAGGTCTCACCCTTTTTGTTTAAAACATAGGCTAAATTGTTTAGGAGGTCTGGATCCCTTTCTATTTCCAAGGCCCTTAAATAAAATTCTTCCGCCTTTTCCCAGTCCTCCCTTTTTGCATAGAGATTCCCAAGGTTATAGTAGGCTATCCAGTTTCTCTTATCTTTCCTTATGGCCTTTTTATACTCTTCTTGAGCAAGGTCAATCTTTCCCTGCTTTTCATAAATATATCCCAAATTTACATGCTCTTCCGAGGTTAGCGGGTTTTCTACTATTGCTATTCTTGGAATGGCACAAGAAAAGAGTAAGGAAAGCAAAGCTATTAAAACTACTACCATGGCAATATGTTATAATAATACAGGAGGTAAAAAATGATAACCATAAGAGTACCCACTCCATTAAGAAGGGTCACCAACGGACAGGGCGAAGTACAGGTGGAGGCAAACAATATAAGAGAAGCAATAGAAAGGTTGGAAGAGTTATACCCAGGCTTTAAGGAAAGACTATTGGACGAACAAGGAGAAGTTAGAAAATTTGTTAATTTATATCTAAACGATGAAGATATAAGATTTTTACAAGGTTTAGATACACAATTAAAGGAGGGCGATGTTCTCTCTATAGTTCCAGCAATAGCAGGTGGTCAAAGGTAAGCTTTCTCTATCTGCAATAGGAGTTCCTCAAATAGTAAAGAGGCCAGACTATCAGAGGGCATGGAGATTGTTATCTTCTCCATTCCTCCAGCTTGAATCATGACTTCGTCATCTTTTAATTCTATGGATACTATATGGTTGTATGGAATCGCTATAATTCCTCCCTTATTCCTATATATTAAGCACCTGCTCTCAAATTCTATTCCTAAATTTTTAAACTCTTCCTTTAGCCTTTTCATGGAGCTATTGCACCCTATAGGTTTTAATATAGGCTTCAAGGCAGCACTTACATAGCTCTACACTGGACTTTAATCTAAATTTTTCAAGCATTGTTAAAACCTCCCACTCTTCTAAATAGTTTTAGTTTCACTTTTATTATAGCATATACAGGCTTAGAAAAGATACGAAGAAGGTTCTATCATGAATTAAAGAGTAAACTATCAATTTACCTCTTTAGGGTTTCCCAAATCCCTATGGATCCCTTTGATAGGATATGGGGTAGGGCAAAAGAAGTTGAAATTCCTTTAGCAGGACAGTCTGTTACCACTCCTATGCAGCTAAACCCAACAGTTAAAAGCATAAAGGTCAAAAGTGTAAACGATGGAAAAAATATAGCCTTTCTCCTTGTTTGGGAGGATAAAACTCAGGATAACTTCCATCTTATTGGTACCTTTTCTGATGCAGTTGCTGTTCAAATTCCATACAAACCCTCCAGCGATGTACCCGTAACCATGGGAGATAAAGAACAAAGGGTTCTCATCCTTCATTGGAGTGCCGCAAGACAAGAGAATATAGACCGTGGATATGCAGACGTCTCTAAAATATATCCCAACGCAACCTATGACTGGTATCCTCATGCCACACCCCCTCACAAATATCCTGAAGATTGGGCAAATCAGTATGCCCTTAGCTATATAGGGGGAGAAAAGGTCTTTAGAAAAAATACTTTTAAAACTCCTGTTAGGGAAATAGTGGCAGAGGGCTTTGGTTCCTCTACATGGAAGGATATACAAGGAGCGGAAGGTAAGGGTGTTTATAAAGGGGGGAAGTGGTACGTGGTTATAAAAAGGGCTTTTGTGGTGGAAAACACGAGCAATCCCCA
>CALIUI010000059.1 GCA_938048815.1 uncultured Aquificaceae bacterium | reverse complement strand
TTGACGGAACGATATAAGTATGGTTATGCCATAGGGAAGGGTGGTATATGAGTTAAAGAGGAAGAGGTAGGTGGTGTAAGGTTTTGACTTGTGTGCTTGTGTATGCGAAAGTTTGATGATACCTAATTTCTCACCCAGCGTTTTCTTATAATTATATAAGCTATGCTTAATTTAGCGGTCTTACAGTTTAAACCATCCCTTGGAAAGGTGGAAGAAAACTTATCCAAGGTTTTATCCCTTTTGGGGTACGTCAAAGAAGGGTCTGTGGTGGCTTTGCCTGAGATGTGGTTTTGTGGCTTTGATTACGCTAATTTAAAAAGCCACGCAGAAAGGACAGAGGAAGTATTGGAGGAGATAAAAAGGATCTCCTTCCAAAAAGACCTGACCATAATAGGTACCTATCCCCTTAAGGGTGAGGAAGGTATATACAACTGTGCCTTGGTGGTGGAAGAGGGTAAAATAATAGGCAAAAGGCATAAGATAAAGCTCTTTCCTATATATGAAGAAGAAAAGCATTTCAAAAGTGGTAAAGATAATCCACTGATAGAAAGCAAAAGGGCAAAGATAGGTATTTTGATATGCTTTGAGCTTAGATTTTCCTCTCTTTTGCTTAGGGATGCGGAGCTTTTGGCGGTGCCCTCCATGTGGGGCAAAAAGAGAAGGGAACATCTAGAAGTACTTTCAAGGTCAAGGGCTATAGAAAACCAGTCCTTTCTTTTGCTTTCCAACGCTTGGGGCAAAGTGGGGCAGGAAGAGTATGCGGGGTCCTCTGCCATTTACAGCCCTTGGGGTGAAGTTTTGGCTTATTCGGAAAAGGGCGACAGCTTGCTTCAGGTGGAAGTAGAAAAGGAACAGGTTTATGTGGTGAGGAGGTACATACCTCTTTCTTAAAACTCCTGTAGTTCCTCTTCTTCAAAGCTTACCTTTTGCATCGCACTTATAAGCCTATCAAAGAAGGTGTAAAAGTCTTCCGATATGATCCTTACATATTTTCCATATTCCATCTGGAAAGCCTTTGATACTATAGCCTCTTTCAGAAGGGCGTTTTTCAATCCTAATTCTTCGTAGCGCCTGTTTAAAACTTCCTTCGCAGACATTAAAACTTGAGCCCTTTTCTCCCTTTCTTTTTCTGCCTTTTCAAGGGGAATATCCAAGAAAAAATCCACCTTAGAAAGTACCTTTTCAAAGGCATAACCCGGAAACTTTTTATCTTCTAATCTATCCACTATAAAACCTATGGTAATTAGATAAGCTTGCTCTATATAGTCTTCTAATTTATACTCCTTAAGGTTCGGTTCCCTTTGAAGATAGGCCATAAAAATCTCATAAGATTGATGAGCCTTATCCTTTAAAGAAGGTACCTTTTCTATGTTAAGGGATATTATGTAATCCTTTACAGAGGGTGGAAGTATAATCACTGGAAACTCTTCCATTCCAAGCCTGCGGCCAGCCATAAAACGATGTTGTCCGTTGATTACTTCATAAAACCCATTTTCTGTAGGAACTACCGTAAGAGGTTCTACAAACCCAACTTTTTGAATAGAATCCATAAGCCTCTTTATATGCATATCAGAAAGTTCCCTTTGGATTGAAGGTATGGTAATCTTATCGGCGGGCAATATGGCAAATTCAAGCTCCAAGCCTTTTACAGGCTCTTTAAAAGTTAGCATAACTAATATTATAATATTGTGCTATAATACTACGTTCTGATCCCAAAAAGGAGGTTTTATCATGAGCGGCCTACTTAAAGAAATAGAAAACCTGTACACTCCAAAGAAGGAATGGGTGAATTTTAGAGTGGGTGATACCATAAGGGTACATTACAAGATAGTGGAGGGAGAAAAGGAAAGGATACAGCCCTTTGAAGGGGTGGTGATAAGGATAAAGGGAAGTGGTAGTGGAAAGACCTTTACCGTAAGGAAGGAGTCCTACGGTGTGGGCATTGAAAGGACCTTTCCCTATTATAGCCTCAATATAGAAAAGATAGAGATAACAAAGTATGGAAAAGTCAGGAGGGCAAAGCTTTACTTCTTGCGCAAATATAAAGGTAAGGAGGCTCTTGGAAAGATAAGAGAGATAAAACCTTGGGAACTAAAGAAGGCAAGATGACAGAATACGAAAAGCCCTATTGGGAAAAGGGCCTTCTTGTGGCTGGAGTGGATGAAGCGGGCAGGGGACCCCTTGCGGGCCCCATAGTTGCCTGTGCTGTAATACTTCCCCCCTTTACAGAAGCTTTTATAAACACCGATTCCAAAGGAATGACACCAAAGGAAAGAGAGGAGGCATATGAAATTATAAAAGCGAAGGCTTTGGCAATAGGGACTGCCGTAGTTGATTCAAGCCTTATAGACCGTGTGGGTATAGCAAGGGCTAACAAAATAGCCTTTAAAAGAGCCCTTGAAGACCTAAACCATCCCTTTCATGTAGTTATCAGCGATTACCTACCGGTGGAGGATTATCTAAACATCCCTTTGGTAAAAGGCGATAGAAAAAGTCTTAGCTGTGCCTGTGCTAGCATAGTGGCAAAGGTTCTAAGAGACAAAATAATGGAACATTATCACAAGCTTTTTCCCCAGTATAACTTTGCCAAGCACAAAGGCTATGCCACAAGGGAACATCTAAGGGCTATAAAAGAGCATAAAGAAAGTCTTATTCACAGGAGAAGCTTTTCCCCTATAATGCAATTGAAACTTTTGTAGATGCATATCCCCGTATTGCTTGAACCAGCAACAGACCTATTACTTGGCAACGGCGGAGCCCTATATGTAGATTGCACCCTTGGACTTGGCGGTCATGGAAGAAGAATATTGGAGAAAAATCCAAAGGCCCTCTTAATAGGCATTGACAGGGATCCCCAAGCCCTTGAAATAGCACAAGAGAATTTAAAAGCCTTTGAGGGTAGGTACAAACTTTACCATGCCAACTTTTCCGACCTTGATGAGGTTTTAAGACAGGAGGGAATAAGGGAAGTTGATGGCTTTCTCTTTGACCTTGGAGTTTCCATGCTTCAACTGAAAAGCCCAAGGGGTTTTTCCTTTCAAAGGGATGAACCTTTGGATATGAGGATGAACCCAGAGGATAGAATTACCGCTTATCATGTGTTAAATAGATACTCAGAGAGAGAGCTTGAAAGGATCTTCAAAGAGTACGGAGAAGAGCCCTACTACAAAAAAGTGGCAAAGGCCATAGTCCTTGCAAGGGCAAAAAAACCTATAGAAACCACTGGCGAGCTTGTAAAGATAATTACCTCTGTGCTTCCTTACAGAGGAGGGAAGATTCATCCAGCCACAAGGATCTTTCAGGCTATAAGGATAGAGGTAAATCAGGAGTTAAAGTCTTTTGAGATAGCTCTAAATAAGACCCTTGATTTTTTAAGGACTGGAGGAAGGATTGTGGTCATTTCTTTTCATTCCCTTGAGGACAGGATAGCTAAGAATTTTATGAAAAAACATCTTAAGTTATTGACAAAAAAGCCGATAGTACCTACTATGGAAGAGATGAAGGTAAATCCTGCTTGTAGGAGTGCTAAACTAAGAGTGGGGGAAAAGCCATGAAGTATATAATGCTTAGCGCCCTATTGCTACTTGTTAATCTCCTTTATTCCGCCTATAGTATAAACCTTTCAAAAACTTACGCCAAAAAGGTCTCCGAGTTAAAAAGGGAAAAGGAAAGATCCTTGATATTAAAGGCACAAACAGAAGAGCATATTAACTATAAGACCGCCAAAGAATACGCCCAATCGGCGGGCTTTAGACCCATAGATTGGAGCAAGGTTAAAGTGGTTAAGTAGCAACTATTTTATAGAAGCGTTTTTTCCCAGTCTGTAGGTGTATATCTTGGAGTACCTCTATCTCCTCGTTGGGGTCTTCTATTTTTCTTCCCTCTATCCTTAGTCCTCCACCCTCTATTAACCTCCTTGCGGAGTTCTTTGATGGCTCAATGCCAAGCTCCACCAAAAATTCATAAGCCTTTTTACGGTAGCCCCTTGGTACCTGTATGGTAGGCGCATCCTCTGGAAATTCTCTCTTTGAAAAGGTTTTTTCAAAAAATTCAAGGGCTTTGTCTGCGGACTCCTTAGAATGGTAGCGAGAAACTATGTAGTGGGCTAATCTCTTTTTGGCGGTCATGGGATGAAGGTTTTTCCTAAACTCCTCTATCTCCTCCTGTGTGTAATCGGTAAGAAGTAGGTAGTAATCCCACATAAGCTCGTCCGATATGGACATAATTTTGCCAAACATCTGATTGGGCTCCTCCGTGATGCCTATATAGTTGCCATAGGATTTGGACATCTTTTTAACACCATCCAGACCTACCAAAAGGGGAAGGGTTATACACACTTGAGGCTCTTGACCGAAAGCTCTTTGTAGGTCTCTGCCCACAAGGAGGTTGAACTTTTGGTCTGTACCACCAAGCTCCACATCTGCCTTTAAAACAACGCTGTCATAACCTTGAAGCAAAGGATACAAAAACTCATGGATGTATATGGGAACACCCTCTTTGAAGCGCTTTGAAAAGTCATCCCTTTCTAACATCCTTGCCACCGTATATTGACCCGCGAGCTTTATGATTCCCTCCGTTCCCAAAGAGGAAAGCCAAGAGCTGTTAAAGACGATGTTGGTCTTTTCTGGAATTAGTACTTTGAAAACCTGATGTTCGTAGGTTTTGGCGTTTTCAAGGACCTCTTCCCTGCTTAGCGGGGGTCTAACTTGGCTTCTACCTGTTGGATCCCCTATCATAGCGGTGAAATCTCCTATGACAAAATAAACCTCATGTCCAAGCTGCTGGAATTGGCGCATCTTTTGAAGTAAAACCGTGTGCCCCAAATGAAGGTCTGGAGCGGTGGGGTCAAAGCCCGCCTTTATACGTAAGGGTCTTTTTCCCTTTAACTTTTTAAGAAGTTCTTCTTCCTCTATTATCTCTACGGTTCCTTGCTTTATAAGTTTTAACTGCTCCTCTGGCGCCATATTTAACATTTTACAATAGACTTAAGCCTGTCTAAGCTTTATAAAGCCAAGGATCACAAGGATAAGGGTAAATATTAAAAGGAAATAAACGAGATAATCTTTCACCATATGGGGGGCTATGGTAAGTATAATAAAGGATGAAGATAGCATAAAGCCGAGAGTTAGTATACTCATAGAAAGCCTGTTTATATCCCTTTTAAGGTCCTTTATAAACTTATCTTCACCTTTGTAGTTTATAGAAAGCTCAAGCTCCCCCCTTTCAAGCTCACTTAAAAACTTCTTTGTCTTATGAACACCCTGAAGGAGCATTTTAGTGGTTATTATTAAATTTTTTGTCACCTCATTCCTTGAAACCATAGGAATAAAAACCTGTTTAAACCCCTTGCCCACATAGGGCTTCATCTCTTCTATCAACCTGAACTCTGGGTCGAGGTTTAAGGCTGTACCTTCTGCGAGAGATAAGGTTTTAAGAAGAAGAAAAAGGTCTGAGGGTATCCTTATACCATATTTGTATGAGAGTTTGAAAGTATCTTGCACTACCTTTGAAAGTTTAACCTCTTTTAGAGGTTGCATAAAGTAATAGGAGAATAGAATTTCCAATTCCCTTTTTAAAAATCTTTCCCTTTTTGTCCTCATGGATATCCCAAGGTCATAAAGGGCATCTATCACAAGGTCAAGGTCATTCCTAAGGATACCGTACATGAGCTGAAAAAGGTTTATTCTTGTTATGCTATCCACCGATCCCACCATACCATAATCCAAAAGTCCTATACTTCCATCCTTCATAACCAAAAAGTTTCCAGGGTGGGGGTCTGCGTGGAAAAAGCCATCTTTGAATATCATTTTGAGGTATATCCTGGCACCTTTTCTGGCAATTTCTTTGAGATCAAAGCCCTTACTTACAAGGGCATCCCTATCGCTAATTTTGATACCTTCTATTTCCTCAAGGCAAAGCACCCTTTTTGTTGTAAACTCCCAATAGACTTTTGGCACGTATACATCGGTATCCTTTAAGAAGTTCCTTCTAAAGGTATCACAATTTCTTCCTTCTCTGGTATAATCAAGCTCGTTTCTTATGGTGTAGGAAAACTCTTCAAAGATGGATTGAACATCCCATCTCTGACCGAGCTCTGTCTTCATAGATATCTGGACAAGCTCCTCAAGGATCGCCAAATCTTCCTCTATCTGCTTTTCCACATAGGGTTTTTGAACTTTAAGCACAACTCTCTCTCCAGATTTAAGCCTTGCCCTGTGAACCTGACCTATGGAGGCAGAAGCCAAGGGCTCATCCTCAAAGTAGTCAAATAGGTCTTTATAAGGCTTACCAAACTCCTCCTCTATAACCTTTTTTATACTTTCTGCATCCGCCGGAGGAACCCTATCTTGAAGTTTAGAAAGCTCTCGTAGATAGTTGTCGGGCAAAAGGTCAGGTCTAACACTGAGTATCTGTCCAAGCTTTATGAAGGTTACCCCAAGTTCTTCAAAGGCAAGTCTTAAATGTTCTTCTGGTAAATACCTCTCCTTCCTTCTTTTATGTCCCAAGACTCCCCAATGAAAGGGTACAAGATGCCCAAGACCAAGCTTAAAAAGTAGCAGACCGAAGCCATGCCTTGTGAGCACCCTTGCTATATATACCTTCCTCCCTATGTGGTCAACAAGCATGTTAGTTTTTAAATTATAGCACCGCATATCGAATATACGCCTTGGGCAATTGTTAAATCACAAATTCTCACAAGTATCCCAGTATGGAAAAATACAAGCTGGAAGCCTGAACTATTTATGTATTTGAGTTTAAAATTATAAACTATGAGGACAGAGTTTCTATTGGGTGGTGAGTGGGTTTGCAAGGAAGAAAAACTGCCCGTTATATACCCCTATACGGGTGAGAAGATAGCGGAGGTCTCAAGGGCAACCCAAGAGGAAGTTTATAAAGCCATAGAGATTGCAAAAGAAGGCTTCAAAGAGATATCCTCTCTTACTTCCTATGAAAGGTATCAGATTCTTATGAAGGCGGCGCATATTCTAATGAGGAGGTCTGAAGAATTTGCAAAAACCTTGGTGCTTGAGGTGGGAAAGACCATAAGGGAAGCTCGCACCGAGGTCCAAAGGGCAATACAGACCTTGATCTTCTCCGCAGAAGAGGCAAAAAGGATAGGTGGCGAAGTTATCCCCATGGATGCCCATCCTAACGGAAAAGGAAAGGTGGGCTTTTATGTGCGAGAACCCGTTGGTATAGTATCCGCAATAACGCCCTTTAACTTTCCCTTAAACCTTTCTATGCATAAGATAGCTCCCGCTTTGGCTTGTGGTAATGGGGTTATACTAAAGCCCTCCGAGAGAACACCTTTAACACCCCTCATGCTCGGTGAAGTTTTGTTAGAGGCAGGTATTCCACCAAAGGCTCTTAGCATACTGCCAGGCTATGGCGATGTGGGTAAGGCTATGACTAATCATCCCGACGTAAGGGTGGTTTCCTTTACCGGTAGCAAAAAGATTGGTGAGATAATAACAAGGCAGTCAGGCATAAAAAAGATAGTCCTTGAGCTTGGCTCCAACTCTGCTATTGTGTTGCACAAGGATGGGGACCTTAAAAAAGCAGTTCAAAAGACTCTTCTCGGTGGCTTTGCCATCGCAGGTCAAGTTTGCATCTCGGTGCAAAGGGTTTTCGTTCATGAAGAGCTCTTTGAGGAGTACCTACAAGAGCTTGAAAAAGCGGTAAGCGGCCTAAAGGTGGGAGATCCCATGCAGGAGGATACAGACGTGGGCCCTATGATATCTCCTTCGGAAGTGGAAAGGGTTCAAGAGTGGATAGATGAAGCTCTAAAGGAGGGTGCCAAGTTGGTAGCGGGTGGTGTTTCTTGTGGAGATAAGGTGTCTTCTGTGCTTACGCCTACCATAGTTTCTTTGGTACCTCCCAATACAAGGCTTTTTAAGGAAGAAGCCTTTGCACCGGTGGTGGTGGTAAACCCTTACAGAGAAGTAGAAGAAGCCATAAGGCTTGTAAATGATTCCGAGTATGGTCTTCAGGTGGGTGTGTTCACAAGAGATATTAGCATCGCCTGGGAGTTTATAAGGGGCATAAAGGCAGGCGGGGTTCTTATAAACGAAGGTCCCAACTTCCGTGCAGACCACATGCCCTATGGTGGTGTGAAGTATTCGGGCATAGGAAGGGAAGGACCACGCTTTGCGGTGGAGGACTATACAGAAATAAAGATGGTAATATTTGATTTAGATTATCCCAAAAATCCTATTTTGTAATTACTTGCAACTCTACGCCGAGTAAGAAATTCCCTTATAGGGGTGTATATTAATGAGCTCCTGCTGATACCGATTTTTTAAGTGATCCTCCCCCTCACTATTCTACCTGGAAATCCAAGAGTTTTAAAGTTTCCGCCTTTAGCTTTTCTTTGTTCTCCCAAGCCCAATTTTGTAGTCCCCACAGATTAACCATAAACTCAAACCTACCCGCAAGTAGGTTATAATCTTTGACAAACATAGCCAGCTCCTTTGCCTCTTCTTCAGACATACCCTTTAAAATCCTTTGTTCCATGTACCTTTCCAACCAAAACTTAACCTCTTCATCCCTTAGGTTTGTACCAAAGGTATCTGCCCTTTCAAAGATCTCTCTTATGGTGGAAAGAGGGAGTAGATCCCTCGTAGATAAGTAAAGCTTGGTCCTTAGATAGATTGCAACCCTATTCTTTAGCAGATCATAGCCATCAAACCTTCTGCCATGAGCATAGTAAAGCAAGTTTTCAAAAAGTCCTTCGTAATTCCTTTCAAACTCCACATCCTCCTCAAAGTACGTGATAGCCCACCCTCTTAAAAGCCAGTTAAAAAGAGGTTGGGGAAGTTTTTCTGGGTTAAAATCCCGCAGATACTCCACCTTTTCAAACTCTTCTCCTGTCTCCTCGTCCCTTAGGTAAACCTTCCAAGGTTCAAAGCCTTCTACTTTGTAGTAAAACTTTCCTAAAAAGCCCTCCTGTGGAATTAGGTCTGATAGTTCAAGGGCTGTTATAGAAGTTATAAGGTCTTTTTCAAAAACCACCTGTGGCAAAACCAGTTTTTGAAAAACTCCCAAGCCGTTGCCATATACCTGAACATTGCTCGGTGCGGAGGAAAGTATTTGAAGGAAGGTTTCTTCAAGCTCCTTGTTTCCTAAAAGGTCAAGGGCTCTCTTAGCAAAGAGAAGGTTTTTAACAGCCTCTATGCCCGATATTTCTGCAAAAAACCAGCCATCGGAGGAAAAGGCAAAGCTAACATACTTATATGCCTGTAGGATTTTTAGTATCTCCCTCTTTTCTTGTTGTGTACAATCCCTTTTTAAATGTTTTTCAAAGTATTCTTCCTTTGAAGCTCCCATTATTACTTGCACAAAGTCAAAAAGGGCCTCTTTGGGATCCTTGGTGTATTTCTCCAAAGTTTGAAAGAGTCTTTCCTTTACCTTAGACCTTAAAACTTCTAAGGCTTCTCTTAAGGGTTTTCTCCATTCTTGATGCCAATGGGCTTGCCCCCCTGCGGAGCATCCACAATTAGACCTCCATCTTTCTACTCCATGGGCACAGCTCCAAGAGGTAAATTCCTTTATGTCTGTTTCGTCTTCTGGATGCATAAGGTCAAGCAACCTTTCAAGGGTTGTTATATGGGGATGGTTTTCCAAAAGGTAGGCAAGGCCCATCTCTCCAAACTTTTTGTGATGGCCAAAGGTTTCCCCATCTACCGCTATAAGAGTTAGTCCCTTTCTGTCTTTTGTGTTTCTTATGAGCTGCTCTATGTTGTTTATAAGTTCTCCAAAGGCTATACCATGGGAAAGCTCTCCATCATAAACAAAGATGTCTATATGTCCCTCGGGAAGGTAGTGCCGAAGATAGCTTTTTCTTTTCTTTACCTGATGGGGTGCCAATATAACATAGCTTATTCCATGCTTTACAAGGAGGGAAAGGGTTTTTCTATCTACCGCAAGCTCGGGAAGCCAAAAGCCCCTTGGCTTTCTTCCAAAGGCCTTTTCAAAGGCTCTTATACCCCAAACTATTTGAACCTCCCTGTCTTCCTCCGGGTCCAAGGGTAGTATGGTATGATTAAATCCGCTGGCAAGGGCATTTCTACTTGCTTCTTTTAGCCTTTCCACAAACCAAGGTTTTTCCTTCAAAAGCCAAGAAAGCAAGCTGTATGTAAAGTTAAAGCTTATTCTTTCATAGTTGTTGACTACTTTTATGATTTTTCTATCCCTCACATAGTGGGCATAGAGGTTTGGGAGATAAGATTCCCTAAATATCCTCTCGTTCCAATTTTCAAAGGGAAAAGCAGAGTCTTCTATGGGAATAAGTCCCAAGTAGGGATTTTCCCTTGGTGGTTGGTGGAAATGACAATGCACACATAAGAAATTCATAATTCTATGTAAGCGCCCATTTTTTCAAACTTCCTTATTCTGTCTTCCACAAGCTCCTCTGGACTTAGCTTTAGCAGTTCCCTTAAACCTTTCCTTAAGAAGTATTTGAGTATTCTTGCGCTTCTTTTTGGATCCCAGTGGGCACCGCCAAAGGGCTCTGGTATTATGGCATCTATAACACCCAGCTGTAAAAGATCTTGAGAGGTAAGCTTTAAAGCCTTCGAAGCTTCCTTTACCTTGCTTTGGTCTTTCCAAAGTATGGCAGCACACCCTTCTGGAGAGATAACAGAGTATATGGCGTTTTCCATCATAAAGACTCTGTTGGCAACGCCCAAAGCCAGGGCACCACCAGACCCCCCTTCACCTATAACCACCGCCAAAGAGGGCACCTTCAAGTAGCCAAAGACGTAAAGACTTTGAGCTATGGCTTGAGATTGTCCCCTTTCTTCCGCACCAATACCCGGATAAGCCCCCGGTGTATCTATAAAAGTTATTAAAGGCATATTATACTTTTCCGCCAGCTTTGCTATCCTTATGGCTTTCCTGTATCCTTCTGGATGGGGCATGCCAAAGTTTCTTTCCATCTTTTCCTTTGTACTTTTTCCCTTTTCTTGCCCTATTATGGCTATAGGCATATTATCAAGGTAGCCAAAGCCTGCTATTATGGATTTATCGTCTCCAAAACACCTATCTCCGTGCAGCTCCAAGAAGTTTTTAAAGATAAGGTTTATGTAATCTATGGTGCGGGGTCTTTGGGGATGTCTTGCAAGAAGCACCCTCTCCCAAGGGTCAAGCTTTGAGTATATCTCCTTACTCTTTTTTTTAAACTCCCTTTGAAGCCTTCTTAGCTCTTTCTGCTTATCCTTCTCCCCAAGACTGTATAACCTTTTCAACTGTTCTACCTTTTGATATATTTCGTAGAGCTCCTTTTCAAACTCTAAGTGCATCAAGAAAAGATTATAACATGGTAGGCGCGGGCGGATTCGAACCGCCGACCTCTGGCGTGTCGGGCCAGCGCTCTGCCAACTGAGCTACGCGCCTTTGTTATAATTATAACATGCTTTTTGTGCTTTCCGCTCCATCGGGTGCAGGCAAAACCACGGTAGCCGAAAGGCTTTTAAAGGTCTGTCCCAAAATTAAAAGGGTAATAACCGCCACAACAAGGCAAAGAAGAGAGGGCGAAACCCACGGAGTGGATTACATCTTTATGGAACCCTCCCAATTTAAGCTAAGGATAGAAGAAGGTTATTTTCTTGAGTATGCAGAGGTTTATGGAAACTACTATGGAACGCCAAAGGACCAAGTTCTAAAAAACGAAGAAGAGGGTATGGATTCCCTTTTAGTCATAGACATTCAAGGAGCTAAGAAGATAAAGGAATCCTACAAGGATTGCGTCCTTATCTTTTTGATGCCACCAAGTCTTGAAGAGTTGAAAAGAAGGCTTTTAAGCAGAGGCTATGGAACAGAAAACCTTGAAAAAAGGCTAAAAAAAGCACAAGAAGAAATAGCTTGTTCCAAATACTTTGATTACATAGTGGTAAATGAATTCATAGACAAAACGGTGGAAGCCCTTTGTAATATAATCAATGCCCAAAGGTACACAAAGGATAACTTCCTTAAAAGACCTCCCCTCTCCGACGAGGAGATAATTAGGGTGATAAAAGGGGTTAAGTGTGAAACCTTTAATCCTTAAATAGTTTGTTGGAATATCATAAACCCTCTATCAAGATGGCCTTCTTTTCCAAGCAAGCTATTATCTCCTCAAGAGAATTTCCTTTAACAAAATAAACCCTTCCTCCAAAGGGAACTTCCTCCTCTTTCATGGGCTTTATCCTCACATAGCCTATGTTTTTTCCTGCGGTGTAGCCCGTTGTATAGTCGGGATCATCACTCCAACATAGCTCCGCCATAACTCCGCAGTATATATTCTTTGTGGCAAGAGCCAAGGCATCCAAAAGTCTTTCTAAATAAAACCTTTTAATCCCCCTTTCCTTTAGAAGCTTTTTTATATGCTCCCTGTTTTTCCAGTCAAACCTCACAGTCCTTATGCCCCTTTCTGGGTCTGGTTCAAGCCTTTCCCCCGTATCCACATCCAAAAGTACTGCGCCCCTTATGTTCCCTCCCTTTGGGCTTGGTCCCCTTTTAAGAAGTTCAAGACCCTTTAAGGCTATATCCTTGTTTATGCCCTCCTTGGAAAGCATCTGTATTGCAAAGCTGTGGGCTTCTTCTACTCTTTTAAAGTCATAGCTTTTTATGGGCAAAGCCCTTGGTATGTATTCAATACTTTCAAGCTTTTCAAGGGTTATAACCATCTTATCGTACTGCCTTGGTCTTTTTATAAAGCCCCTTATAGTTTTTTCTATTTGAGTAGCCCCTACAATCCTTTCTGCACCTGATACATGCTCGCCTTTTAGCTCCGCCCTCATCCTAAGACTATAAAGCATCACCAAAGCCTCTTCTTTTTCTCCCTTAATTCCATCTCATAGAGAAATTTATACTTCAAAAACACGTAAATAGCCCCCGACATAGCCACAAGAAAGCCCCTCACACCATCCAAAAAGCCAAGGTTTAAAAGATAAACCTTTATGAAATGCCAGATAGGATTAAAGACCAGGTTATACCCTTTAAACCTTTTGCCCTTTTCCCTCATCTCCATAGCCATTATCTTGGCATACCTTATGGTCTTTAAATATTGGTCTTCCAAGCTTTTGAAGGAATAATGATAAAGGTCTCCCTTTAGTTTTCTCGATTTGCCTTCAAAAACAGCCCTTTCGTGTAAAGCCCCCTCAAACCTTAGCTTACCCTTCTTAAAAAGCCTTGTTCTCCATTCGGGATACCATGCATGCTTTAAAAAATCCCCAAGGTAGTAGGTTCTTCTGCAAACTTGGTATACTTCATACCTTGGCTTTTCCAGCTCCCTTTTTATACTTTCCCTTAGCTCCTTTGAAACCTCTTCGTCTGCATCTAATATTAAAACCCATTCACTTGAGCATAGGCTAATGCCATAGTTAAGCTGGTTTGCATAACCTTCCCATTCTTTAAAAAAGACCTTTGCCCCCAAATTTTTGGCTATTTCCACAGTCCTGTCCATTGAGCCCGAATCTACCACTATTATCTCCTGTGCAAGACCTTGCACACTTTTTATAGCCCTTTCTATGTTTCTCTCTTCGTTCTTTGTGCAGATCAGCACCGATAACATTTAGTTTCCCTTAAGCTCTTAATTATATTCTATACGGGCAAGGATAGGAATATAATATATAACTAAAAGCGGGCGTAGCTCAGGGGTGGAGCGTCTGCTTCCCAAGCAGAAGGTCGCGGGTTCGAATCCCGTCGCCCGCTCTAAAAAAACTTGTCCCCACGCCGGGCAAAAAACCAAGAGGGGAAATCTATTAACATACACCCCTACAAGGGATTTATGACCCAATTTAAATTTTTAAAATTATTTGATCCCCCTATGCCAAGTAAAGGACAAGCACCGGCTCTTATACCTTGACATTTTACAATAAAGGACTAAAATAATCTTATGGAAAAACTTTAAGGAGGTATAAGCCATGAGAAGAGGACTTATGGTATGGAGCCCTTTTGCGGAGCTTGAGCGCATAAGGAAAGAGTTTGACAGGCTTCTTGAAGAGTTTATGCCCAAGGAAGAGGTGGAGAAAGCCTTTGCCCCTGCGGTGGATGTGTATGAAAGAGACCAAGAGCTTGTGGTAAAGGCGGAGCTTCCCGGCGTTAAAAAGGAAAATGTAGAGGTATCCATAAGGGAGAACAGCCTTCACATAAGGGGAGAAAAGAAGGAAGAGAAGGAGGAAAAGACGGAAGCCTACCACAGGGTAGAAAGGGTATATGGAAAGTTTGAAAGGGTGATACCTTTGCCCACGGACGTAAAGGTAGAGGAGGCCAAGGCAGAGTTCAAAGATGGCGTGCTGGAGATAAGGATACCCAAGGCAGAAGGGGCAAAGGAAAGGAAGATAGAGATAGCTTAAGGCTTCCTCTGGGGCAGCCTTTCTATGGTTGCCCCGATGCTTTTAAGTTTTTCCTCCAGCCTTTCGTAGCCCCTGTCTAAGTGGTATATATCCCTTACCAAAGTGCTACCTTCTGCCACAAGTCCAGCCAAAACAAGGCTTGCAGAAGCCCTAAGGTCTGTGGAATAGACCTCAGCCCCGTAGAGTCTCTCCACACCCTTCACTATTGCTAATCTATCCTTTACGTGTATATCTGCCCCCATCCTTTGAAGCTCCGCCACGTGCTGAAATCGGTTTTCAAAGATGTTTTCCCTTATCTCTGAAATACCCTTGGCAAGACAGCAAAGTACCATAAACTGAGCCTGCATGTCCGTGGGAAAGCCTGGGTACTCACTGGTGGATATACTCAAAGGCATAATATCCCCTTTGCCAACAACCCTTAGAGAGTTTAAGTCTAATATTTCTATGTTAGCTTCTGCTTCTTTTAACTTTTCTATCACGCTGCCCAGATGTTCTACCCTTACATCTTTTAATATTACATCTCCACCCGTCAAAAAGCCTGCCACCATAAAGGTGCCCGCCTCTATCCTATCGGGTATTACCCTATGGCTAAAGCCCTTAAGGTAGGGATTGCCCCTGATTATAGCAGTCCTTCCCTCTATCTCTATCTGGACTCCCATCTTTCTAAGGACCTCTACAAGGTCTATAACCTCGGGCTCAAGGGCTATATTTCTTAAGATGCTTCTTTTTTCACACTTACTTAAGAGTAAAAATGCATTTTCTGTGCCCGTGACCGTTATAACTTCGAAGGTGTATTCCACGGGCTTTATCTCCTTTAGTTCAAGGTTTATATAGCCGTGTTTTACTTCCATATGGGCTCCTGCCCTTTCAAAAACCTTCAGGTGCTGGTCTATGCTTCTTACACCTATGGAACAACCGCCAGGCATAGAAACCACAGCCCTTCCAAACCTTGCCAAAAGGGGACCCATCGCCAAAACAGAAGCCCTCATACGCCTTACCACATCATCAGGAGCTACGAAGCTTTTAATGCCCTTAGGGTCTATCTTTACCACACCTTTTTGAAATTCAACCTTAGCACCCAAGCTTTCTAAAAGTTCAAGGGCAGTCTTTGTATCAAGTAGGTCTGGGACATTGTTTAGTAAGCAGACTTCCTCGGAGAGTATGCTTGCCATAAGTATGGGAAGAGAGGCATTTTTGGCACCAGAGATTCTAACCTCCCCCCTTAGGGGCTTTCCCCCTTCCACCAAAAAGCTATCAGAAGTATACAATATGGTGCTTTTCATCCTTGTTGATTATTATCTTTACCACGTCGCCTTCCTTGGAATAATATATCTCAACTCCATCATCCTCTTCTCTGTGGACTGCGGGGGCTTCCGAGTATATAACCACTATCCTTTTCTCTTCTTCAACCACCAAAGGCAAATCGCTCATATCCTTACTACCACACAGGTAAGGGCTTCCCTAACACCCTCCAAGGAATGTATCTTGTTTATAACAAGCCTACCCAATTCGTCTTGGTTCTTCACCTCCACAAAAACTATTATGTCGTAGGGTCCTGTTACCACGTCTGCGGTTTTTATACCCTCAAAAGTAGACAAGGCAAGCATTATGGAGGGAATTTCCCTTGGGTCAGCCTTTATTAGCACGTAGGCCTTTATGGAGTATTCGCTTTCAAGCTCCATCAGCTCAGTTATGGACATGGGATAACCTTCGCCTTGTGTTTGCATCTTCCACCTCCTGCAGGAATATTTTAACCAACTTTTCCGCCAAGGAGGGCTCTTTCCTTATTTCCTCTATTGCCCTATGGATCAACCTTCTAACCATGGGACTTTCCTCTTCTTCCTTTTTCCACTCCTCTTTTATCCTAAGTATTAGGTCTTCTACCTTCAAAAGTTCAAGCCATTTTAGGAATTTATCCACCTCATCCCAGACTATTATCTCTCCCTTTTCCTTTTCTCTGATTCTTTCCCTTAGATTCTTTTCCGCCACCCCTTGCAGGTCATCTATGTCATAAAGGAACACCTCATCTATCTGCGCCACCTTTGGGTCTATATTCCGTGGAACGGATATATCTATAAAAAACAGTGGCTTGTAATCTCTTTTTCTTATAGCCCTCTTTACCGTATCATAATCTATGACATAACTTTTGCTTCCCGTTGAAACTATCACTATATCAAAATCCTTAAGATGGTCTTTTAATTCTTCAAATCTAAGCACGTGCCCTTCCAACTCTTTGGCAAGTTCCACAGCCCTTTGATAGGTTCTATTGGTGATAAAAAGATGAGCCTTAAGTTTTCTTAGGTATTTGGCGCATAACTCTGCCATCTCTCCGGCGCCTACCAACAAAACCTTTATATGAGCCAAGTTTCCAAAGATCCTTTTGGCAAGCTCCACCGCCACATAGCTAACGGATATGGCATTTTTGCTTATACCGGTTTCTGTTCTAACCCTTTTTGCAGTTCTTAGGGCTTTTTCATAAAGCCTGTTTAATATCTTTCCAGTACAGCCCACTTCTTTGGCTATTCGGTAAGCTTCTTTAAACTGGCTTACTATCTGGGGCTCTCCCACCACCATGGACTCTAAACCGCTTGCCACCTTAAAAACATGGGCTATAGCCTTTTCTCCCTCCAAGAAAAAAGAATTCCTTCTTATTTGGGGGTCTGCCCCCTTTAACTGAATAAGCTCAAGCACCAAGTTATTTATAGCCTCGTAGCTTTCCGCAACACCATAAACCTCCACCCTATTACAGGTAGAAAGAAGGATAAGCTCTTTTATTCCCTTTATGGTCTTCAAAGGAGGAAGAAGATAATAGGCATCATCTCTGCTACAGGCAAGCCTCTCCCTATCCTCCACTGGTGCTGTTTTAAAATTTACACCCCATACAAATATGCGATACATCATCTATTAAATATAAACCATCCCTCATCCCTTTTTTAAATATATAAGCAACTGAATAATGGTGTCTATCCTTTGATTAAGTTTGGTCTATTCTTTGATCTCTTGTCTAAGCTGTCCTATTTCTTGCCTATTCTGTCCCACTTCCTCTCTAACTTGCGCTATTTGACTGTCTATCTTTTGATTGAGTTGTGTAGTTGCGTTGTCTATCTTTTGGTTTAAAAACCTAAGGTTTATAAAGACCTGCTAAAGAAGTTAAAGGCTAACCTTAAAGAAAGACTCTTTCTGGGCATGTGGGGAGACTCAATATGGGCACGAGCTCCTGCTTCAGGGGGTGGGGGCGGTGGTCCTGCAAGGCAGGCTATTTTTGAAACACCCTGACTTCCTTATAGCCACTTTACATTACCTTTTTTATTTCTCTTCCTATCTTTTCCTCCACAGACTTTACCTTACTTTGAAGCCTACCTGATTTGCCCTCTCTGTAATCTATCTTCATGGTTATGGAAATACGGGGACAATCTTTCTTAAGAGCTTCAAAGCCCTCTTTCAATACCGCCATCACTTCGTCCCAGCTTTCACCCTCTATTATGGTACCCATGGGAGTAAGCACGTATGGTAGTCCAGATCTATCCACAATATCTACAACCCTTGCCACGTACTGACTTACACTTTCACCCTTCCCCAAAGGTGTCATACTTACAAAAACAAGCACGCTCATGGTTATAATATTTTACCAAACGCGATTGTCCATACAATACTAAATGATGGTGCGGTTCACAAAGGACTATATTTTATATCCATGGTAAGAGATGCCCTAAAGCTCCTTTTTTTGATAACATCCTATAACTTCATACTCTACTACATATCTAACCGCTTCCTTTGGTTTCCCTGGTCTATATTTCCAGAGGATCCACAGGATATGCTAATACTCTTTTCCATAAACTCAGCCCTTTACCTTTCTTGGCTTTTTGGCTACAAAGAAAAAACTGTAGTGTGGATAGGCTATCTATCCCTTTTTCAAATATTGGGATTTGCCATAGTAAGAGAAGACCCCTATGTAATACCTCACTTTGTGCCCTCCCTTTTACTTACTTTGTCCCTCATATGGCTCTTTGAATCTCCTGTGGAAAAAAGGATAAAGAAGTTAGAAGAGTCCAAAAAAAGGCTTGAAGAGGAGATTTTAAGAAATCAAGAAGAACAGATGAGGCTAAGGGAGCAGATAGAACTTTCAAGGGAGCTAACGGAGAGAATATTAAAAGATAAGGAAAAGATAGAAAGGGAACTCAAAAGACTAAAAGAGGAGGATCTGGCGGAGAGGGAAAGCTTGGAAAGGGAGAAAGAAGAGTTAAGCCAAGCCCTTTTGGAAAGTCAAAAAAGGCTTCAGGAATATATGGAAAGGCTTGAAAGGATAACAAAAGTAAACAGAGAACTCTTCCAAATGCTGGAATTAATGCAGGAAAGGGAACCAAAGGGTGGAAAGGAGGAGCTTGCAAGGCTTAGGCAAGAGAGAAAACGGCTTTCAAAGGAGCTTATGCAGATGCAGGAACTTCTTGAAGAGCTTTCAAAGGAAAATGCGGAGTTAAACAGAAAATATACAAGCCTTTTTGAGGCTTTGGAGAGGGAAAAAAGGGAAAGGGAACTTCTCTCTATGGAGTTGGAAAGGCTAAGGGGAGTTAAGGAAAGGAATAAAGAAATATACCAAGAGGTCCTTGAGGCGATCTTTGATAACCTTGAGTTTGAAGATAGGGCTTTGAAGGACTTTATAGACCTTGACTTTGAAGCAAAGGGGGAATTTGTAAAGGAGCTAATGCTTCTTAACATGAAGGGTATTGAGGAAAGGTTTGAAAGTATGAGAGGCTACAGGAATGTCTTTAAGTTAAAGCCAAGGGGAGGAAGGATATACTTTACCTTTGGTGATAGAAAAAGGTGGAAAATCATAGGCATGCTTTGGGGTGAGGACGAAAAGGCCAAAAATAGGTATGCCAAAGAACTTTTGATAAAATATAAAGAATCTTAAAAGGAGGTTTGTGATGGCAAGCTTAAAAGAAAAGGTGGAGAATCTTATTGCTTTCAAATCGGACAAGTACTTTATGACAAATCTATACCTTAGGCTTGGTGTAGAAGAGAGGACCGATAGGAAATACTTAAGGAATTTTAAAAACCTTGCAAAAGACCAAAGGGAATATTTACAAAAAAGAGGTCTTGGGAAGGAAGTTTTGGAGTCTGTGGAGGAAGATTTCAAAAAGATAGAAGAGTTTATATCGGAGCCAGAGAATCTAAAGGGATGCAGGGGCATAGCTATATTTTCCTCTTCGGGAGAAGGATTTTTTGAGGTGGTTAAACTGCCCTATGTTTATAGGGATAGGCTGATAGTGGATAGGGACGCCCTTGTGAGGGAAATAGTTTCTTTGGATGAGGAGTTGGGAAGGATAGCTCTACTTCTTATAGATAGAAAGCATGTAAGGTTTTTCCTTGTTGATATTGAAGATATAGTAGAGGTCCTTGATTTTGTAGAACCTGTGGCTACAAGGGCACATAAATTCCATTCTGGTGGGAGCATGCTAAAGGGTGCAGAGGGCACTATGAAGTTTTCCATGCCAGCAAGGTTTGGTGGTCCCAATATGGTACAACATTCCTTTGGTGAGTACAGGTTTCATATGAGAATACAAGAAGAAAAGCACAGACTTTTTAAGATTACTAAGGATGCTCTAATGGAAGCCTTTAAAGAACACAAGTTTGACAAGCTTGTTATAGGCTCCGATAGAGAAGATATAAAAGAAATAGAAAACCATCTTCATACTTATCTAAGAGAAAGGCTCGTGGGATACATAAAAGCAAATCCCTCTTATATAAACGAGGGAGAGCTAAGAGAAAAGGTCTTTGACCTTTTGATCCAGAAAAACAGAGAGGAAGAAGGAAAGCTTATAAAGGAGCTTGAGGAGCTTCAGGGTAAAGGATTGGCGGTAAATGGAACTTCAAAAGTTTTAGAACAGCTTTATATAGGTAATGTAAGGCTTTTATTGGTGCCCGAGGACTTCCATAAAAAGGGGTATATATGTGAGGAATCTCACTTACCTATGCTAACTCCCAACTGTCCCACAAAGGAAAAGGTATATGAAGTGCCCGATATAGTGGATGAAGTTATTGAGTTTGCCCTTGAGGAGAGGGCAAGTATAAAGACCATTCACTTGCCGGAGAATAAAAGGAAAATAGATGGGTTAGCCTGCTTTATGCGGTTTTCTCTATGAACCATGAGAGAATAGTGATCTTTATAGACGGGTCAAACCTTTTTCATGCTATAAGGTATTTAAACATTCGGATAGATTACCAAAGGCTTTTGGAGTTTCTGAGGGAAGATAGAAGGCTTATAAGGGCATACTTTTACGGGGCTGTGCCCCAAGAGAAGGACCTAAAAAAGAACTCTCCTGAATGGGAAAGTTATATAAGGCAAAGAAGGTTCCTTGAAGAGCTGTCTCTACAGGGTATAAAGGTGAAACTGGCAAAGCTTAAAAGATTGCCCTCGGGTGAGTATGTGGAGAAGGAAGTGGATATAATGCTTGCCACGGATATGCTAAGTATGGCTTACATGAATGTTTTTGACACTGCGGTGTTGGTAAGCGGGGACAGTGATTTTTCTTACACAGTTGAAGAGGTGCAAAGGCTCGGCAAAAGGGTTGAAAATGTCTCCTTTAAGCGCACCAGCTCTTACCATCTTCGCAAAGTATGCGACCGGTTTGTCCTTTTGGATGATTACATGGATAGGTTTGTGGTGGAGGAAAAGGTGGAGATCACACAAGAATTAAGCTTTTGGGAGAGGATAAAGAAGCTATGGAAAAAGTAGTTTTTTTGAAGACAAGCCATAGTGAATGCCCAAAGGGTGTGGGCTGTATAGAGGCTGAAAAAGAAGCCACCGTTATCACAGTAGGAAACTTTGATGGAGTACATTTAGGCCATAGGCTTCTTCTCAAAAGGATAAGGCAAGTAAGTCAACAAAAGGGCTTAAAGAGCTTGGTTCTTTCCTTTTATCCCCATCCTATAAAGGTATTAAGCCCCTTACAGGCACCTTGTGAGCTTACAGACCTTTATGAAAGGACAGAGCTTATAAAGGAGGAGGGAATAGATAGCGTGGTGTTTATAAGGTTTGATAAAAGGTTTGCCACTCTTAGGGCGGAGGATTTTTTAAAAGAGGTTCTCTACGAGAGACTAAGATGTAGATACTTGGTGGTGGGCTACGATTGGAGGTTTGGCTACAGAAGGGAGGGAGAGATAGAATTGGCAAAGGAGTTGGGTAAAGAGCTTGGCTTTGAGGTGGAGGAGGCACAAGCTTTCAGGATCAATGGGCACGTGGTTAGCAGTACCCTTATAAGAAGGCTTTTACATATGGGCAGGCTTGAAGAGGCAAGCCTTTATCTTGGCAGAAACTATTCCATAAAAAGGCGAGTTATAAAGGGTGATGGTAGGGGCTTTACTTTGGGCTTTTCCACCGCAAACCTTGAGGCTACAGAAAATCTGTGTTTAAAGGAAGGGGTTTATGCGGTAAGGGTGGAAGACCACTTTTTAGGAGTTGCCAACTACGGTATAAGGCCTACCTTTGATGGGCATAAAAAGGTGTTGGAGGTGCATCTTCTAAACTTTGAGGGGAACCTAAGAGGTAAAAGGATAAAGGTGGAGTTTTTGAAGTTCCTCAGAGAAGAAATAAAGTTCAAAAGCTCTCAGGAGCTTATAAAACAGATAGAAAAGGACATATCAAGGGTTAGAGAGCTGTTCCTGTAAGTAGCCTATGTATAACACCTTGCCCTCTTCTGAAAGTCCAAAGGACTTTTCCATCTTGTCCTTTAGCCCCTTTTTGTTTTCCAAGAAATCCTTTAAAGTCTTTGGCTCGCCATGGGACCTCAGCATGTAATCTACAACCTGTCCGTTGTCAAAGTGTATCTTAACAGGCAGACAATAAAACTTAGCATTTTCACCATCATGGCACCTTTGTATTTCACCCACCACCTCAATGCTTACACTTTTTGCCACTATTCTCATAAAAATGTATTTTAACCTATACCAAACTCTCTAAGCTTTCTCCAAAGGGTGGTTCTGTGTATACCCAGCATCTTTGCCGCCAAGCTTTTGTTGCCTCGGACCTCTTCAAGGACTTTTCTTATCCTTTCCATCTCCTCCAAGGGCTTACTTTCCTTTTCCAAGGGAATATCCTCAGGTTTTATAAGGCTTCCTCTGCAGGTTATAACCGCATGCTCTGTTAGGTTTTCAAGCTCCCTCACATTGCCCGGAAAGTCATGGGAAAGAAGAAGCTTTACAGCCTCGGAAGTGATTCCCTTTATTCTCCTTGAGTACTTCCTTGAGTATTTTTCAATAAAGTGGCTTATCAGCATGGGAATATCCTCTTTCCTATCCCTCAAAGATGGAAGGTGTATCTTTACTACGCTTAGCCGGTAATAGAGATCTTCCCTAAACTGCCCTTGTTTTATAAGCTCTTTTAAATTCTTGTTGGTAGAGGCTATTATCCTTATGTTTGCTTTCCTTGTTCTTGTATCTCCAAGCCT
>CALIUI010000058.1 GCA_938048815.1 uncultured Aquificaceae bacterium | reverse complement strand
CAGTATTTTCGGCTTTGACAAGGATGGGCATAAAGAAGTTATTTGCAGTTAGTCTAAAAGGCTTGTTATCAAAGATCTCCTACATAATACTCGCCTACTCTATATCAAAACTCATTAATCTTAAACTAGCAATTTAGGTTTTTTAATATAACAAATGCTTAATTCTCTATAAATAATTTTTAATACCTTTCACATTCGTTAAGTGTTAATTTACTTGAAAAACCTTAAAAGGAGGTAAAAAATGAGAAAGCTTATAACAGCCACAGCTCTTTTTAGCCTTGCAGGTATCTCCTTTGCCACCAACGGAGATAACCTTATAGGCGTATCTCCAGCCTCAAGGGGTATGGGTGGCATAGGTGTGGGTATGCCCGTAGGACCCACCGACAGCATCTTTAGAAACCCTGCATGGATGAGCCAATACAAGGGCTTTAACCTAAGCTTTGGTGGAATAATCTTTATGCCCGAGGTAAAGGCAAAAAGCAACGTAACCCCTATGGGTCCTATGAATCCGCCAGCCTCGGGAAAAAGCAAAGCAGACCTCTTTGTAGTGCCAGAGGTGGGTATAGTCCATCAGATAAACGACAAGATAACCTTTGGTATAGGTGCCTTTGGTGTCTCGGGCATGGGCGTAGATTATAGAAACCAAGACCAAAGACTTGCCAACATGCATACCACCTTCCAGTTTATGAGGGTAATTCCCACCCTCTCTTATAAGATAAACGATGCCTTTTCTGTGGCCGGTGCAATCCATTTGGCTTATGGCTCTTTGGATATGGGGGCGAACATGTGTATTCCCGGAAATCCTCCCACATGCTGGAACGCAGGGGGCGGTCAATCTCAAACCTACGGCATAGGTGCCCAAATAGGCCTTGCCTATAACATGGGCGACTTTGTCTTTGCAGGTTTAACCTACCAAAGCCCCGTTAAGATGACATACAAGAGGGTTTTTGATTCCGATGGAAATGGTGTTTTTGAAGACCTCAAACTTACCCAGCCTTTGGAGCTTGCCTTTGGTTTGGGTGTAAAGCCTATGAACAACCTTAAGGTGGGCATGGACCTAAGGTGGATAAACTGGAAGAATGCCGATGGCTATAAGCATTTCCAATGGAAAGATCAATGGGTTATGGCTTTGGGTGGTGAGTACAAACCCACTCCAAAGCTTGCCCTAAGGGCTGGTTATAACTATGGAAAGTCTCCTATAAGGGGCGGTGCAAAAAATCCCATGAACACCAACAGAATTCCCAGTTTTTCTGCGCCCTTTAGTGACTTTAATATAGCATGGTTTAACTTAATAGGCTTTCCCGCTATAACAGAACAGCATATAACATTGGGTCTTGGATATGAATTTACCAAGACCTTTAGCGTGGATGTGGCATACAAGCATGCCTTTAAGAAAACTGTAAGGGCTACAGACCCCTCTGGGGCCTTCCAAGTTGAAGCTTCCAACGCCCAAAATGCCCTATCTTTGGGTCTAAACTGGAAGTTCTAAGGACCTTTGGGGAGGTTCTTCCTCCCCTCCTTAAAAGGTGATTACTCTCATACAAAACTTCAAAAGCCTTTGGTAGAATACTCCAAAAATCTCAAAAGGAGGTCTCTTATGGAGTTTAGGCACGTTTTTGTGTGCGTCAATCAAAGACCGCCAGGTCATCCCATGGGTTCCTGTGCAGAAAAGGGATCCAGAGAGATCTATATGAGGCTTATGGAAAAGCTTCAGATGGACCCAGAGCTTTTTATGAGCACCGCCATAACTCCCACAGGCTGTCTTGGTCCCTGTGGTTTGGGTCCCACCCTTGTGATCTATCCAGAGGGTGTATGGTATGGCAATGTTAGGGTTGAAGATGTGGAGGAGATAGTCCAAAGCCATCTAAAGGGCGGCCAGCCTGTAGAAAGGTTGGTGGTATCCAAAGGAAAGCCGCCTGGTATGTTTTAAAGTTTGGGGCTTAGCCAGCCCCGGGCATTCCTTCCTCTTCAAATTCTATTTCCATCTTTTCCGCAGGTATAAGGGTGGTAATGGCATGTTTATAGACCAAGGTCTGTTGCCTTCCATCCTCTATCAAAATGGTGTAAAGGTCAAAAGATCTTATCCTTCCTTGAAGTTTAACTCCGTTAATGAGATAGATGGTGACCTTTACCCTTCTTTTCCTTGCTGTGTTCAAAAAGGCCTCTTGCAGCTTGTAAGCCATCCTTAGCTCCTCCTTTCCAAAAAGTCCATGGTTGTATCGTATAGTTTTTCCGCCAAAGAAATATAATACTGGTAATTTTCCAAATTTTCAAGTAGTTCCAAGGGAAAGATCCATATACCCCCATAGGCTCCCACAAAGGATCCCAAAAGATAACCAATGGAATCTGTATCTCCACCCACCGTACCGCATGCATTTACACCGTACCAAAAGGCGGACAAGGGATCTTCTATGTACCTCAAAAACAGAAAAAGGGATATGGGCAAAGCCTCAAAAACAAAGGAGGAGTTTCCCAAGTGATATATGGCTTCTTCATAGTCTGCTTCCTTTTGGAGTAGCTCCTTTACCCTATCAAGGTATTTTTTGTTCCCTTCGTACTTCATAAAGCCCTTAAGCCTTTCAATAAGGGCTATCCTTTCTTGAAAATCTTCAAGGTTATAGCTTTCAAGGAGTAAAAGGGATACAAGGCCAGAAACCACTGCACTGGCATCATAAATTTCCTTGCTTCTGTGAGTTATAAGGCTTACAAGCCTGCCCGCCTCAAGGGCAATCAAAGGGTTGTAGCAGTGGAAAAGCCCAGTGATGGTACATCTGAGAACACCTTCCACAGAAAAGGAAACAAGCCCGGCAGATTCAAGGTCAATACCCGAAGAAAGTAGGTCTATGGCGGTTATCAAGGTGGGGTCTGCATAACGATGGCTTTCTTCCTTGTTTGCCCATTCTTTTAGTTTTAAAAAGAAGTGATAGGGGTCTATGGACTTTTTTTCTATTATGCTTTCCGCCAAGAGCACGCTTATGGTGGTCTCATCGGTAGTTTGGTGGGCTTCTAAGCCCACTGAGGGACTGCTTGGATGGGGTTCTACAAAGTCCCTTATAGGACCTCCATAGAAATTAAAAACCTCATCCTTTGGCACATCCTCAAGGCTTTTACCAAGAGCATCCCCAAGGGCACCACCCACCAAAACACCCTTAAACTTATCCAGGATTACTTCCATCCTCCACTATCTCCTTAAAAAAGTCTTTCACCATACTTTTCCAGTCCCTTTTCCCTTCCTCCACCTCATCCAACCCTTCTTCCATAATACTGGTAAATTTATAGTCTATCACCTTTGGAAAGTTTGATTTTACAAAATCTATAACCTCAAAGGCAAGGTCTGTGGGCTTTAGATAACCTTTCTCCTCCACCACATAGCCCCTATCCTTCAAAGTTTTTATTATAACCGCATAGGTGGAGGGTCTTCCTATCCCAAGCTCTTCAAGCTTTTTTACAAGGCTTCCTTCGGTGTATCTTTGGGGCGGTTGTGTTTGCCTTTTCTCCAGCTTTATCTCCTTTGCCTTTAAAATCTCTCCCTTCTTTAACCTTGGAAGAGAAGAAAGCTCCAAGCTTTCGGGATAGATCTTTAAAAACCCCTCAAAGACAAGCTCTTTGCCCTTGGCTAAAAACTTCATCTCCTCTCCCTTTTTCTTTTCGTAGATGGGCACCAAAAAGGCAGTTTTTTTCCTAAGCAGGGCTGGACTTGCCAAGCTTGCCAAGGTTCTTTGAAAGATAAGCCTGTATAGTTCAAGGGCTTTGCCCTGCAGAGGGGGAATTTCTGTGCTTGTAGGCCTTATACACTCATGAGCTCCTTGAGCGCTTGCCTTTTCTTTAAAATTCCTCAAAAAACCCACATACTCTTTCCCGTAGGCTTTCTCTATGTACTTCATAAACTCCTGAGCCTTTTTTGTGTTCATCCTGTGGCTGTCGGTGCGTGGATAGGTTATGTAGCCTTCCTCATAGAGGCTTTGGGCTATCCTTTGGACCTCTTCCACCTTCATCTTTAACAAGGCGTTGGCGGTGCTTTGAAGTGTGGAAGTTATAAAGGGTGCTGGTGGTTGCAACCTATCCTCCCTTTCTTCGTACTCAGCCACCTCAAAAAGGGCAGACCTTAACTTTTGAAGATAAGGCTTTGCATTCTCTGGCTTTTCAAACCTATAATCCCAAAGGGCAGAAAACTCCACCCCATCCTTCTCAAAGATGACCTTTATGTAGTAATACTCCTTTTTCCTAAAGCTTTGTATTTCAATCTCCCTTTCCACTATAAGCCTCAGGGCGGGCGATTGAACCCTTCCAAGGGAAAGGGTGTTTTTCTTAAAGGCTTTCCAAAGGTAAGGAGAAAGTTTATAACCTATCAACCTATCCAAAACCCTCCGGGCAAACTGCGCCTTCACAAGGTTATGGTTTATCTCCATGGGATTTTCCAAAGCCTGCTTGATGCTCTCCCTTGTTATCTCAAAAAAGACCACCCTTTTCATGGGCTTTTTTAACCTTATAAGCTCCTTATAAACAAAGTAAGCAATAGCCTCCCCTTCTCTATCGGGGTCTGTCCCTATGTATATTGCCTGTGCCCTTTGGGCTATCTTCTTTATCTTTTCCATAAGAGCCTTTTTCCCCTTTATCCACACAAAGTTGGGCTTTAAGGTCTCCTCATCCACCCCCAAGCCATCTGGTGGCAGATCCCTTATATGCCCCCTTGTAGCAGATACAATCCACTCCTTTCCCAAATACTTCCCAATAGTCTTTGCCTTTGTGGGACTCTCCACTATAAAGAGCTTCACAGAAAGATAATATAGGCATTCTGTACAATCTCATTTCCTCTGGTACAGCTCCAAGACTCCATCCTGTCTAATGGTTAATTTTTTATTGCCGCAGGCGGATATATGAAGCGAAAGCCAGAGGAGATACTTTGTAGCATCCTACCCTCCTTATCACCAATCCTTTGAACCACTGAAAATCAAAACCTGTCTCCATTGAATGATTTATGTATTCGTATAAAACAGAAAAGTTGTAGGGGTCCATAATAAAAAACCCTCGTGAGCTTGTTATGTATAGGGATCTGCCATCCTCAGAAAAAACTAACCCATAAATTGCCCCAATACGCCTAAGGGTTTTAATGTTTAGCTGTTTTATGGCACCTGTAGAAAAGTTATATACACAAAGAAAATCCCACCCTCCCACAATAAATAGCTCCTCCGAGATAAAAAGGGAAGTAAGCACCCTCCCTGGACCCTTTAGAGAACCTAAGCAAGAGCTTAGCTCAAAGTGGGCTATTTCCTTAAGGCTCTCCATATGTATAATTGCATATGTAGCTCAAGATAGCCAAGGGATCAATCTTCCTTTCTTCTCCCAAACCTTCCATAATTTTCACCTCCTCCTTAGTTCCCTTTCACAGATATTATTAACACACTTTATCTCAAAATGCCCAAAAATGCCAGAACAAAAATCGGGACACTGCTTTGAAGGATCAATAAATTGTCTGTTGCCAAAGGCACATTCGCCAGTTTCTCTATCAACTCCACAAACACAATCAGCGTCAGTCTTACAATATCTTTTTGAAATATCCAATTGCTCCACAAGTTCCACCCTCCTATTCTTTGCTCTACCCTCTTCTGTAGAATTTGATGCAACTGGGGCAAGAGGACCTACTCCAAAAGCTCTTAACCTATCACTTTTAATTCCATATCTCTCAACAAGTTCTTTGACCACTGCTTCTGCCCTTCTCTTTGAAAGTTCCATATTATATTTACACTATCAGTATGTCCAACAGGGTGTTTCAAAAATAGTCCCTCTTACAGGACTACCGCCCTGTCCCCTGAAGCAGAAGCTCGTGCTCTTATAGGGTCTCCCCACAGGTCTCGAGCACCTTATGGTCTTGGGACAGAGGGCAAAAAAGCCCTCAGGAGAGAGAGCAGTTAGCGCCACTACTCCAAGAGCTTCTTTTTAACAAGCTACAAGCCTGCCCGAGCCACTTGTTCCATCCAGAGGTGGGTCTCGCCATTCTTGGAGCTTTACTGTTTCGTCAATAATTTTGCTATTGGGATTTTTGGCACACCCTCGCGATAGCCTTTGCAAAGTCAAAAGTGCTAACTTCTTTTGCTTCAAGCCCCATCCTTCTAAAGCCGTTGGCTATGTCTGGAGTGCCGATCCTATCCTCTATGGTCTTTTTAACAGCCTTGTAGATCACCTCCGCCGCTTCTTTCCATCCCAAGTATTCCAACATCATGGCTCCCGACAGGGTAATGGACAAGGGGTTTGCTATGCCCTTGCCAGCTATATCGTAGGCGGTTCCGTGAGTGCTTTCAAAGAGGGCATAGCCATCTCCTATGTTTCCACTTGGAACAAAGCCTGGACCACCAACCAAGGCAGAAGCGAGGTCCGATATGTAATCGCCGTTTAGGTTTTGAGTGATGATAACGTCGTAGGCTTCTGGCTTTAAAACCAACTGCATAAGCATCTGATCTGTGATAACCCTTACCATAAGCGCTTGTCCTTCCTTTGGTTCTCCTTCTGTTATAACCTTCCCTTCAAACTCTGGCTCCTTTGCCACTTCAAAAGCCCAGTTCATAAAGGCTCCCTCTGTGGCTTTCATTATGTTGCCCTTTCCTACAACAGCTACCACCTTTTTGTTATTTTCCAGAGCCCACCTTAGGGCTTTTCTCACATGCCTTTTGGTTTTATACTCACTCATGGGCTTTACCGTTATACCGCAATCCTCGGGAAGAGCATACTCAGAAACGCCCATCTCCTTTATGAAAAACTCCCTTAGCTTTTTGGTGTTTTCTGCCTTTGGCATGTACTCTATGCTCATATAAACGTCATCGGAGTTTTCTCTAAAGACTGCCACATTGACCCTTTCGGGGTTTGGTATGGGGGCAGGTTGCCCAAGCCAATAAACAGGCCTTATGGCAGAATAAAAGTCCATAGACTGGCGAAGTATGGCATTTAGAGACTTTCCGCCCTTTCCCACGGGTGTACCAAGGGGTCCCTTTATGGAAACTATGGCTTCTTTTAACACCTCAAGGGTTTCCTCGGGCATACGATTAGATGTTTTTTCCTCGGCCTTGTCGCCCGCCAAGAGTTCCACCCAGCATATTCTTTTACTCGTGCCATAAGCCTTTTCTACTGCAGTGTTTACCACGTGGATCATGGCGGGGGTTACCTCTTTACCTATACCATCTCCCTCAATAAAGGGAATGATTGGGTTATTGGGTACCTCAAGGCTTTTGTCCTCTTTGAGCGTTATAAAACTTCCCTCTGGGGGTATTTTTGCCTTTCCTTCCCAAGGATACACATTTTCCCAGCGCATCTTTTCCACCTCTTTAGATTTTTTGAAATATTCTATCATAGATCCCTCCAAGGGCGTATGCAATAAGCTGGGGTAGTTTTTGAATCACCGCTGCATACAATTTTCCACTCAGGGTGAAGAGTGTATAATATCTATTCCTATGACAGGACATGAGATTCGCGAGCTTTTTCTTAGCTTCTTTGAAAAAAAGGGGCATACAAGGGTAAAGTCTGCAAGCCTTGTGCCAGAAAAGGATCCTACTTTACTTTTTGTAAATGCGGGTATGGTACCCTTTAAAGATGTGTTCCTTGGTGTTGAAAAAAGACCTTATACAAGGGCTGTCTCTTGTCAAAAGTGTCTAAGGGTATCTGGAAAGCATAACGACCTTGAAAGCGTCGGCTTTACCTCCAGACATCATACCTTCTTTGAAATGCTTGGAAACTTCTCCTTTGGTGATTACTTTAAAAGGGAAGCCATAGAGTACGCTTGGGAGTTTGTTGTAGATTATCTAAAAATACCAAAGGAAAAGATCTATGTGAGCGTTTTCAAAGAGGACGAAGAGGCCTTCCTTATATGGCGTGATCATATAGGCCTGTCAGAAGATCGCATATGGAAAATGGGAGAGGAGGATAACTTTTGGCAGATGGGAGATACGGGTCCTTGCGGACCATCCTCTGAGATATACGTGGATAGAGGTCCAGAGTACGAGCCCGAAAGGTACCTTGAAATTTGGAACTTGGTTTTTATGCAATACAACAGGGACGAGAAGGGAAATCTAACCCCCCTTCCAAAGCCCAACATAGACACAGGCATGGGACTTGAAAGGGTTGCAAGCGTACTACAGGGCACAAGGACAAACTTTGAAATAGACCTTATAAGACCTCTCATAAGCTTTGGGGAAGAGCTATCGGGAAAGGAATACGGAAAGGATTACGAAACAGACAGCGCCCTAAGGGTAATAGCAGACCATCTTAGGGCTCTAACCTTTGCCATAGGAGATGGAGTTTTGCCTTCCAATGCCGGCAGAGGATATGTGATAAAGAGAATCCTCAGAAGGGCTATGAGGTATGGCTATAAGCTAAGCATTCAAGAGCCCTTCTTGTATAAAGGTATAGACCTTGTGGTGGATACAATGAAAGGCCCTTATCCAGAGCTGCTCCAAAGTAAAGCCTTTATAAAATCCGTCGTAAAGGGAGAAGAGGAAAGGTTTATAAATACCCTGCGCAGGGCTATGCCCTATGTAGAGGAACTCTTGGCAAAGGCCGAAGGCGTAATAGGGGGAGAGGTTATATTTACCCTTTACGATACCTATGGCTTTCCCTTGGACCTTCTTGAGGATATGGCAAGGGAAAGGGGGCTAAGGCTTGATATGGAAGGCTTCCAAAGGGAGATGGAAGAACAAAGAGAAAAGGCAAGAAAGCATTTCAAGATAGAAACGAAAGAGGTAAAGCCCCTATATCACCATCTAAGGGATATTGGTAAAACTTCCCTTTTTGTAGGTTATGAAAAAACAAAGGCAGAAAGAGAGATAATAGCCCTTGTAAAGGATGGCGAGCTTGTCTCAGAGCTCAAAGAAGGAGAAAAGGGAGAAGTATTTTTGATGGAAACACCCTTTTACGCGGAAAGGGGCGGTCAAGTGGGTGATAAGGGTAGCATCATCTCCCATGAGGGAATTTTCTTTGTGGAGGATACGCAATCTCCCCTTGATGGCCTCATATCCCACATTGGCTATGTGGCAAAGGGAGTCATAAGGATGGGCCACAAGGTCCTTGCCCACGTAGAAGAGGAAAGAAGGGAAGACATAAAAAGAAACCATACTGCCACTCATCTTTTGCATGCAGCTTTAAGGGAAGTTTTGGGAGAGCATGTAAGGCAAGCGGGATCTCTTGTCTCGGACCAGTATTTACGTTTTGACTTTACCCACTTTTCAGCCTTGACAGAAGAGGAACTAAAAAAAGTAGAAGAGCTTGTTAATTATCATATAAGGAAAAACGAGCCAGTCCTTGTGGAGGAAATGGATTATCCATCTGCCATAAAAAGCGGTGCCATTGCCATTTTTGAGGAGAAATACGGGGAAAGGGTCAGGGTTTTAAGCGTTGGGGATTTTTCAAAAGAGCTGTGCGGTGGAACCCATGTGAATAGAACGGGTGATATAGGCTACTTTAAGATAGTTTCCGAGTCTTCGGTGGGTGCGGGGGTAAGGCGTATAGTGGCAAAAACAGGCAGATGGGCAGTAGAAGATGCCTTTAAAGAGAGAAAATTACTGCTTGAATCTTCTCGCCTTTTGGGCACATCCGTAGAGGACCTACCAAAGGCTATTGAAAAACTATTGGAGGAAATAAAAGCAAAGGAAAGGGAGATAAACCGACTGAGGGAAAAACTTTTAACGGGACAAGGTCAAAGCCAGTTAAAGGTAGAAACCCTTGGTGTGGTGGATTTTTACTTTAACCTATTGGAGGATGCCCAACCCAAAGACCTTCTAACCCTTGCGGACAACATAAGGAATAAAAGCGACAAGGCTGTGGTCTTCCTTCTCAACAAAAAAGAAGATAAGGTTTCCTTCCTTCTGGCAATCTCTAGGGCTCTATCCCAAAAACTATCTGCCAAAGAATTTATGCAGATAATAAAGGAAACCTTAGGTGGTAGCGGTGGTGGAAGGGATGACTTGGTACAGGGAGGTGTAAACAGCCTTGAAGGATTGCCAAAACTTTTGGAAAGGCTAAAATCTGCTATAATAGATAAACTCGCGGAGGTAAAAGGATGAAGAAGGGCATACATCCAGAGTTGAAGCCTACATTGTTTGTGTGCGGTTGTGGCAATCAATTTACCCTGCTTTCCACCAAGGGGGGCACCGTTTACCTTGAAACCTGCAACGCTTGTCATCCTTTCTATACGGGCAAGCTAAGGGTTAAACCAGCCTTCCTTGAGATGATCAAAAAGTAATGCTAAGCCAGGAGATAGAAGAAAAGTTAAAGATAGCAGAACAGAAGTATTTAGAGCTACAATACAAGCTAAGCGATCCAGAGGTGGTTTCCAACCGGGAGGCTTTGGCAAAGTTAAGCAAAGAGCTAAAGGAATTAGAGGATATATACAAGGCATACAAGGAGTACAAAAAGCTACTGTGGGACTTGGAGGGTGCCAAGGAGCTTCTCAAAAATCCAGATCTTTCTGAATTGGCAAAGGAAGAGATCCAAAGGCTTTCCCAAGAGTTGGAAAGCTTAGAGAAGAAGATAAGAATATTGATGCTACCCAAGGACCCAAAGGACAGTAAGAACGTTATACTGGAGATAAGGGCGGGCGTTGGTGGAGAAGAGGCAGCCCTCTTTGTGGCGGACCTGCTCCACATGTACCAAAAATACGCAGAGGAAAAGGGCTGGAAGTTTAGCATCCTATCCGCCAACAAAACAGGTTTGGGTGGATACAAGGAGGTGATAGCTCTCATAGAGGGTGAGGGAGTCTACTCAAGGCTTAAGTTTGAAAGCGGTGTTCATAGAGTACAAAGGGTGCCCATAACGGAGGCAGGGGGTAGAATACACACCTCAACGGCAACGGTGGCAGTGCTTCCAGAAACAGATGAAACAGAGGTACACATAGACCCAAAAGACCTAAGGATTGAAACCTTCCGTGCCAGCGGCGCGGGTGGTCAGTACGTTAATACCACGGAGAGCGCCGTAAGAATAACCCATATACCCACGGGTATAAGTGTATCCTGTCAAGATGAAAGGTCCCAATTTCAAAACAGACAAAAGGCTTTTAAAATACTCTACGCACGCCTAAGGGACTTCTTTGAAAGGCAAAAGGAGATAGAGATAGCCAAAGAAAGGAAACAACAAGTGGGGACAGGGGAAAGGAGCGAAAAGATAAGAACCTACAACTTTCCACAGAACAGGGTAACAGACCATAGGATAAACCTCACCCTTTACAAGTTGGGGGATGTCTTGGAGGGCAAGCTTGATGAGATAATAGAGGCTCTCATAGAGCACCATATAGAGGAAAGGCTTAAAGCCCTTGCATAAGCCTGTAAGGCTTTAGTTTATTCCCTTCTATAAGACCTATTCCAAGGAAGTTTTCCCCTTCGTAAAGCCTAAGGAAGGCTTTCTCATAAGGAGCGGTAAGCTTTACTATTGCTCCCTTTTTGACCCTCCTTGAAAACTCCCCCCTTAGGTTTATCCTTGGGAGAAAACTCAGGGCTTCGTCTATGGGTATCAAAAGTCCCCTTATATCCTCAAGGGACATAAGCCTTTCGTAGCTAACGGATTTTTCCACATGGAAGTTCCCCACCCTTATTCTTCTTAGTTGCACCACGTGGGCTCCGCAGGAAAGTTTTATGCCAAGGTCGTGCACCAAGCTTCTTATATAGGTACCCGAGGAAACCTCAAAAAGTAGTTCCACATAGGGCAAAGAACACTTTAACAACTCAGCCTTATACACCTCTACCTCCACGGGCTTTATCTTTACCTCCAAGCCCTTCCTTGCCAATTCATAAGCCCTTTTACCTTTTATACGCTTTGCGGAGAAGGGTGGAGGTGTTTGTGTTATTTTCCCAAGGAAATCTTTTAATGCTTCCTTTACCTCTTCACAGGAAGCTTTAACCTCCCTAACCTCTAAGGTTTTACCCTCTTCATCATAGGTATCCTTTATCTCGCCAAGCTTTGCGGTGCTTAGGTAAGCTTTATCTAAGCTTGTAAAAAACTGGGAAAACTTGGTGGCTTCGCCGATAAGGATTAGCATAAGGCCTGTGGCTATTGGGTCAAGGGTGCCCGTATGTCCCGCTTTTACTTTGAAGCGGTTTTTTATACCCTCCACCACCTGCATAGAGGTTATACCCTTAGGCTTATCCACCAACAAAAGGCCCGAGAGCATCAGCTCAAAAAGTCTTTTAGATGTCTTTTCATAGCCATATTTCTTAACTTTCTCAAGGCTCTCGTTTCAAGCTGCCTCACCCTTTCTCTTGATATCTGGAGTATATCTCCTATCTCCCTCAAAGTTCTCGGCTCTTCTCCCCTCAAGCCAAACCTAAGCTCCAATACTCTCCTTTCCTTCTCGGGCAACTTATCCAAAAGCTCATCTATCTCCTTTTCCAAAACTTCGCTTACTATCCTCTCCTCCACGTCTGCAGTGCCGTGCCTACTTAGAAAATCCACAAAGAAGGTATCCTCGTTCTCTCCTACTGGTGCATCAAGGGAAAGGGGTGCCCCGCAAAGCTGAAGGTTTTTTTCTACCTCCTCGGGGCTGATTTTGTAGCCTTCCTTTTTTATTTTCCTTTCCACCTCCTCTTGAGTGGGCTCTCTGCCAAGCTCCTTCTCAAGCTCCTTTTGTACCAACTCCTTTGTGTATTCATAGGCTATCTCCTCAATAGTTGGCTCCCTTTCAAGCTCTTTGTATAGCTTGCTGTATATGGAGCTAATACGGTTTATTATGTGGGACTGTTTTATGGGAATACGCACAGCACCCGTTTGTTGGGAAAGGGCTTGCATTATAGACTGCCTTATCCACCAAACGGCATAGGAGATAAACTTTACACCTCTGTCGGGGTCAAACCTTTTTGCCGCCTCTATTAGCCCGTAGTTTCCAGCCGCTATAAGCTCCGAAAGGGGAAGTCCATAGCCCAAGTATTGCTTGGCTATGCTTATAACAAATCTAAGGTTGGATTCTACAAGCCTCCTAAAGGCTTCTTGGTCTCCCTCCTTTGCCCTTTTGGCTATTTCCTTTTCCTCCTCCGGTGTTAGGAGGGGGATTTTGGAAACCTTTTTTAAGTATTGGTTTATAAGCTCTTGCTCTGTGTCGGGTATCATCTTTTTACCTCAATCTTAAAACCAAGAAGAGATTACTATCTTTTCTCCTTACAAGCAATAGAGCCCTATCCCTTCCACCCTCTCTTAGAGTTTGTATTATCTGTTGAAACTCTGCAACCTTTGAGATAGCCCTGTTGCCCACTTGGAGTATCACATCGCCGGGGATTAGGCCACTTTGCATGGCAAGGCTGTTGGGCAAAACCCTTACCACAAGCACACCTTTTACACCAAGCCTTTTTTCCTCTTCCGGAGTTAGGTCCCTAAGTAAAAGCCCTAAGTCTTCTTCTCCTTCTTGGCTTTCTGATATCTGTCTTTCTTCGGGCATCTCTCCCACCTTTGCCCTTATATTCATCTCTTTACCTTCCCTTATTATCTTCAAGTTTATCTCTTTGCCCGGTGGAGTTCTCATTATCTTAAACTGAAGGTCTCTTACCTCTGAAACCCTTTGACCTTCTATCTCTACCACTATGTCCCCTATCTTTAAGCCAGCCTTATCCGCAGGGCTTGAGGGCATTACCTGGGCTATTATAACCCCCTCTTTTACACCAAGGCTTTCTGCCATATCGGGTGTTATATCCTGTATAACCACACCAAGCCAGCCCCTTACCACCTTACCCTTTTCTATAAGTTGGTCGGCGACCCATTTTGCCAGGTTTATGGGTATGGCAAAGCCAAGTCCTTGACCCTCCGCCAGTATGGCGGTGTTTATACCTATGACTTCACCCCTTATGTTTACAAGAGGTCCACCCGAATTACCCGGGTTTATAGCTGCATCTGTCTGGATAAAACTTTCGTACTGGGTTATGCCTATCGCCCTTTTTAGTGCGGATATAACACCTACGGTGACAGTTCTTTCCAAGCCATAGGGGTTTCCTATGGCTATAGCCAACTGCCCCACCTTTAGCTTGTCCGAATCTCCAAGCCTTGCTATCCTATTTTTCACATCGGGTATATCCTTGTCATCTATCTCTATAACCGCCACGTCCGTTTTTGGGTCTGTGCCCACTATCCTTGCCCTTTTTTCTATGTGCCTGTCTATCCTTACCCTTATATCCCTTGAGTTCTGTACCACGTGGGTGTTTGTGAGTATGTACAGCTTATTCCCTCTGTGGTCTATTATTACACCAGAGCCAAGGGACCTTCTCTCTTGGGGGGGCATGGGAAAAGGAAAAGGGAAAGGTATTTCTATTTCCCTTGTCTCTTGAGTGGCAAAGATGGTAACCACGGAGGGCGACACTGCTTCCACTATGGAGGTAAGCTCTTGCTCAAACTGAGAGAGCACGTTGGAAACTATCAGAGGTCTTTCTTCTTTTTGAGAAGGGATGGCGCTTTGAACTTGCTGAGCCTTACAACCGAAAAAGAGGGTCAGTATAAGGAATAGGCTCGTAACAGATAGCATCCTAAGCCTCCTTTTCATTTCCTTACCTCACATAAAAAGAATAGAACTTTAAAAAAGGCTTTGTCAATTGCCTTAATCATATCCTCGATCCTTTTCTTTGAGATTATATCACCGTTAAAATGAGGGTTGTAGGAGGAGCCCGTATAATGGAAAAACCTCACAAGGTCCCAACCACGAAAGGGTATGGGAACCTCCTCAAGGAAAAAGCTTTTTATTCTTACCTTTTCTTTTAATAATACCTCTTCTATATCCTCCACCTTTGGGAAGGGAAAGCCAAACTGAGGAAGGCTGCCCTCCACTGGCAAGGCGCACAGCAAATTACCTTTGCAAACCCTAATAAGCTCGGGTATGCTTCTGTTTATATGGGTCCAGTGAAGGGCAAAGCTGCTAATTACCCAATCAAAGCTTCCATCTTTAAAGGGCAATCTATGGATATCTCCAAGGACTGCCCTACCAAACCTCCCCTTGTAGAGCTTTAACATCCCTATGGCTATATCCACACCCAATACCTTTTCTAACCCTTCACTTGCAAAGCCTGTACCACAACCCACATCAAGGGCTGTGCCCTCAATCTTTGCCAGGCTTCTTAACCTTTGGGCGCAGTACCTTTGGGGTATAGCCCATTCTTCATAACTACTGCAAGCCTTTGAGAACCTCAAAGATAAAACTTTCATCCTTTGGGAAGTGCCCTCCTAAGAAGGTTATTAATTTAGCCCTTTTTAGCATGTTGTAAAGGGTAATAGCTGAAGAAAAGGGAACTATGGGATCTTCTGTGCCTTGTAAGATAATTACTTTTTGACTTATATAGGGCAGTATGGGTCTTATATCAAGCTTCATATAGTCCTTTAAAAGTGTTTTGGCACCTTCAAGGTTTATAGTGTCTTCAAAGGGTTTGGGATAGGCAAGCCTTCTAAACTCTCTTAGAAAATCTTCTCCTTCCCTTTCAAGGCGCAAGGTAAAGCCCCTTAGGTTTTTTGAGGGCCAAAAGCAAGCAAAACATGGAGAGACGCCAACAAGAACAAGAGCTTTAAATCTATCTTTAAAAAGATACGCCATCATAAGGGCTAAGCTACCACCCAAAGACCAGCCTATCAGAGTAGAACCCTTTTCTATCCTTAGGGCTATGTCCCTTGCAAGGCTCCACATGTCCTTGTATTCAAGAGGGCTTTTCCCGTGAAAGGGGAGGTCTATGGAGGGTGTGTTTTTTAAAAGCTTTGAACTAAAGCCCCATCCATGCAAAAAAAAAGCGGGCCCGGAGGGACTCGAACCCCCGACCTAGGGATTAGAAATCCCTTGCTCTGTCCAGCTGAGCTACGGGCCCTCGGGGTGGCAGGACTTGAACCTGCGGCCTTTGGCTCCCAAAGCCAACGCTCTGCCACCTGAGCTACACCCCGTGGTATACAAATTATAGCTTCTTACCTACAAAAAGGGTAAGGTCCCTTAACCTACAGGCGTATCCCCATTCGTTGTCATACCATGCAGCCACATGGATCATATCTTCTATCACTTGAGTAAGCCCAGCGTCAAAGATGGAAGAATGGGGATTACCTATTATGTCCTGTGAAACGATGGGGTCTTCTGTGTATTCTAATATGCCCTTTAGATAGCTTTGGGCAGCTTCTTTGAAAAGTTCCTTTACCTCTTGAACCGATGTTGGTGGTTTTTCCACAATCACCGTTAGGTCTATTAAAGAGCCATCCGCCACTGGCACTCTCCTTGCGCTTCCATCAAGTTTTCCCTTTAGCTCTGGTATCACTTCACCTATAGATTTTGCCGCCCCTGTGGTCGTTGGAATTATGTTTATAGCGGCAGACCTTGCACGCCTTAGGTCTTTGTGGGGCAGGTCAAGAATCCTCTGGTCGTTGGTGTAGGCGTGCACCGTAACCATATAGCCCTTCTTTATAACAAAATGCCTGTGAAGAACCTTTACCACCGGAGCCAAGCAGTTGGTAGTACAAGAGGCGTTGGATATTATGTTATGCTTTCCTGGGTCGTACATATCCTCATTAACACCCAGCACTATGGTTATATCTGGGTTCTTTGCGGGTGCGGATATGATTACCTTTTTTACCGTGTTCCTTAAATGAAGCTCTGCCATTTCTCTGTTTGTAAAAGCACCCGTGGATTCTATAACCACATCCACCCCCAAATCTCCCCAAGGGATCTGTGAAGGGTCCTTTACAGAAAAGACTTTTATCTCTTTACCATCCGCCATTAGGCTTGAATCTTTGGCTTCTACTTTCCCTTTGAAATTTCCGTGCACCGAGTCGTACTTGAGAAGGTGAGCCAAGGTTTTTGTGCCAGTCAGGTCGTTTATAGCAACTATCTCAATGTCCTCATAGCCATAGCATGCTCTAAGGAAAGACCTACCTATTCTACCAAATCCGTTTATGCCTACTCTTATCCTCATAGTGTATAAAATTATAAGCTAAATTTATATGCTGGGTGAAAAATTATCCTTTGTAAGGGGTCATTGACCATCACAAAGAATTTAAAATTCTGGTAGTTCAGGCTTCCAGCTTGTCTTTTATTGCAGGCAGGGATGCCTGCGCTACCGATAAAAGAAAATTTCTCACTCGGCGTATCCTATGGTATGCCTTAAAATTTACTTATGAAGCCGATTTTGGTGCTTTCAAAGACCCATAACATCAAAAGAATGTTAAGGAGTTTAAGATTAAACACCGTGTGCGAAGAGTCTCGCTGTCCCAACATAGGAGAATGCTTTGGCTCTGGTAGTGCTACCTTTATGATATTGGGGGATGTTTGTACCCGTGCCTGTAGCTTTTGCAACTTAAAAAGGGAAAAATCAAGTCCTCCAAAACCAGAGGAACCTTATATGTTGCTTGAGGCGGTAAAAGGTTTGGGGCTTAGCTATGTGGTAATCACCTCTCCCACAAGGGATGACCTTCCCGACGGAGGAGCGGAACATTTTTATAGGTGTGTTAGTCTCTTAAAGAGGGAAATACCCTCCATAAAGGTGGAGGTCCTGATACCAGACTTTAAGGGGGATAGAAAGCTTCTTAAACTCGTGCTATCCGCAGAGCCCCATGTTTTAGCCCACAACGTGGAAACTGTGCCAAGGTTATACCAAAGGGTAAGGGGTGGGGCAAAATATGAAAGAAGCCTTGAGATTTTGAGGCTTTCAAAGGAGATAAACCCGAAAGTTTTTACCAAATCTGCCCTAATATTGGGCTTTGGAGAAAACTGGGAGGAGATCATAGAGGTGTTAAAGGATCTAAGGAAAGTAGAATGCGACCTTATCACCGTAGGTCAGTACTACCAACCCTCAAAAGACCACCACCCTGTGGTTAAATACTACGCAGAGGAGGAGTTTAAAGAGCTTGAAAGGATAGCTTACTCTTTTGGCTTTAAAGGTGTAAAGGCAGGAGCTCATGTGAGGAGCTCCTACAAGGCTTGGGAGCTTTTTTAGATTACTCTCCCTTTGCTTCCTTTAGAGCCTGTTTTATATCTTGGTCTGCTCTTTTGAAGATCTCTGCGTTCTCTCTGCTAAGATGTTTTCCGTAGGTTTTTAAAAGAAAGGGGATATTTATATAACCTGTTGTTAACCTTCCATCACTTTCGTAAAGGTATATCCTACAGGGTGCAAGAGTGCCAAATTGAGGTATATCCTTCAAGATAGCCTCTCCATAGCTAAGATTGCAAGCCAAAAAGATGGAGAATTTGGGATATTCTTGTCTTACGTCTATTATATCCAGTATGTTCATATTTACACCGTCAAGGGCTGTTTTGTAAAGGGTTTTAAAGGTGTCAAAATCCATACCTTCTATCTTTTCCTCATAGACAAGGCTTTCCTTCATAGGTGGAACTTGTGGAAAGGTTGGCTTGTTGGTGCTTATGCTGGCAAGGGCTTTGTGAAGTTTTCTGTATATTTCGCCTATCTCTCTTCTTTGGGAAAGAGAAAGGCTATCCCTATAGCTTGTAAGGAAAACCTGATGGTTTATTACTGTGGCTTTTATCCTTCCCTTATCCTCATAAACAGCTACACTGCAAGGAACCACGTTGCTAAGGGCTGGAGCCTTTAGTAGCACCTGGTCCATACCTTCAAAGGCGCAGCCAAAAACTACGTAGTAGTTTCTAAAGTTTTCATTTCCCCTTGCCCTTATGGCGTCCGATATGGTTAAGGTTCTAAGGACTTTAAGCCCTTGACCTTCCATTTCTCTTATTACCGCCTCAACGCCCCTTTTAAAATCCCTTTCTTTTAGGTTATAGGTTATGTACATCAACCTTATTGTGTCAAAGGCGAAAGCAAAAAGGGGCACCAAAAACAAAAGTAAAAGCCTTACCATACTTTACCTCCAATAGCAGTTTGTATTGTAAGGATGGTCAAGGACCTTAACATTGGGCTTTGTTTCCACAACTACATCCTTTTTCTTTCTGATATATTCTATTACAATATCCCTTATGTTTTTCTTCTCGGGCTCTACTCCTATGGGTGGTGGTCCTCCATATACAGCCACAAGGTATTCCTTGTCTAATTCTAAGGGCTTGCCCTTTATCTTTACATCCCTTATCCTCTCTCCCTGTTTGGCGTTTATCTTAAGGGTATATTCCACGCCGTATATCCTTGACATATCACCACCCTGCTGATATAAAGGATTGGGATTAAACACATTGTCCGCCACATCCTCCCACAAAATCAAAAGGTCTCTTCCCTTTCTCTTCATTATAAAGACCTCTGGATAGGTTAGGCCAAGTACATCATATACGTGCTCTATTGTTATCTTCTGCCCTGGCAGAACTGTAGTACCCCATCTATATCCGGGAGATGTCCCCACATCCAAGGACATTACTGCATCAACGCCATGGTAATAATCAGCAAGGGCTTCACCTATAAGCCTGTCCCATGTGCTATAAACCGTGTCCCTCTTATACAGCATGGTTCTTGCGGTGCCTATCACCGTGTTAAACTCCTTCTCATAGGGCTCGTACCATTTCTTGACAATTTCCTTAGCTCCCTTGTCCTCTGGAACTACATCAGAAAGCACCGGTATAAGCTTGAACCTATAGCCCTGTATTTTGCCATTCCTTACATCAAGGTCCATCCTACCCACAAACTTGCCATGGGACCCGGGAGATATTATAAGAGTGTCTCCCACTTTAACGGGCACAGGTGTTATATCGTGGGTGTGCCCTGATATAACTATATCTATACCCTTTACTATCTTCATAAGGGCTATGTCTAAGGGCAGTCCATCGTGGGATAGCAGTATAACAAGGTCTACCTTGTGCTGATCTTTTAGCTCCTTTACATACCTTTGGAGTTCTTCGGGCCTTACACCAAAGCTCCAACCTTCTGTAAATTTCCTTGGGTTTGCCAAAGGTGTAAAGGGAAAAGAGCTTCCTATGATACCTATCTTGACTCCATTTTTTTCTACGACATCGTAGGGTGGAAACACTAAATCCCCAAAGGGCTCTTCGGTGATGTTATAAGAGATAAACTTTGCTTTTAGCTTGTTTTTTACAATGTCTAAAAACTTCTCCTTTCCTATGGTTACATCCCAGTGGGCAACCATATACTCATATCCCACGTAGTTAAGCCAATCCACAAGGGCAAGCCCTTCCGTTTTCAAAGCTATGCCAGAGGTTGCCCATGTATCTCCGCCATCTAATACAAGGCACTTATCCTTGCCCCTCTCATTGACTATGGTTTTTATAACCGTGGCAAGCTGTGGAGCTCCCCCCGTCATACCATACATCTTTGCAAGCTTTATAAAGCTTACGCACGAACCCATATAGGCTTCCACAGACCCGGGCTTTATGTTGTAATACCTTAAAAAGTCCATGCCAGCCAAGTATCCGGGCGTACCTCTTAAGGACTCTGGAGCCAAAAGGTTCATGGGTTCTGCAAAATACATGGACTTTAAATGCCCGTGTATATCACTGGTAAATACAAGGGTCAAGTTCCCATAGGGTTTAAACTCCATAAGCCTTTCAAGACTAACAGGTCTTTTTGCAAAGGAGTAGGGATCAAAGGCAAGGGAAGAAAGGGCAATACTGGAGTAGGTTATAAACTCCCTTCTACTAAGGTTCATTTTTTACCTCCTTAATTTAAAGGATAGGGAGCAAAGCCCCTCAATAGACTACTTGTTCACAGGAGATTCTGGATGTAAAAGGTATGCTACTATGTTTGCCACATCTTCCGGCGAGAGGTTTCCGTGGTATCCAAACCTCGGCATGGAAGAGCAAGGAAAAGCAGACCAAGAGTTGTAGATGATGTTATATACGGCCTTTATCTTTTCAATTCCTTCTGGCGTGTTCATATTTTCTTTGGTTATGTCCCACCTTTTGCCATATTGGTAAAGGTTTGGACCCATGGTTCCACCGGGCATCCCCTTTTCTATCAAATGGCATGCATAACAGTTTCCTCCCTTGTCGGTGGGTTTATCGGAAAAACCGTAGCTGGCAAACCTTCCCCCCCTTGGAGAATCCACAAGCTTTTTACCTTCTTTCCAATCTCCCATGTATATGCCCCACTGGGGATACCTTATTTCCGATTGGCTAAGTTGGATCACCCTTTGAATAGCCTGTGCGGGCATCTCTTCCCTGCTTGAATATTGGGAGCATATCCTTTGGGCTTCGTCCTGCTGTATCTTCCAAGCGAACCTTGGATCTTGGGAAAGACCATCCTTTAAAACCTTTAGGACCTCTTCCTCTTTTACGCTCTCCTTTTCGGTCTTAGCCTTTTTTTGCTGGGCTTCAACTACACCTATCAAAGCTCCAGATATTACTGCAAAGATCAACAACCTTTTCATATCTTCTACCTCCCTATGCCCGGTGCTTTTATCTCTGTGCCGTTAGCCAAGCCGTACAGGTAAGTGGATAAAGCCACTCCAAGGTCTGAGTGTGGTATAAACTCGGGCCATCTCATCTGCCTTATACATTCCGCATACCTGTAATGCATGCTCATAGGCATACCCCACCTTACCAAGTATTTGGGAAAGATGGAAACTGCATTGCCTGCTTCACCGGGTCTGTCTGCACTCCAAAGCCTTGTGGCTCTTATTCTAACCTCTTTCTGTCCTGCGTGGCAGGTGGCACAGTTAAAATCCCACGAACCAAGCCTTGCATAGTAGACCTTCTTTCCCATATCGTACATCTTTTTAACCTTTGGGTCTTTTAGATTTACCTTTATCTTATGTCCGTTGGATTCCATGGTGAGGTACATGATTATGCCATCATACTCGCTAACACAGTTTCCGCTTTTGCCCCAGCATTGGCGGACAAACTTTAAAACCTGTTCTTGGGTCATACCTGCGTACTTTTGCAAACACCACCCAACCCTTGTCTCAAGGTCCATAACCTTGCCTGCATCTGCAAAGTACCTTGGCAACTGAGCCGCAGCGCCCTTAAACACGCCGGGACCAAGCCCCAGGTCGCACTTATCAAGGTTGTACTTCTTTATGGCTTCCTTGCCTACTTCGTACCAAACTTCCCCAGGGTTTATACCCTCCGCAAGCATGCGGTTGAACTCTTGAACAAGCCTTATCTCCTCTTCCGGAGACAACTCACCCTCCACCTGAGCAAAAGCCTTTGTAGATAAAAGGATGCCCGCGAGGGCACCGCAGGTAAAAACTCCCAACAGAAGTTTTTTATTCATTGCTTCCTCTCCTTAGGAGACTTTTATCTCCGCCGTCTTTTCCCACTTGCCTCCCTTGTTGTCCTCGTAAGCTATCTTTACCACACCACTCTCTTCCACCTTGAGGGTCAAAGCCATAAAGGGGTTGGCGCTTACACCCGCAGCCATGTTTATACTGCTTACAAGCTTGTCGTTAAAGAATAGGTCAAGCTTTGTAAGGTGATGGGCTGGCACCTCTTGACCTGTTTGAGGGTCCTTTCTTGCTGGTGTCATGGGATGGGTAATTACCATTTGTACCCTTACTATCTCTCCCTTTTTTGCTTCTTTTGGCACACGCAATATACCTGCTCCTACTGCCATATTCCACCTCCTTTATAAGAGTTTTTAATTATCCACAACCGCCTGCGGTTACTTTGACCTCCTTTGTAGCCATTACATAAGAGCCGTCCTTTAGCTTAAGTATCGCCCTTACGTTGGAGGTTTCTCCCATCTTTATCCTTGTAGAGAAAAACACCTGCCCATTCATAGGAGTAAGGCTAACGTCTGCTACCCAAGGGATTGGGTTTTTGTCTACAAAGATGTAGAGCCTTTCCACCTGTTCTATTGGGATGGTGGATTCTACCGTTATGGGCACGTTGGCGCCAGATTCTGCTATGGTGGGAGCGGTGAGTTTTATCTCCGCTACCTCTTTGACCTGGGATAGCTGTACTCCAAGCCTTTTTTGGATTTCCTCCTCAAGCTTTGTGGCGCCAAAGGCTGGCTTAAAGGCTGGGGCAAGGGTTAGCCCCATAACTGCTACTGCCGATAGGGTTAAAAACTTTCTCCTGTCCATGGTTTATACCTCCTTTAAGGTTTTTAACATACCTTGTTAGCTTTTTTACACACTCCATTGATAAAGTTTATAACTTCTCCTCTTGACCTGCTACCAAAGAGGGCACCAAGGGCTTTTTCCTCCTTTGGGTCATAAAAAACTATGGTGGGGGTGCCGGGAACTCCCAACCTTCTTGCCCATTTACTGCCCTCATCGGAGGATATGTTTAAACTTATCACCACAAAGTTTTTTAGTTTGTTCTGTACTTCTTCCTGATTAAGGGTAAATTCTTCCATCTGGGCACAGTAAGGGCAGTAATTACTATAGAAGTAAAGGGCTACCAGCTTGTTTTCCCTTTTGGCAGCTTCAAAGCCCCCTTTTACTTCAACATACCAGTTAGCTAAGGACAAAGACAAACTTGCAAGGATCATAAAAAGCAACCTTACCATCAAGGTTTAATATTAGCCTATCTGATAAAGATTACAATAAAAAATTCTTATGCAGGCATAAGCTGAGTTAATTTTAGTATATAAAAATATAAGCATATCACACGATAGGAAGAAGCAGAAATCCCTGCCTGCAGAAAAACGAACTACCAAGGCTTTAACCTTTGAGTAAATGAGTTCTGTGGATAAACGCCCACTCAATGTGTATAACTTATAATTCTTCAGGGTACGCCGGGTGCGAAATTCCCTTTTCATCGGTAGCGCAGGCATCCTTGCCTGCGATAAAAAACAGGCTGGAGGCGGCTTTGGTAAATAAATCTGTAAAAGGAATTTCAAGTAAACTTTTGACATTTCTGTCTGAGAAGCCAATCGGCAAATTTATGAACTGAAAATTTACTCTCTTTAAGTTGTTGATTGTAGCCCTTTTGAAGATTTATACACAAACGCCTTAAAATTATAAAAATGGGAATTTACAAGAATTTCTTAGCTTTTCTCGTGGGCTTTTTTACTTTATAGGACTTGGCGGGGCGGAGTTTAGGCTTCCCTTTCTTCTAAAACTCTTTGATTTTCTCCCCTTGCAGGCTGTCATAATAAACAAGGCGGTAAGTCTTGCTGTGGTTTCTTCCAGTTTTTTCTCAAGCCTTGCTGTTATTCCCTTTAGTTTGCTTTGGGAAAACTTATACGTGGTGTTAAACCTGCTAAGTGGTAGCCTTTTGGGCGCTTGGGTTGCTGCAGATTGGGCTACAAAGGTTCATAGCTTTATAGCCTTTCGCCTCTTATAAGGTTTTGGAGGCATTAGGAACCATCTGAGTTATAATTATATATTCCAGCGGGTGTGGCGGAACTGGCAGACGCGCAGGACTTAGGATCCTGTGGGCATAGCCCGTGAGGGTTCAACTCCCTCCACCCGCACCACAAGATAAGGAGGTTTGCATGAAAATCAGTGTAGAGGACAAGCAGGGATTGTTTAAAAGCCTTAAAGTGGAAGTGGAAGGCGAGATAGTAAAATCTGCTCTAAACGAAGTTTACGAGTATCTAAAAGCGAATGCACAGGTGGAAGGCTTTAGAAGGGGTAAAGCCCCCATGTGGATAATAAGGGCGAAGTTTAAAGAATATATAGAAGAAGAGGTTGGTAAAAAGGTAGCCAACGCTACCCTTGAAAGTGCCATAAGGGAAAGTGGTTTAAAGCCTGTGGCGGATGTATATCTCGAGGAGGTTAAGCTTCAGGAGCTTGAACAAAAGGTTAACTACAGCGTCTCCTTTGAAGTGCCGCCGGAGTTTGAATTGGCAAACCTTGAAGGGCTTGAAGTGGAAATAGAAAAAATGGAGTTCAATGAGGACCTTGTAAAGGAAAGAATTGAAGAGATCCTAGAGGAACATGTTATATGGGAACCTGTAGAAAGGGAGATAAGGGAAGGGGATCTGGTAGTCATAGACTACAAGGTGGAAGATTTGGAAAGTGGCGAAACCACAGAAGGAGAAACTTCTGGCATACTTGGCGCAAAGACTTTTAGGGAAGAAATAGAGAAGGAGCTCCTAGGTAAAAGGGAAGGAGATAGCTTTGTAATTGACAGTCTTACCCTTTATGACGAGGAGGGTGAGCCCGCCGGGAAGGCAAGGGTGGAGATAAAGATAAAGAGTGTAAAGGAAAAACATCTTCCCGAGCTTACCGATGACTTTGCCAAGGAGCTTGGGCTTGGAGAAACTTGGACGCAGGCAGAGGAGAAGGTAAGAGAAGAGGTAAAAGCAGAGCTTGAAGATATAAGAAAGGCTTTGGTTGAAGAGGCAGTAGCCGAAAAGCTTATACAGATGCATAACTTTGATGTGCCCCAAACCTTGGTACAAAGAGAGATTTCCCATCTGGTACAGATAAGGGTTTCAGCCCTTTCTCAGTGGGGAATAGATCCCAAGTACGTTGACTACAGGTCTTTGGCTCAGGAGCTTGCTCCGCAAGCTCACTCCAACGTAAAGCTAAGGCTTATCCTTGAAAAGTATGCCTTGGAAAAAAACATACAAGTTCAAGAGGATGAAATGGAGAAAAAGCTACAAGAAATCTCCCAACAGTATGGAAGGTCTGTCCAAGAGTTAAAGGAGTTTTTCCAAAGGGAAGGATTGCTTCATGTATTGGAGGAAGATATAAAGAGGGAAAAGGCTTTTTATGATATAGTTTCAAAGGCGGTGGTAAAGGAAAAGGAGGAAAAGGATGAAAATACTTGATCAGCTTGTTCCCATAGTTATAGAACAAACGCCAAGGGGTGAAAGGGCTTATGATATATACTCAAGGCTTTTACAGGACAGAATAGTACTCCTTGGCTATCCCATTGACGACCATGTGGCAAACTTGATAGTTGCCCAGTTCCTCTTTTTAGAAGCCCAAGACCCCGATAAGGATATATACCTTTACATAAACTCTCCCGGTGGCTCTGTAACTGCCGGCATGGCAATATACGACACTATGCAATACATAAAGCCCGATGTGGTTACTATATGCCTAGGTCAGGCGGCATCTATGGGTGCTGTTCTTTTGGCTGCTGGCGCCAAAGGCAAAAGGTATGCTTTGCCCCATTCAAGGATAATGATCCACCAACCCCTTGGAGGAATATCAGGACAGGCAACGGATATAATCATCCACGCGGAGGAGATAAAAAGGATAAAGAATATACTTAATGAAATACTTGCAAAACACACAGGGCAACCCTTAGAGAAGATTGAAAGGGATGTGGAAAGGGACTACTTTATGTCTGCCGTTGAAGCTATGGAGTATGGGTTAGTGGACAAGGTCATAGAGAAAAGGAGTTAATATGCCAAAGAAAAACAAAGAAAATCATTGTTCTTTTTGTGGGCGTCCAAGCCATGAAGTTTTGGTGCTTATAGCGGGACCCAATGACACCTTTATATGTGATAGGTGTGTGGAAGCTTGCAATGCCATAATAAAGGAGCAGAAAAAACAGCTAAATAAGCATATTTCCAAGGAGATACCCACGCCAGAGGAGATAAAACAAGAGCTTGACAAGTATGTTATAGGCCAAGAGAGAGCAAAAAAAGTCCTTTCGGTTGCCGTTTATAATCATTACAAAAGAATAAGTGCAAAGGAGCTTGGGCTTTCCTTTGATGACGTAGAAATAGAAAAAAGCAACATACTTCTTATAGGTCCAACGGGTTCTGGCAAAACGCTATTGGCAAAAACCTTGGCAAAGATCCTTGATGTGCCCTTTGCTATAGCGGATGCCACCTCTTTAACGGAGGCGGGGTATGTAGGTGAAGACGTGGAGAATGTGCTTGTGAGACTTCTACAAAACTGTGGTTATGATGTTAAACAAGCTCAAAAGGGTATAGTTTATATTGATGAAATAGATAAGATAGCTAAAAAGTCTGGTATAAACCCCTCTATAACCCGAGATGTCTCTGGTGAAGGTGTTCAACAGGCCCTTTTAAAAATCCTGGAAGGCACCATAGCCAACGTACCCCCCCAAGGTGGTAGAAAGCACCCCCATCAAGAGTTTATACAGGTGGATACAACAGATATTCTCTTTATATGTGGTGGAGCCTTTGTGGGCCTTGATGAGATAGTTAAGCGCAGGCTTGGCAAGTCTGTGGTAGGTTTTGAGGCGGACATAAAGAGGTTTGAAGGCGAAGAAAACCCTCTGCATTTTGTTGAAGTGGATGACCTTGTACACTTTGGCCTTATACCAGAATTTGTGGGAAGGTTGCCCGTTATAGCGGTTCTTGATGAACTCAAAGAAGAGGACTTAGTAAGGGTCTTAATAGAGCCTAAGAATTCCCTTGTAAAGCAGTACAAGAAGCTCTTTGAAATGGAGGGCGTGGAGCTTGAATTTACAGAGGATGCCCTTGTGGAGATAGCAAGAGAGGCCATAAGAAGAAAAACAGGAGCAAGAGGTCTTAGGGCAATAATGGAAGAGCTTATGTTGGATGTTATGTTTGAACTGCCATCTCTAAAGGATGTCAAAAAGGTGGTGGTAAACCAAGAGGTGGTAAAGAAAAGACTAAAGCCTACGTACATTATGGAAAAGGTGGTTTAAGTATGCTATCATAGAGAGAGGAGGATATTATGAGAAAATATCTTTTTGCCCTTTTGTTGGTTGGAAACGTGGCCCTTGCCCAGCAGAAGTTTGCCTGCATTGACCCCAATAGGATCCTTTCTGAATCTAAAATAGTAAAGGCAAAGGAAGCCCAGCTAAGGTCAAAGGTTGAAGAATACCAAAAACGGCTCGACCAGATCAACAAAAAACTTGAGGATCTAAAGAAACAGATAGAAAGCAGAGCCATATCCCAAAGCGTGAGAGAGCAAAGGATAAAAGAGTACCAGAAGTTGGAGGCGGAAGGTATGGAATTGCAACAGAAGGCTCAAAGAGAACTTTTGGAGATCAAGGGCAATATGGAGCAGCAGATAATAGACAAGGTAAAGGCTATAGGGGAAGATATAGCCAAAAGGCAAGGTTTTACTGGCATTCTTGATTGTTCCGCCTTTGTGTATATGTCTCCAGAGATTGATATAACAAAGGAGGTAATACAAAGGCTTGACTCCGAAAAATGAAGCTTCATAGATTGGCAGAGCTTTTGGAGGGTGAGCTCTTTGGTGATGGTAATTTTGAAGTCCTTTCCCTTTCTTCTCCACAAAAGCCAAAGGAAAACAGCCTTATATTTTGCCAAAGTCCAAAGGAAGCAGAAGCCTTAAGGGGCTTAAAAGTAGCCTTGGTGCTCCCTCAAGAGGCGGATTTTCCCAATTATATAAAGGTAAAGGATGTAAGGCTTGCCCTTGCCAAGTTTCTGAGCCTTTTTTACCCCGAAAGACACCCCACGGGCATATCACCAAAGGCACACATAGAGGAAGGGGTACATATAGGTAAGGATGTTTATATAGGTCCCTTTGTTTATGTGGGGAAGGGTGCGGTTTTGGAAGATGGTGTAAAGGTTTATCCCTTTTGTTATATAGGAGAGGGTGTAAAGATAGGTAAAAACAGCGTGCTTTTTAGTGGTGTGCATATATATCCATACTGTGTTATAGGAGAGAGTGTAAGGATCCATAGCGGTTCTGTTATAGGAGCGGACGGCTTTGGGTATTACATAGGAGAGGAGGGTATTTTGAAGCTAAACCATATAGGGAAAGTTGTTATAGAGGATCTTGTAGAAATTGGTGCAAACTCATGCATAGACAGGGCGTTGATAGATGAAACTACCATAGGGAAAAATACAAAGATAGACAACCTTGTGCAGATAGGTCATAACTGTTATGTAGGTGAGGAGAACATTATAGTTTCCCACGTATCCATAGCGGGTAGTGTAAAGACTGGCAAAGGGGTTATCTTGGCAGGTCAAGTAGGTGTGGCAGACCATGTGGAAATCGGCGACAAGGCTATCATAACAGGAAAGGCGGGCGTTTCCAAAAGCTTGGAAGGTGGGAAAATCTATGGAGGTGCTATCCCTGCAATGGAGTGGTCTAAATGGAAAAGGGTCTATGCCTATATTTTAAAACTTCCAGAGCTTTTTAAGGAGAAAAGACATGGTAATAAGGATAGCCCATAGCCCAGATTCTGATGATGCCTTTATGTTTTATGCCCTAACCAGTGGCAAGATTGACACAGAGGGACTTCGAATACAGCACGTGCTTGCAGACATAGAAACTTTAAACAGAGAAGCCCTAAAAGGAACCTATGAGGTCTCCGCAATCTCTTTCCATGCTTATCCTTATGTGGCAGATAAGTACTTGGTGCTTCCCAGTGGTGGCAGTGTAGGTGAAGGTTATGGCCCCTTGGTAGTTTCAAAAGAAGAGTTAAATACTTTGAAGGGTAAGAGAATAGCAGTACCCGGAAAACTTACCACCGCTTACCTCCTTTTAAAACTTTACCAACCAGATTTCGAAGAAGTGGTTATGCCTTTTGATACCATCTTGGAGGCTGTGGAAAAGGGTTATGTGGATGCGGGGTTGATAATCCATGAAGGCCAGCTTAGTTATGTGGACAAAAAACTCAAAAAGGTTATAGACCTTGGAGAGTGGTGGAAGGAAAAAACAGGCTTGCCCTTACCTTTGGGATGTAATGTGATAAGAAAAGACCTTGGATTGGATGTTATCAAGAAGATGGAAAGGCTTATGAGGGAAAGCATAAAGTATGCCCTTGAGAATAAAGAATCTGCCCTTGAATTTGCAAGGAACTATGCAAGGGATATAAAGGAGGACAAAGAAAGGACGGAGAAGTTTGTCAGCATGTATGTAAATCAAAGAACTTTGGACTATGGAGAAGAAGGTAGACAGGCGGTAAAACTTCTGCTACAGTTGGGCATAGAAAGGGGTATAATTAAAGCTGATATGCCTCATATTATTTTTAGCGATGAGGTGGTAATCTAATGGCTATGCTTCCAGAAGAGTTAAAGGAAAAACTAAAGGAACACATGGAGTATTTCCCAAGAAAGGAGCAATCTATACTTCTTTGTCTCCATGAAATACAGGATTATTACGGTCATATACCAAACTTTGCCCTTGAAGAGTTGGCAAAGCTTTTAGATTTGCCCCTTAGTCATGTGGATGGGGTTGTATCCTTTTATGATATGTTTGATAGGGGTGAGCCCGCCAAACATAGCATAAGGGTATGTATAAGCGTTGTTTGTGGCTTTATGAGATCCTCCGAAGTTCTAAAGGCAATAAAAGAGATTCTTGGTATATCCTTAGGAGAGGTCACAAGGGATGGAAAGTTTAAGCTTATAGGCGTTCAGTGTATAGGGGCATGTTCCGAAGCTCCTTGTTTTATGGTAGATAACGATACCTATAAATTTGAATCAAAGGAGAAGCTCCATGAGATCCTATCCCATTATGCCTAACATATACGCAGAGACAACCCTTAACCTACTTTTAAAGAGGGCAAAAAAGCCCAAGGTACATACCATAGAAGAGTATCTAAAAGATGGTGGCTATCAAGCCTTGGAAAAGGCTTTAAAAATGGACCCTATGGAGATAATAGAGTGGGTGGATAAAAGTCAGTTGAGGGGAAGGGGTGGTGCTGGTTTCCCAACGGGCAAAAAATGGAAGTTTGCAGTCCAAAACCCCGCACCAAGATATCTTATATGCAACGCAGATGAATCAGAGCCCGGAACCTTTAAAGACAGGATCCTTATAGAAAGAGATCCTCATCTTTTGATAGAGGGCATGATCATATCTGCCTATGCCATAGGCGCAAACCAAGCCTTTATATATATAAGGGGAGAATATCCAGCGGGCTATTATATTCTAAGGGATGCCATAGAGGAAGCCAAAAAGAAGGGCTTTTTAGGTAAAAATATCCTTGGCTCTGGCTTTGACCTTGAAATATACGTGGCAAGGGGTGCAGGAGCCTATATATGCGGCGAAGAAAGCGCTCTAATAGAATCCCTTGAGGGTAAAAGGGGCTTTCCCAGGATAAAGCCACCTTTTCCTGTTCAGTATGGTCTTTTTGGCAGGCCCACAGTGGTAAATAATGTAGAAACCCTTTGTAATATTCCCCTTATAGTGGGCATGGGCTGGGAGGAGTATAAATACATAGGTCCCAGTGATTACCCCGGTCCAAAGCTTTTCCCTGTAAGCGGAAAGGTGAAAAAGCCCGGTGTTTATGAACTTCCCATGAACACCACCCTGAGGGAGGTTATCTTTAAGTATGCAGGGGGAACTATTGGAAATAAAAAGGTAAAGGCAGTATTTTCTGGAGCTTTGGATTGTTTCTCTTCGGAAGAGCTTGACACCCCAATGGACTACTCACCTTTTGGCTTTGGCGGAACGGGCACCGTTATAGTGCTTACAGAGGAGGACGATATAGTCAAGGTTTGTCTTTTGGTAGCAGAGTTTTATGCCCATGAAAGCTGTGGCCAATGTACCCCTTGCAGAGTGGGAAGCAAAGAACAAGCTTATCTTCTTGAGAGAATAATCCATCATGAAGCCAATCAAAAAGACTGGGAAGCCTTTGATTTTGTCAATTCCCATATTCAACCCACTTCCATATGCGGTCTTGGTGCAGTGGTAGGCAGGCTTATCAGGCAAACCATGAAAAAGTTTCCAGAGGAATGGGAAAGGTATAAAAAACTACTCAAAGTCGGCGTATGAAAAAAGCTCTTTTATTACTTTTTCTACTTTCTCCCCCTGTCCTATCTCAAGAAAGGGATTGCTCCACAAATCCCCTTAAAGACAAAAATTACTGCAGATACTTTTGGAGCTTGTGTAAAAGCCTTGGATTAAAAAGGCTTGATGGTATAAAATCCTGTCTTGAGAAAAGCCAGACTTACGAAGAGGGTATGAAGTGCTTTGAAAGGTCATGGTTGGAGGACCTTTTTAGTAGGTAATGTTTTTATGATTCCGCCCAACGATTTGGGGTGCGGAAATACGCCAGGGCAATTGGTGGTTAAATCTTCGCCCAATGGAGTTTATAGCTACGTGGATGCGTGCCTCAATTCTTCATGATTTTTGGGCGTATGCGGTAGACCTCTACAGGTTAAACCGCAAATAATCTTAACAGGCTTCATAAACCAAAGGCTCATCAGTAAATATTATAAGCTTACAGAATTCCCTCCAAAGCTTGTAAAAAGCTCTCCATAACCTTTTCTTTGGAAAACTTATCCCTATACAGCCTTAGAGAGTTCAAGGATAGCCTTTCCCATCCTTGGGAAGCTCTTAACATCTTTTGGAAAAGGTCCTCTATACCCCCCGCCCTAAATACATAGCCGTTTTCCTCCTCAAGGATGGCTTCCTTTATGCTTCCAACGTCAGAGCCCACCAATGATAGTACTTTTCTACCTCTTTGGTGTATCCTACAAATTCAACCCGGAGATAAGGGCGTTTAGGTATTCCTTTCCATTGTTGGCTATTAGTACTTGGGGCTTTTCCTTTTTCAAAAGTTTTGTAAGTTTGTAGGTGCTGTAAAAAGCCAAGCTGTTGGGAAAGCTTATATAGTGCTTTTCTATC
>CALIUI010000057.1 GCA_938048815.1 uncultured Aquificaceae bacterium | reverse complement strand
CCCTTAATCCCAAGCCCCTGCGGGCTATCACATAGGCGCTTGCTAAATTTTTTGTATGCATGGGTCGTGATGAATATTTTAACATACCTATGGTAGATGTGTGAGATGGATTTTCTATAACCTGTATCCTATTCTTTTTTTGCCAATAGCTTTATCCTTTCTAATATCCCTGTGAGAAATTCCCCTTTTTATCGGTAGCGCGGCATCCTTGCCTGCGATAAAGGACAGGCTGGAAGCCTGAACTACCAGAATTTTAAATTCTTTGTGATGTTTCACGAACTACCCTTATAATATTTCAGATACCCATGGAGATCATCACGGTTCCCATAGAAGAAGAGGTAAAGCAGTCTTACATAGACTATGCCATGTCCGTCATCGTGGGCAGGGCTATCCCAGATGTTAGGGATGGTCTAAAGCCCGTGCAAAGAAGGATCCTTTACGCCATGCATGATATGGGCCTATACCCAGAAAAGCCCTTTGTAAAAAGTGCCAGGATAGTGGGTGCGGTGCTTGGGTACTACCATCCTCACGGAGATCAGGCGGTCTATGAAGCTCTTGTGCGTATGGCTCAGGACTTTAACATGAACTATCCCCTTATCATAGGGCAGGGTAATTTTGGTTCTGTAGATGGAGATCCGCCCGCAGCTATGAGGTACACAGAGGCAAAGCTTTCCAAATATGCCGTAAAACTCCTTGAGGACATAGACAAGGATACGGTGGATTTTGTTCCCAACTTTGATGGCTCCACCCTTGAGCCTTCTGTATTACCCGCAAAATTCCCAAACCTTTTGTGTAACGGCGCAAGCGGTATAGCCGTTGGGCTTGCCACTTCCATACCACCCCACAACCTTAAGGAAGTCTGTCAAGCGCTTATAGAGCTTGCAAAAAACCCCGACTTAAGCACCAAGGAAATAATGAAATACATAAAGGGACCAGACTTTCCTACGGGAGGCATAATAGAAAACTACGAGGAGCTAATAGATTTCTATGAAAAGGGAAGGGGACAGGTAAAGATAAGAGCAAAGGCTCATGTAGAAAAGCTTTCTGGTGGCAAAGAGCAGATAGTGATCACAGAACTACCCTATCAGGTAAACAAGGCGGAACTTATAAAACGTATGGCAGAATTGGCAAGGGAAGGCAAGCTAAGGGAGATATCCGATATAAGGGATGAATCAGACAAAGAAGGTATAAGGATAGTGGTGGAGTTGAAGCGAGATGCAGAAGGCAGCAAAGTATTAGAAAAGCTATACAAACATACAGCCCTTAGGAAAAACTTTCCCATAAACTTCGTAGTACTTGTAGGGGGAGAACCAAAGCTTGTAGGAATAAAAACCCTACTTCAGGAGTTTATAGCCCATAGACTTGAGGTTATTTTAAGAAGGTCTAAGTTTTTCCTTTCAAAAGCAAAGGAAAGGTTGCATATAGTGGAGGGTCTTTTGGTAGCCCTAAAAAACCTTGATAAAGTCATAGAGGACATAAGAGGCTCTTCTGACGTGCAAAGTGCCAGAGAAAAGCTTATAAACAACTATAAGCTTACCCAAGCCCAAGCCAATGCTGTGCTTGATATGAAACTTCAAAGATTAACATCCCTTGAGAGAAACAAGCTTGAAGAAGAGGAAAAAGAACTAAGGGAAAAGATAGACTACTATACAAGGCTTGTGGAAAAGGAAGAAGAGAGAGTAAAGGTCCTTATAGAGGAAATGCAAGAATTATCTAAAGGTTTTTCATCTCCAAGAAAAAGCTTGGTGGAAGCTATACATCTGGAAGAGGAGGGTAGCCTTAGCGTTTTGGTTTATGCAAAGGGCAAAGTATCACCGGTGGAGGAGATGGAAGAGGGAGAAGAGATTGTTGATCTTTTGGAAGTTCCCTTTACAAGTGGTCTTTTTATGGTTTCCAACAAGGGAAGGGTTTATTGGATAGCGGGCTCCCAGGCTTTAAAGGGTAGTCTTCTTTCTTTGAAAGAAGAAGATGAAAAAATTATAGGAGCCTTTGTAAGGTCCCATGTGGATGGAAGGATCCTACTGGCGACCAAGATGGGCTATGTGAAAAAAATACCCCTTGTAGATTTTGAATATAGATCGCAGGGTATGCAGATTATAAAGTTTTCCCAAGAGGATGACCAAGTGGTCAAACTAATACAGGCGCCAGAAGAGGGAGATCTTTTACTTTTTACTCACAAAGGCAGGCTTTTGAGATTTCCGGTAAGCGATGTGCCACCGGCAACCACGGGTTCAAAGGGTGTTCAAGGTATAAAGGTAGAGGAAAAGGACCATGTGGTGGGTATAAGGGCTCTTGGAAAGGCTAAATATCTACTGGTAATAACAGAGGAGGGTGGTATTAAAAAGATATCCGTGGAAGAAGTGCCCCAAAGGGGAAGGATGACAAAGGGTATAAACCTATTGGGCTCTGGGAGGGAAAGCTTGATGGATGTTATACCCTTGGAGGCTTCCATAGAGCTTATGCTTGCCACAAAAGAGGGCAAGGTCTTTTACGACCGCATAGAGGAAAGGGATATACCTCTAAGTAGAATTGACCAAAGGGCAAAGAAAAGATGGGATTTAGGGGAGGATAGAATTGTAAGGGTTGTAGTAAAGGGATAGGTTATAATTTTTTCATGATCGTAAAGGGTAAAGTTTGGAAGTTTGGAGATAACGTGGATACAGACCAGATAATCCCCGCCAGGTATTTGAACACTTCTGATCCTTATGAGCTTGCCCAGCATGCAATGGAGGACTCGGAGCATCCAAACTTTGCAAAGGAACACAAAGAGGGGGACATTATAGTGGCAGGTAGGAACTTTGGCTCTGGCTCTTCAAGAGAGCATGCTCCCATTGCCATAAAGTATGCGGGCGTGCCCGTGGTTATTGCCAAGTCCTTTGCTCGGATCTTTTTCCGCAATGCTATAAACATAGGGCTTCCCATAGTAGAAGCTCCACAGGCTGTGGATGAGATAGAACACGGGGATGAGGTTGAAGTGGATTTAGAGCAGGGCATAGTAAGGAACCTTACAAAGGGTAAAGAATACAAAGCTACAAGGTTTCCTGAGACTCTTATGGCAATCCTAAGGGCTGGTGGCTTGATGGAGTACGCCAAGGAAAAGCTAAAGGACAATGTCTGAGTTGGAAACTTTAAGGGAGTTAATAAAGGAAAGGTCTTTGAAGGTGGCTTCCGAGCCCATATTTAAACTATCTTCTGGTAAGCTAAGCAGGTATTACATAGACCTAAAGCAGATAACCTTTGAGCCCAAAAGCCTGTATATGCTTGGTAAGGTTATGTATCAAAGGATAAAGGAGCTAAAGCCCGACGGGGTTGGTGGTCTAACTTTGGGAGCCGACCCCATAGCCTATGCCATAAGCATGGTTTCCCACCTTGAGGGTGATTATATAAAGCCCTTTGTGGTAAGAAAGGAGCCCAAAGCCCACGGCACAGGAAGGCAGGTGGAAGGGCTTTTAAAGGCGGGTGATAGGGTGGTGGTCCTTGAGGATGTTATAACCACTGGAGCGTCTGCCCTAAAGGCAGTCTCTGCCTGTAAAAGGGAGGGGTACGAGGTGATAGGGGTCTATGCGGTGGTGGATAGGGAAGAGGGCGGAAGGGAAAGCTTAGAAAGGGAAGGTTTAAAGGTTTATTCTCTTTTTAAGGTCTCCGACCTTTTGGGATGAACATAATCTTTATTTCCCTTTTTCTACTCCTTGGAACCTTTTTAGGAAGCTTTTTGGCGGTTGTCTTTAAAAGGTCCTTTGTAGGTATAAGCACCAGCTTAGCCTTTACAGGTGGTGTTATGTTGGTGGCAAGCTTTACCAGCCTAATACTGCCGGGCATTGAATTGGGTGGTTTTTCAAAGGTAGCCTTGGGCATAATCTTTGGCTTTGGAGTTATGGCTCTTATAGAGGGTATTGTGCCCCACGAGCATACTCTAAAGGGCAAAGAGGGTTTGACCCAACATAGAATAAATAAGCTTTACCTTGTAGTTCTTGCGGTAATAATCCACAATATACCAGAGGGACTAAGTGTAGGCATAGCTTCCGCCTATTCTATTCAGGAAGGATTTAAAACTTCCATAGCTATAGCTCTTCAGGATATACCGGAGGGGCTTGTGGTAAGCTTGCCCTTGATGGTGATAAGTGGAAAAGTAATTATGCCCTTGTGGGTGGGCTTTCTTAGCGGTCTTTTGGAGGCTTTCTTTGCCTTTGCGGGCTTTGTTTTCTTTGAACACTTTAAAAACCTGCTTGCCTTTGGCTTAGGCTTTGGAGGCGGTGCCATGGTTTATATAACTGCAAAGGAGGTTTTCCCCGAGGCTTATGCGGAGGGTAAACACGCTCAATCTACCATAGCTTTCCTTTTGGGGCTTTTACTTATGCTACTGCTGGATACATCACTTTAGAGCATTTTGAACCAGCGCAGGTATAAGGTGCACATTATGGCACCTATAACAATATTGACCTATCTCCGACATATGTCTAAAAACTACATCCCTGTTTATTTGAGGAGCGCTTAAGGCCTTTTGTAGGTTATCAAGGGCTGTAAGGTAATCTTTTCCTGCGAGGGCTTCTATGGAAGCCTTTGAGGTGTGGCACTTGGTGCATATGGTGTTTAACTGCCTTGCCCTTTCCACAAAGTTTTCACCATGCTCCTTTGCCTTTGAGACATTGCCCTGTAAGAGGAAAACTCTTAGAGACTTCATAGAATCAGTAAGCTTTTTCATATAGTCCTTTGTTTTTAGATTTTGCAATTCTACTGGGTCTTCAACCTGTATGTTGTCGTACCTTGGAAAGTGGTAGTATAGCTTTACAACTGCCTGATTGTCCTGGTGGCATTTGCTACAGGTTTGACCCAGTTCCCTTGAAGCCTTTATAACTGCATCCACGTTCCTTGATTGGACTGCCTTAACAAGGCTATCGGCAAGGGCAGGCTTATAGTAGTCCTTCCACTCGGGCACCATCCTTGAGGACTCTTCGTAGGACCTTTTTAATTGGTTCGCCCACTCAAGAGCTTTTTCCCAGTTGCCTTCGTTTATGTTGAGGTTTATCCCATGGAGGGCAACACTCATGGCGTGCATGTTGGAAAGGAATTCCATCCTTTGAGACTGTGGAGGATAGTACTTTTCAAGAGATTTGGGCGGTTTTTTCATGGTTATCTGCTGGGAAAAGGAAAGGCTTACTAAAAGACCCAATATAATCACTGGCTTTTTCATGATTAACCTCCCTTAAGAGAGCAATATAAAACATCTACGGAGATTTTCAAGCTTATACAGGCATTGGTGCATAAAAAGATATTCAGAACAAACTCCACCCACAATCTTACTACTCTACACACCTTTAACACGCATAACTCTTAGCCACATATAACATATCCATAATACTCAACACCTTGCACAAAACCAATAACTCAATC
>CALIUI010000056.1 GCA_938048815.1 uncultured Aquificaceae bacterium | reverse complement strand
TTCCATTGATGTGTTTTTGTTTTAGTTTCTCAAATAGAGCTCTACCGCCAAAGATAACCTTTTTAGGATTTTCGCCTTTTTCTTTAGCAGAAGATAGTATAGCCTGTGCTTTTATGACAGCGGAGTATGAATATCTTGAGTTAAGGCTGAAAAGGTTTTGAAGTTCTTTGCTTATATCACTTAGGCTTTTGCCTTCCAAAAGTCTTCTGTAGGCACATCTATAAGCAGAGGACCATCTTCTCATGAGGTCTTTTAGTAGGGCTAAATCTTTGTTGCTAATTAAGATGAGCTTAGAGCATATAGTTATTTTGCCCATCCTTTGCAATTTTAGCATAAGGGCATGTTTAGATTGGAATTTTTGAAACAGCCTCAATCATACAAGACCAAGCGTGTATTCTAAGATTATATAAAGCCATGAGATGGATAAGTTTGACCACCAACAAGATAAGGGTTTACGGGAAAGAGAGCAAAATATCCATAAAGGGCATACAAGAAGAGCATACCGCCTTTCTTCATAATCTCCTAAGCAACGACATAAAAGGCATGAAGGATTACACTATGACTTACAATCTGTGGCTAAGGCATAACGGTTTTCCCATAGGGGAGTTTTATGTGATAAAGCTCCCTTCCGAGTACCTATTGGATACACCTTTGGACAAAGAGTTTGTTTTACAGGAATTCAACCGCCTAAAGCTTTCCATGAAGGTGTATTTTGAGCCCTTGGAGTTGGAACATGTTTTTGTTTTTGGAGAAGGGGCAAGGGACTTTATAAGTTCCACCTTTGGTATAGAAGTAGAAGATGGAGTGAGACAGATAGAGAAGGTTCTTATAGTGCATAATCCCTTTAGGCTAAGGCAAGAGGGCTATGATATTATAGGGAAAGATCTAAGGCTAAACCTAAAAGAGGAGGATAAGATTACTCAGGAGGATTTTGAGCACGAACGTATTCTAAGAATGGTGCCAAAGCTTGGAAAGGAACTCAAAGAAGGCTTTTCTCCCTTGGAGTCTTGCCTTTTGAACTACGCCATAAGTTTAAACAAGGGGTGCTATGTGGGGCAAGAGGCCATAGCAAGGGTCTATTACAGGGGAAAGCCCGCAAGGGTCTTGGCTCTCTTTGAAGGGAATAACCTTTCAGAGGGAAAGGCTGTCTATGTGGGCCAGAAAAAGGTGGGAGTTATAACTTCCGTTAGTCCAAAGGGTGGTATAGCCCTTGGCTATCTTTTAAGGTCTGCCCTTGGTGAAAGACTTGAAGAGGGTATAAATCTTCTAAAAACCTGCGATTAAAGGCTTTCTATAGCCCACTTTAAGGTATCTATTACATAGTCAAGTTCTTCTATGTCTATAACCAGCGGTGGCATCAAAACCATAACATCACCAAGGGGCCTTAAGAAAACTCCCCTCTCTCTGCATTTATACGCCACTTTAAAGCCTGTCCTTTCCCCATAAGGAAACTTTTCTCCGCTTTTTTTGTCCTTTACAAGCTCTATACCAACCATAAAACCAAGCTGGCGCACGTCTCCCACATGGGAAAGCTCCCAGAATTCTTCAAGCCTTTGAGAAAGGTGTTCTATCTTTATCTTTAGCTTCTCAAGGGTTTTTTCTTCTTCAAAAACTTCAAGGTTAGCCAAAGCTACCGCACAGGCAAGGTTGTTGCCCGTATAGGTATGTCCATGGTAAAAATGCTTTAACTCTCCAAACTCTCCCAAAAAGGCATTAAAGACCTCTTCGGTGGTTAAAGTGGCTGCAAGGGGAAGATAGCCTCCCGTTATACCCTTTCCGAGGCACATAAAGTCCGGGCTTACTCCTTCTTGCTCACAGTAAAACATGCTTCCTGTCCTTCCAAAGCCCGTTGCCACCTCATCCACTATCATAAGAACTCCATACCTTTGAGTAAGCTCCCTCACACCCCTTAAAAAGCCCCTTGGAAAGGGTAGCATGCCAGCAGCCCCCTGTATCCCCGCTTCAAGACTAACAGCCACTATATCATCTCTACTTTTTAAGAGTTCTTCCAACATATTCAAAAGCTCTTCTTTACACTCTTCGCAAAGTTTTCCGTATCTTTCCTTGCAAAATAGGTAAGGAGAAGGAAGCTTTAAAGTTTCAAAGAGAAGATCCTTATAAGTGCCATGAAAAAGGTCTATTCCTCCCAAGCTCACGGAGCCAAGGGTATCTCCATGGTACGCTTCCGAAAGGGTTATAAAAACTCTCCTTTTTTCCCCTTTGTTGCGCCAATATTGATAGGAAAGTTTTATGGCTATTTCCACAGCCTCCGCACCATCCTCTGAGTAGAAGACCTTTGTAAGTCCTTCTGGGGATATATCCACAAGTCTTTTTGCCAAAAGTATAGCAGGTACGTTGGAACTGCCAAGGGTAGTAGTATGAGCTACCTTTTTAAGCTGGTCTTCAAGGGCTTTGTTTAATTTGGGGTGGTTGTGGCCGTGCACGTTGCACCAAAGGGAAGATATAGCATCTATAAACTTCCTACCCTTTATATCGTAGAGGTATATACCCTCTCCCCTTTCAAAGATAAGGTTCTCCTCTTCTCTATATACCTTCATCTGGGTAAAGGGATGCCAAAAATACTCCTTATCCCACTTTTCAAGGATCTCAGGATTTAACATCCTGCAGCCTCCAAAGGATCACCACTTCTCCTTTTATCTCGGGGCGCTTTTGAAGCTCTTCTAAAACTTCCCTTAATATTCCCCTTATGTACTCCTCATGGATCTTCGTCAATTCCCTTGCCACGCATAAAGGTATGTTTTCTCCATAAACCTTTTCCATGGTTTGTAGAGTTTTTATAAGTCTGTTTGAAGATTCAAAGGCTATAAGGGTTGTGTCCTTGTAAATCTTTATATCTTCAAGGAAGTTTTCCAAGCCCTTCCTTGGTAAAAAGCCTAAGAAGGTAAAGCAGTCTGTGGGAAGGCCAGATCCTACCAAAGCAGTCAACAGGGCACTGGGACCGGGTATAACTTCCACAGGTATACCCCTTTCTATGCAAGCCCTTATAAGCTTATAGCCTGGGTCTGATATGGAAGGGGTGCCTGCATCACTTACAAGGGCTACATCCTCCCTTTCAAGAAGCTTTAATATCTTTGGCACCTGCACGCTCTCCTTTGGCTCATAGTAGGATATTAGCTTTTTGTCCTTTATGTTGTAGTGATTAAGGAGTATAAGGGTTCTTCTTGTATCCTCGCAAGCTATAAAGTTAACTTCCTTTAGAACCTCAAGAGCCCGAAGGGTAATGTCTGCCAAGTTTCCTATGGGCGTTGCCACCACATACAGCTTCCCCATTTTACCTCACCAACATCATAGGTATGTTTATATGGTGCATAACAAAGCTGGTAACACTTCCCAAAAACAACTCCTTTATCTTACCTTTTGAATAGGCTCCCATAAAAAGGAGATCTATGTCCCCTTCTTCACAGTGGGCTATTATCTTCTCCTCCGGAAGTCCATCCTCTACTATCAACTCTACATCCCCTGGCACAGGTATTGTTTCTTCACCCACGTAAAGGGCATGAACCTGAGCTTTATAAACCTTTGAAAGTTCCAAAGCCAAAGAAAGGGCCTTTTTTGATAGATCTCCTCCATCGTAGGCAACGCAGAATTTTTTTAAATCCCTTCTATTTTCGGGCACAAGCATAAGGGGCGCCTTGCTTCTCCTTGATACCACCTCCGCAGTAGAGCTTAAAAGAAAGCCCTTTATGGCTCTTTTGCCTCTTCTTCCTATGATCAAAAGGTCTTCTGGGTCTGCCTGATTTACCAACTCTTCATAAGGTATCCCTATGGTTTGAAAACTGGATACTCTTATACCCCTTTGCCTGCCTTCTGTCAAAAACTCTTCTATAAGGGCATCGGCCTGTTTTTCAAAAAATTCCTTTACCTTTTGAGAGATACCCATATAGTATGTAAAGCCCAATACGCCTGCCAGATCCTCCAAAAAGCTTTCCTCCAAAAGCCTGCTATCTATAACATGCACTCCTACAACAGGAACCGACAGCTTTTCTCCCAGTTCAAAGGCATAGTCCTTTGCCCTCCACCCAGCCGCAGAACCATCTATACCCACCACTATCCTTTTAAATATCAAGGTTTCTAACCTCCTTGGCGTAAGCCTCTATAAACTCCCTTCTTGGTTCCACATTTTCTCCCATAAGTATGGAGAATATCCTATCAGCTTCTGCGGCATCCTCTATGGAGACCTTTAAAAGTCTTCTTGTGGCTGGGTTCATGGTGGTTTCCCAAAGTTGCTCGGGGTTCATCTCTCCAAGTCCCTTGTACCTTTGAATTTCAAAGGATCCTTTTACAAGCTCCATTGTTTTTGTATAGAAATCCTCTATCTTCTCTATGTCCACGTCCCTTTTCTCGTAATAAACCTTCACTGGAAAGCACAGGGAAGCACCTTCAAGCAGAGATTTATAGGACAAGGAAGATAAAAGGTTTACGTCTATCATAACCCTTCTTCCTGTGTGGGGGTCTTTGAAGATGAGCTCGTAGGCGTCCTCAAGCCTATCGTATTGGGTATCTATGTGCATGTGTGGTAAAAGGCTTTGAAGTTTCTCTATCTTTTCCTTTAAAGGACCTGCATTTCTTAGGTCTTCTTCTGTTAGCCTTATGTGTAAAAGGGCTTTTATAAGGTCTTCTCCCTTGGTTCTGACCAAAGCTTTGTAGTTTTCCTCTATCTCTTTTATACCTTTGATTATACCTATAAGCTCTTCTCCCTTGTAATGGTTTCCTCTACAGTCTATTAAAAGGCCTTCCTCTTGTAAAGCTTTGAGAAGGAAGGTTTCCAATTCTCTGTCATCCTTTATATAATGAACCTTTTTGCCCTTCTTTACTCTATAAAGGGGTGGCTGTGCTATGTAAAGGTGTCCTTCTTCTATGAGCTTTGGCATGTATCGGTAAAAGAAGGTTAAAAGGAGAGTCCTTATATGAGAGCCGTCCACATCCGCATCTGTCATAAGGATAATACGGTGATATCTTAGCTTTGAAAGGTCTAAGTCTTCGCCTATACCACAACCAAGGGAGCTTACTATGGTTTTTATCTCTTCGTTGGAAAAAACCTTATCAAGCCTTGCCTTTTCCACGTTAAGTATCTTCCCCCTTAGGGGCAAGATGGCCTGTGTTTTTCTGTCCCTTCCTTGTTTTGCAGAACCTCCTGCGGACTCACCTTCCACTATAAAGATCTCACAAAGCCTTGGATCCTTTTCGGAACAATCCGCCAATTTACCCGGCAGGCTCAGATCCTCTAAGGGGGACTTTCTCCTAACAAGCTCCTTTGCCTTTTTTGCTGCTTCTCTTGCCAAGGCTGCTTCTACAGCCTTTTCCACTATAAGCCTGAAAATATCACGGTTTTTATCAAAGTATTCGGAAAGATATTCGTAAGCTATGGATTCCACTATATTTTTTACATTCTGATTGCCAAGCTTTGTCTTTGTTTGCCCTTCAAACTGGGGATCGGGCACCTTACAGGATACCACAGCCACCAAACCCTCCCTTAGGTCTTCCCCTGTTATGCTTTCCTTTAATTCCTTCTGAAGCTTTATATTGGGCAAAACTTTCATTACAGCCTTCGTAAGCCCAGATTTAAAACCCGTTACATGAGTTCCGCCTTCTTGGGTTTTTATGTTATTGACAAAGCTTTCCAAGGTTTCCCTATAGTCCTTGGTGTAGGAAAAGGCTATATCTACATAAATGCCCTCCTTCTCTCCCTTTATCCTTATGGTTTCCTCAAAAAGGGGTTCTTTACCGGCAGATAAGAACTTTACAAGATCCTCTATTCCTTTTTCAAATCTGTAAGTAAGGTCTTTTCCACTTCTTTCGTCAATTAACCTAAGGGTGCAATCGGGATTAAGGTAGGCAAGCTCTCTTATGCGTCTTTCTACTATGTCAAACTTTATCTTTGTTGTTTCAAAGATCTCTGGGTCTGGTTTAAAGACCACCTTGGTACCGCGCTTTGTGGTATTGCCTACCACCTTTAGTTCATACACAGGCTCTCCCCTTTTGTATTCTTGTTTGTATATTCTCCCATCTCTATACACTTCCACCATAAGCCACTCAGAAAGGGCATTTACAACGGAAGCACCAACACCGTGAAGCCCTCCAGAGTATTTATAAACTTTTTTATCAAATTTCCCCCCAGCCCCTAACATGGTAAAGACCATCTCAACTGCAGGTATGCCTGTTTCTGGATGTATATCTACAGGTATTCCTCTTCCATTATCCTCTACGCTTATAGAGCCATCCGCATAGATAATAACCGTTATATGGTTGGCATAGCCTGCCATATGTTCGTCAACGGCGTTGTCAAGGATCTCCCAGATAAGATGGTGTAACCCCCTTTCCCCTACGTCTCCTATGTACATAGAAGGCCTAAGCCTTACGTGCTCAAGGCCTGTAATCGCTTTTATATCGGTGGCTACGTAGCTTTCTTGGAGCTTTTGGTCTTTTCTGTTTCCCATGTTTTTAAAAACACCCCCAGCGGGATTCGAACCCGCGATCTCCGCCTTGAAAGGGCGGTGTCCTAGGCCGGGCTAGACGATGGGGGCTTAAACCTTTTAGTTATTATAATACACTTTCATAAAATTTTCAAGTAGTTGACCCTTCCTCATCAAGGTAAAAAACATCATCGGATATAGGTTCGTTCCACCTTTTGAAGCCCGGCAGAGCTTCTATCCTGTACCAAGCAGACCTATACCACACACCCTTTGGCTCTCTTCTTACTGGGGCTACTTCCGCAGCCTTGGTTTCCATATGGTAGTCCCAGGTTATGTAGGCGTTGAAATCTTGAACTATATCGGTAATGGCTACACCGAACTCTGTTGTCAAGGAAGCCTGAAACTCCTTCCACCTAAATACAGAAGAATCCCTTAATGTAAGGCCAAAGTAGCCAACTCCTCCTTCTTCTTTGAGAGATGCTATCCCCCTGCCAATGAAGGCTCTAAAGGCTGGCAAAGTTTCCGGTGGGTCTGAAACAAAAACATCATACTGTCCCAATATATCCTCCGGGAAAGGCTTTCTTAAGTCCCAAACCCTCGCCTCTGCGTTGTCTATTCCAAGCTCTTTAAAGATCCTGTTGTCAAAGTCTATAAGCCTTTTGTCTATATCTATGATAAGAACGCTTCTTGCCTTTCTAAACAGGGCAACTGCCAAACCTGTAAGGTCGTCCTCTGCGCCAAGAACGAGTATATCCTTATTCCTCACATCTCCCCTTGAATCCATAAAAAGGACCCTTGACACCGTGGTTTCCGGAGTTACAGATCCTTGGTCGTAGTCTCTTATAGCCTTTGGTCTATCCTTGGTGATCTGCAAAAACTCTCTGTAAAACTCTATGTTGATATAGAAGGGTATTCCTCTACCCTCACAGGCTTGACATACATACTCCACATAAGGCTCTATTCCCAGATCTCTTATTATGTCAAAGCCTTTTTGAGTTAGTCGGATGTTTTCCTCATCGTCTATAAAGGCTATACCCTCTTCCACCAAGGCTTTTACTATACCGGAAGCCGCGGGCACAGGAAGGTCTGACATATCCACAATTTCCCAAAAATCTCCACTTCTTAGAAGGGCAGACAAAACCCTTTCTACGTTCTTTTTGTAAACCCTTACGCCGCCTATTTTCCTTGCCTTTTTGCCAAGCTCTACAAGAAGGTTCAATCCACTACCTCCGACGGGAATTTAAGCTATATAATTATACCATAAAAATTCAAAAACTTTTTAAGCGCCCATCAGAAGATCCCAAAAGTTTGGAACCTTTGCAAGCTGGCAAAAGCTATTACCAAGCTTTGAGAAGCAAAAAATTGACCACTGCCATCTCTTGATAGCTCATATAGAAGACGAGGATTTTCAAAAACTCCTTGATATTTTTCCAAGCAAAGAAGAGGCAATGAGAGCCTTCCTTTCCTTCGCCATGGAAAAGGGATGGGAAGAGGTGCCAAAAACTTACTGTATATATCATGCTCAAGAAGAGGAAGGAAAGTTGATAACAGGCATCATGTTTGATGGAAATATAAGCCTTTACCAACAAACAACGGTGGAGCAGATGGTACAACTTATGGCAAGCCTTCATAGAGTTATAGTGTATTCCTATGAAGTTATCACCTATATAAAGGATATATATCCAGAGATAGACCAAAAGGCTTATGTTATAGCCGTAGAGATAGTAAAGAGATTGGGAAGGGCTCCAGAACTTTCAGAGTTGGCAAAGATATACGGCATGCCCTACGAAAGTCTTGAGGAAAAACTCCCACTTATAGAAAAACTTCTTATAAATCCTATAAGGACACCCTACGGAGAAGGATAAGTTGAGAAGTTAAGCGTATTTTAAGGATTTACTCATCATAAAACTTTGTAAACAAAAAATCTTATTAACTTATAACACTTGACAAAGGGGTAGAAATGATGTATATCATTAATTAATAAAACCAAAAGGAGGTACAAACATGGCGCACGAGGGAAGCCACGCGGTACACCACGAGACCAGCGTATGGGCTTTGCCCGTAGGTCTGTCAACCTTTTTCCTGTCCCTTGCAGCCATAGCCTACTTCACCTGGCATTTAGCCCTTTTGGCGGTGCTAACGGGTGGCATAGGGCTTGCCCTGTTGGCAATAGGCTTGGCAGGATGGGCAAATGAGTACTTCTCAAAAGGGCACGACGAAGGGCTTGGCTTTCAGGGCATAGTCTGGTTTGTCTTTGCAGAAGTGGTTATCTTTGGTGCCATTTTTGCAGGCTTTTGGATGGCAAGGATGACCCATGCAGACGTATGGGTAAGGGAATGGATACCAGAGGGTGGTATGAACTTAGCCTTTGTAGCTCTGCTTACCCTTATCCTTTGGACTTCCAGCTTTACCATATGGAAGGCAGAACACAGTATTGAGCACGGAGACCTTGGCGGTTATAGGATGTGGCTTTTGGCAACCATGATCCTTGGCACTTTGTTCTTGGTCTTGCACGCTTGGGAATGGCTTCACCTTTGGCATAAGGGCTTTACCATAAGCTCCAATATGTATGGTACTGGTTTTTACATGCTCACTGGCGTGCACGCTTCCCACGTACTGGTGGGTCTTGGTATGCAGCTTATCCTTCTAATAAACAGCGGAAAAGCCTTGGGTAAAAAGACCCCCGCAAGGGCAGCAAGTTATTACTGGCACTTTGTAGACCTTGCATGGCTACTTGTGGCAGGAACTGCCTACATAGTGGGTTCCTTTGGTAAGTTTTAAGCCATGAAGGGGATAGTCCTTCTTCTCCTAATTTGGGTTTTTGCCTTTGGCACACCGCAGCCCAAAAACACGCCCAGTATGTTTGACGCCAGCATAATGCAAATAGAGGAAGAAAAATACCTTGGAAACAAGGTAGCAAACATAACCTTTACCGCAGAGGATGGAAAGATTCAGAAACTCTACGACTTCATAAAGGCTAAGCCTACAGCCCTTATTTTGGCTTACTATACCTGCGATGCCGCATGTCCCCTAATAGTAAAATCTGCTATTGAGGCAACCAAAAATATAGGGAAAGAGGCAAACCTTCTTGTACTATCCTTTGACAAAGAGGATAAACTGGAAGACATAAGGAAATTCAAAGCGCAGCTTGGCGTTCTCAACCCCAAATGGACCTTTGGCATCATGTCCGAAGAGGACATAAAGAAGCTTACCCAATCCCTTGGCTACAAGTTCTTCTACTCTCGTCAAGATAGAGTGTTTGTCCATCCAAACGTGGTTATCTTTATAGCTCCCGACGGAAAGATAGTGAGATATCTCTATGGCATATCTCCAAAGGAAAGGGACCTTAGGATAGCTTTGGCGGAGGCAGAAACTTTTAGGATAACAAAAAACACCATAGTGGATGTTGCCTATATGGTGTGCTACAGGTATGATCCAAATACGGGGAAGTACGGACTAAACCCAGCCATTATCTTTGCCTTTGGTGGGCTTATGCTTGGAAGCCTAACCCTTTTGCATGCTGTAGTTAAAAGAAAAAAGGAGGTACTAAAATGAGAAACCTTCTAATTTTGCTTTCACTTGCTGGATTATCTTTGGCAAGTGAGGGTGCTGTAGTTTATCCCAGGGTTTACTGGGAAAATTCGGTAGCTGTCTGGTTCTGGGTAGTTGTGGCTATTTACATCATAGTGGCGGTGCCTTCCATCTACTTTATGATCAAGTACCGTTATAGGCCTAAGGAAAACGAAGAAGGAGCCCACATAGAAGGAAACACCGCTATAGAGATAGTCTGGACTGTTATACCCACAATAATAGTCCTTTTCCTTGGCACCTACTCCTTTGCAAACTTTGTAAAGCAGAGGAATGCTCCAGAGGGCGCCTTGGAGATAAAGGTGACCGCCTTTATGTGGGGCTGGGAGTTTGAATATCCTAACGGGAAGAAAGTTTATACTTTCTTTAACCAAGTAGCAGAGCCGGAGAAAAACGTCTATCTAATGCCGGAAAAGATAGATGACTCTGTAAAGGCATACATACCCGCAGGAAAGCCCGTGAAGGTTTATTGCACATCCAGGGATGTAATCCACTCCTTCTTTGTCCATGAGGCAAGGGTTACCGAAGACTGTGTACCCGGAAGGATAACAAAGCTTTGGTTTCAGTTTAACAAGCCCGGCGAGCACTGGGTCTTTTGTAGGGAATACTGCGGAACATGGCATTCAAGGATGGCAAGCGTTTTGAAGGTGGTTCCCGAAGAGGAGTTTAATAAGTGGCTTGGTGGGCAGGAGCAAGCTTCTGTAGAACAACCGGCACAGCCGGTTCAACAATAAACTAAAGGAGGTGCAACCATGGCAGTAGCACATGTACCACCCTCTGGCACTTGGTACGGTGCCACCCTGAAAGAGTGGCTTTTTACCACAGACCACAAGAAGGTTGGGATGCTGTACTTTATAACCTCTCTTATCTTCTTTGTGGTGGCTGGACTTTTTGGCCTCATTATAAGGTTTGAGCAAAGCGCTCCCGGCATTCAACTTCCTGGTTTATTTGGACAGGAAGGGGCAGACCTCTACAACTATGTGCTTACCGGTCATGGTGCGGTAATGCTGCTTTGGTGGGCTGTGAGCGTTTGGATGGGTGGCTTTGCCAACTTTTTGGTTCCCCTTATGATAGGGGCAAGGGATGTGGCCTTTCCAAGGCTAAACGCCTTTAGCTATTGGTCTTTCTTTGGAGCAAGCCTTTTGGTGCTTTTAACCCTTATACCCGGAAACTGGATTAAGATGCTATGGACTGGTTATGCCCCTTACTCTATGAACGACAACGCCGGTCCCACATCCCTATACGTGCTTATAGTGCTTCTCTATAGCATATCTTCCACAGCTGGCTCTGTAAACATGATAACCACCATCGTTAGTATGAGGGCAAAGGGTATTGGCTGGACAAAGCTGAACCTCTTTGTACATGCTATTATGGCTGCAAGCCTAATACAGCTCTTTGGTGTGCCTTCTTTGATGGGAAGTGTACTACTCCTCTTTACCGATAAGTACCTTGGCACCAACTTCTATAATCCCCTGCTTGGTGGAGACCCACTTCTATACCAACACCTTCTTTGGTTCTACTCTCACCCCGTTGTTTATGTGATGATCCTTCCAGCTTTTGGTGTATTCTCCGAGGTTATCTCCACCATGTCCAGAAAGCCCATATTTGGATACGTATCTATGGCTCTTGCCATATACGCCATAGCCTTCGTTGGCTTTGAAACATGGGTTCACCACATGTTTGTCTCTGGCGTGCCAGACTGGCTTAGAGTCCTCTTCTCTTATACAACCTTGTTCGTTGGAGTTCCCACTGGTATAAAGATCTTCAACTGGGTGGCAACCCTTCATAAGGGTGCAATAAGGTACAATACACCCATGCTATTTACCTTTGGTGGAATTCTCATGTTCCTAATAGGCGGTCTTACAGGCATACCCAACGCCATGGTTTCCATTGACCTTGGTATATCCGACTCTCTCTTTATAGTGGGGCACTTTCACTATGTGCTTGGTATGGCTTTGACCTTTGCAGCCTTTAGCGGTATCTATTATTGGTACCCAAAGGTAACTGGAAGGATGTATTCAGAAGGTCTTGGAAAGCTGAGCTTTTGGCTTACCCTCATAGGCGCCAATATTATGTTCTTCTTCCAAATGTACATTGGAATGGCGGAAGGTATGCCAAGAAGGTACCCCGACTATCCACCTATACCCGAATGGGTACAGTTGATGCAAATACAAACGGTAGGAGCCCTTATAATGACCGTTGGAATACTTCTATCCTTGATAAACTGGATCAAGAGCTTAGGTGGTCCCAAGGCTTCCGACAATCCATGGGGGTCTCCTTCTCTTGAATGGACTATGACCACTACGCCAGTTGGACCAAATAACTTCAAAAAGTATCCCGTAGAAGTACCCGACGACTGGCATCCCTATGCTTACTACAAGGGATACCATACTCATGTTTAAAAGTGGTGGTGCACCTTTTATCTTTGCTCCCCCTCTGGGGGAGCTTGTTTTTTTATGGAGGTAAATTATATGATACAGGAAGGAAATAAGAAGCTGACGGGCATCATAGTTGCTTTTATAGTTTTGGCAAGCTTTTTAACGGGACTTTTGGGTATGATCTTTTCTGAAAAGAACAGGGAGCACTTCATAAACAGGTTAAAGAACATAAAAAATGTCCCTTACATAAGACACGATAAGGATCCAACAAAATGAACTTAGATGCCATAACCCTTGGACATATCCTTATAGTACTTGCCCGGCTTTTGGAGATGTTCAGTTTTGGTATGGTTCTTCTTTTCATTTTTAAGGGTGTTGCCCTTAAGCATGTGTTTATCACTGCCTTTATAACCGTGGGTGGTATATTGGTATCCATATTTGGTTATTTGGGTAATTTTCTCTCTTCCTTTAGCTCATTTGCTGTGGATGTTTTTGTATTTTTTGTTGTGCTCTCCATAGCCTTTTATGCCTTTATGGAAAAGAGGGAACTAAGGATAAAACCTCCACCCGCGCCGCCAAAGGGAACAAGATGCCCTGTGTGTAGTGGCTTTGTAAAGCCAGAGGACGAATATGGAGTAATTAGAGAGGGGAAGGACCTATTTTACTTTGATAGCTTGGAACATCTAAGAAAATTCATAGAGAACTTTCAAGAATACAAAGCTTTAAGAAGGCTTAACCTTAGGAAAATAGAAGATGTTTACATAAAAGGAGAAAAAACTTGGAGAAGGCTTGAAGATTTTGAAAAGGACTTTTATAATAACACCTATGAAGCTTAAAGTGCTTCCCTTGGGTCTAAAAGATAGAGAGGTTTTTGAGATAACTCTAAGGTGGCTTGATTAAGGTATCTGCTCTGCATACTTCTTACTGAGCTGAAAAAGTTTCTGGGCTAATTTCTTCGCCTCTTCCTTTTTTGGATAATGGGGATCATCCAATAAAAAGCTATTAACCTTTCCCCTTACATACGCCCTGTAGCCTTTGAAAAAGGGTAAGAAGATTTTAAATTCCTCGTCCTCTGTGGCAACTCTATACTCCTCTTCGTAAGCCTTTGAGAGGTCTTGCCTTCCATAAAGGTCAAGCTCCATAGATAAAAAGCACATATCGTTTAACATATCACCACATCTAAAGCGCTCATTAAACTCAATACAATCAAAGATACATATACCTTCTTTAAGAAAGGCTACATGCTCAAGCCTTATGTCTCCGTGCCCATCCCTTATACGCCCATCCCTTATGCGCTTTTCAAAGAGTTCCTTGTAATTTTCATAAAAATACTCGGTTCTTCTCCTTATAAACTCATAGTCTTCTTTGCCTATGGTTATGCCTATGTATTTTTCTGTTTGCATAAAGTTTTCGTCGGTGTTGAACTTCATAACCTCAAGCTTTCCAAAGTCATCCCTCCTTTCCGCCCTTAGGTGAAACTGGGCTATGTGTTTGGCAAGCCTTTTCATATCCTCTTGGGATACCTTTGAAAGTAGGTTTTTCAAAAGGCTTTCTTCGGGAATCCTCCTCATCTTTACCGCATACTCCACCGGGTTTGATGCATCTTCTATCACGTACCTGCCATCCACGAGACTTATGGGTACCACTCCAAGATACACCCAAGGGCACAGCCTTTTGTTTAACTCCACCTCCCTTTTACAATTTTCTAACCTTTTCTCAAGAGTAGAATAGTCCAAAAAGCCAAAATTCACTGGCTTTTTTATCTTATAGACTACCTCTTTCAATACTAAAACCCAGCTGGTATGGGTTTGAAGTATTTGGGCATCAAGTTTTTTTGAAAGTTCTTCAACCATAAGAAAATTTTAGCACCAATTGTAGTATTTCCTTTCTCATATTTCTGTAGCTTGCTCTATTGGATACAAGCATGGCGGTTGAAGTGGTTATTTCCTCTATAACCACCAAGTTATTCTCTTTTAAAGTTCTTCCCGTTTGTACCAAATCTACTATAAAATCGGAAAGCCCTATCAAAGGAGCCAACTCCACAGAGCCGCTAAGGGGTATTACTTTACACTTTATTCCCTTTTCTGCAAAAAACTCTTGGGTTATGCGGGGATATTTGGTAGCCACCCTTAGATAGGAGCTTTTTGCGTATTTTTCTCTACTTTCTTCTTTTCCAGCTACCACTATCCTACAAAAGCCTATTCCAAGGTCGTGCAAGGTATAGAGGTCTGGCTTAGTTTCTAATAAAACATCCTTGCCCACTACGCCAAGGTCCGCCACTCCGTTTTCTACATAAACAGGCACATCAAAGGGTTTGACCAGCAAAAACTCAAAGTCTCCAACCCTTAGGCTTAACCTCCTCCCCTCTTCCAATTTTTCTTCTATTATTCCCCTTTTTAGAAAAAGCTCCACAGTTTCCTCAAAAAGCCTACCCTTGGGAATAGCAATCCTCAACATGCCCTTAGAGTATATTATCACAAAGCCCTAAGGGTTATTTCTCCCACTTGGAAGCTTTTTATCCCCTCCTGCGTTAAAAGAAGCAAACTACCATCTGTGTCTATACCTTGGAGTATTCCCACCACAGGCTTTGGTGTATAGAGGATTACCTCCGAATCTTTGAACAAAAGCCTTTGTTCTATATCCTCCTTAAAGGCACAAAAACCCTTTTGGGAAAGTTTTTCTATGGCTTTACCTAAGTAATCCAAAAGGTTCAATAAAAAACCTGCCTTATCGTAAATTTCTCCCTTAATCTTTCGCAGAGATATGGCATCAATATCTTTTGGAAAGCTTTCTTGATTTAGGTTTATACCTATGCCTACTATTATTTTATCTTTTAGCCTTTCCGTTAATATGCCGCATAGCTTTTTACCTTGCACGTAAACATCATTGACCCATTTGATGGCGGGTATAAAACCAAGGCTTTTGAGATAGTCTGCCACAGCGTTAGATAATACCAAAGGTAGGGTGTTTTCATCCTTTATGCCTTGCGGCATGGAAAAGCTAAAGTATAGACCTCCTTCTTGGGAATGCCATTGTCTTCCAAGCCTTCCCCTCCCTCTTGTTTGTCTGTTGGCTACCACCACACTCCAAAGGGGCAAACTCTTTTCCTTTAAAAAGTCCTGGGTAGAGGAGACCTCTTCAAGCCAAAGAAGAGTAGAAAACATTAATAAAATCTTAACAAATTACTCCTATAATTAAAGAGCATGGTAATAGCCTTTATATGTACTGGTAATTCTGCAAGGAGCCAGATGGCAGAAGCTTTTGCAAAGATGGTGGCAAGCCAGCTAAACCTGCAATTGGAGATATACTCCGCAGGTTCCCAACCTGCAAAGGAGATAAACCCCTTTGCCCTTGAAGTAATGGCAGAAAAGGGCATAGACATATCCCATCAAAAGCCCAAAGGCTTGGAGACAATTCCCTACGAAGAAGTGGATATAGTTATCACTTTGTGCGATAGTGCAAGGCAAACCTGCCCTATATTTCCTGCCCAAAGGCATATACACTGGGACCTTCAAGATCCTGCGGCTTTTGAGGGTTCCTTGGAGGCAAAGAGGGAGTTTTTCCGAAAGATAAGAGATGATATTGAGGAAAGGGTTTGGGACCTCCTTCAAAGTCTAAAAGTCAGAAATTGTTAGTTATTGGCATTCTCCAATCTTTGCCAAAGACTCTTTTTGTGATCTTTGGACCAAGGGGTGCCTGCTTTCTTTTGTATTCGGCAGCCTTTAGCATCTTTAAAAGCCTTTTAAGAGTTTCCTCTTCAAAGCCCCTTTCCAAAAGCTCTTGGAATCCCAAGCCTTCCTCTATGTAAAGCTCAAGGATCTTATCAAGGAGAGGATAAGGAGGCAGTGTATCTTGGTCTTTTTGATTGGGCCTTAGTTCTGCTGTTGGAGCTTTTGTTAGTACCCTTTCTGGTATTAGGGGTTCTATGGTGTTTCTATAATAAGCAAGCCTATAAACATAGGTTTTGTAGAGGTCTTTTATGGGGGCAAAGCCCCCAGCCATATCTCCATAAATGGTACTGTAGCCCACCGCTGATTCGCTCTTGTTGGAGGTGGAAAGGACAAGCCATCCGTATTTGTTAGATAGATAAAAAAGGATATTTGCCCTTATGCGTGCCTGTAGGTTTTCTTCTGCTACAGTTATATCCTTTGGCTCAAAAAGGTCAAGGTATTTTTCGTAGATGTCCCTTATTGGGTATTCAAGGATCTCTATTTGCAAGTTCTTTGCCAGCTGGTAGGCATCTTCTTTGCTCTCCAAAGAGGTAAAAGGCGAGGGCATAAAAACACCCACCACCCTTTCCTTTCCGAGGGCATCTACTGCAAGACATGCCACCAGAGAGGAGTCTATACCTCCCGACAAGCCTATTAGCACTCTTTCAAAGCGGTTCTTCTCCACATAGTCCCTTATAGCCAAGGTAATAGCCCTGTAGACCTCTTCTTCTTCCTTTGGACTTTCTTCCAACCTTGGAGGCACTTGGTCCTTTTCGGGCATGGGAGGAACAGAAACCCTTTCTACTTCTTGGAACTCCATTTCCCTTAGTCTAAGGTCTGTAAGCCTTTTTCTTCTTATCTCTTCTATGTCAAGGCTTAGGATAAGGAGGTCTTCCTCAAAGGCTTTTGCCCTTGCCAAGATCTTCCCCTCTGGACTTATTACCAAACTTCTACCATCAAAAACAAGCTCGTCTTGACCGCCCACCAAGTTTACATAGACCACATAGGCTATGTTATCTTCCGCCCTCGCTTTTAAAAAGTTTTCCTTAAATTCATACTTTCCAAAGTAATAGGGAGATGCGTTTATGTTAATTAGCACCTCACAGTCCTGTAGGGCATAAAACCTCTCCCATCCGTCGGGATGCCAAATATCCTCGCATATAGAAAAGCCCATCTTTAAGCCATCTATCTCAACTATCAAGGGCTTTCCACCTTTTCTAAAATACCTCCTTTCATCAAAGACCGAGTAATTAGGAAGAAAGGTCTTTTTATAAACTCCAAGCACCTTTCCTTCACCCAGCACTAAAAGGGCATTGTAAAGGTCCCTCTCATAGTAGGGCATGCCAATTACTGCCAAAGAGGACATCTTTGAGGAGAATTCAATAAGGTTCTCCAATGCTTTATGGCAAACCTTTAGAAAGTCAAGCCTAAGAAGTAGGTCTTCGGGTGGATACCCGCACAAGGACAATTCTGGAAAGATTACCATATGGCTTTTCCCTTCCGCCTCTTGCCAAAACTCTTTTATCTTTTTTAGATTGCCCTGTATATCTCCCACTGTAGGATTTATCTGAGCCAAGGCAAGGTTTAGAAATTTCATCTCTTTATTATACCTACTGGCACCCTATGAGAAATTACCTGTTTAGCCTTCTGGTGGTCTAAACAAACAGCCTGCGTCCTTTTTTCGTAAGTAGATGTGCCTATTTTCATACTCCCTTACATTAGTTTATAAAATCGTTGCTTTTGTAATAGTTCTTCACAAACTCTATTGCCTCTTCCCTCGTGCTTACTTTACCGTCCATCTGTGCTTCTTCCAGAGCTTTCTTTATTTTGCCCACAAGGGGTCCTTGTCCTATTCCCAAGATCTGCATTATTTCATCCCCTTTTAGCAAAGACTTTGTAGGCACTTTGGATAACTTTTCCCTTTTGTAGCTTATAAGGTCGTGGATGGTCTTTAAAAGTTCTCTTATTTTCTCCTCTGTATCACCACTTCCTATGGCATCGGCGATGGCATGAAGGAAAAGATGGGATGCTATATCTTCACATTCTCTCCAAAAATTGGCTCTTCCACGGTCGGTAAGTTGTCCTTTTGAAAGGGCTTCCCTCAGATAAAAGGGCCTTAGGTGCTCCTCTACAAGCTTGCTTACAAACCTTGTGGCAAACTCACCCCACTTGTAGGTTTTCCCATACTGGCTTACAATCTCAGCTCCTACCTTATTGTGGTTATAAAAGGTTATCTTTCCATTTTTTATCTCAAAGGTGTGGGGCTTTGCTATATCATGAAAGAGAGCAGAAAGCTTTAAAAGTTCTATATCGGAAAATTCCCCATAAACTTCCATCTTTCCAAAATCCTCTAACATCTCTGCAGGCAAGTAGATATCTTTTTCTTCCAACACTTTTTCCAAAGCTTCCAAGACCTTAAAAACGTGTTCTTCAAGGGGGTATATATGGTGTTCTCCTTGGTCTTTTATCTCCTTCCATCTTTCTGTATGGGGAAAGAGGGTCTGTAGTAAGCCATGATCATATAGGTCTTTTAGCACCCGATAGCTACCCTTTGTCCTCAGGATCTTAAAAAGTTCAAGGGTTATTCTTTCCACAGGTGCCCTTTTAAGAAGGCTTCCCTTTTTTCTTACAAACTCATAAAAATCCTCTGTAAGGTTTAAGTTCTTTTCCACTGCAAGGCGGAAGCCCCTAAGTATTCTCACAGGATCTTCTTGTAGGTTCTTTAAAGATACAGGCTTTAGTAGCCCCTGTTCTAAATCCTCTATTCCATGGGCAGGATCGTATATTATGGTTTGCTTTGCTCCTATGCTCAAAAGGTCGTCAAGGCTAACCGCCATGGCGTTTGCGGTAAAGTCTCTTGAAAGAAGGTCCTCTATTAAAGCCTTTTCAAGGTCTTTCCCCTCTATCTTTGCAAAGTCAAAGCGGTACTTGTAGGGCGCAAGCCTTAGAACCACTGTAGCTATTGTAGGCCTCTTTATAAAAAGTCCCTTTTTCTCAAACTCAAAGTAAGAGCCTCCTATTTTTTCTGCCAGCTTTCTTGCCAACTCCCCTGGGTCGCAGGTGACCAATAGGTCTATGTCTATGTGATAGCCTACAGGCTCGCCCAAGATTCTATCCCTTACCCACCCTCCCACCACAAAGCAGTAATCCTCTCGGGGCA
>CALIUI010000055.1 GCA_938048815.1 uncultured Aquificaceae bacterium | reverse complement strand
CATAAATTTTCAAAAGGGCTACAATCAATAACTTAAACGAGGTAGATTTTTCCAGCTTATAAGCTTGCCAATTGACTTATAAGATAGGAATATCAAGGGTTTCCACGAAGTTCCTTTAACGGATTTATTCACCAATGCCTATATAGGCATATAATCGGTACTTTCGCCCATAGGTTTAAATATTATAAATCGGGTGAGGAAGCGATGGATTTAAAAATTTCGGTGATACGGGTCCACAGCCTATTTTTTTATAGGCAAGTCTTATGTCCCTACGAAAGGCGAACTTTTCGCACAGCTTATAATTTCCTACACAGTATATGAGTAAAATATTTATGGAATGATAAACCTTTATGCAAGCCTTGGAAACTCCTTTAAAAGGTTTGGGCTGGATGAGTTTGGTGAGATAAAAAAGGAGGCTGTAGTATGGCTTGACGTGGAAAAACCCACAGAGGCAGAGATAGATTGGCTAAGAAGTGCCATAGGCTTTAAAATGCCCCCAAGGGAGGTCTTTGGAGACATAGAGATAAGCAGCAAATACAAGGAAGAAGGAGATGCCATTTATATGAACCTTTCCTTTGTTATACAACAAAAGGAAGATATAAGCGTTGAGCCGGTGCTTTTCTTCATAAAGGGTCGCTATATGGTAAGCATAAGATACAGAGATATTCCTACTATGCTGATCTTTATAAATAGGATGGAACAATCACCTATCGTCTTTCAATTCCCCGAAGCCATCTTCTCCCAGATAGTAAATATAGAAGTGGATAGATTAGGAGATCGTTTAGAGATCCTTGGAAGAAGGATAAGAAACCTAAGGAAGGAAGTGTTCGTTGAGCAATCTGAAGAGATAATAAGGGAGATATCCTATTATGACGAGCTTAACATTACCATAAGGGAAACCATAAACGAAAAGCTTAGGATCCTTAGCCACTTTGTTAAAAGTCTAAAGATAAACGCCCAAACCAAAAGGGAGATAAAGATAGCCTTGGATGACCTGCATACCTTGCTTGACTATACAAGCTTTTACATGGATAAGTTGGATAGCATTCAAAACTCATTGCTTGGCCTTATATCCATAAAGCAAAACGAGGCCGTCAAAGTTTTTACAGTGCTTGCCACCATCTTCCTACCCGCTACCCTTATAGCCAGTATATTTGGTATGAACTTTGAGAACATGCCAGAACTCCATTGGAAGTATGGATATCCCTACTCTCTCTTTCTGATGGTGGCCATCACCCTTTCCCTTATATACTGGGTTAGAAAGAAGGGTTGGCTATGAAGCTAAACTATAGCAAAGAGGACTATGTTATAGGCTTTTTTATACTTTTTGCGGTCCTTTATCCCCTATTTACAGCCTTGCTTATATTCCTTGAAGATGTAAAGGCAAAAAGGCAAGAGATGGAAGAGATAAGAAGTTTTTATAGCCTTTTGCTGGGGCTTGAAGAGTGCAAAGAGGAAAAAGCCAAAGAGGTGTCAAGGTTTATGTCTGAAGAGCTTTATAGGCTTATGGGTGGTGAGGAGGGGCTTTTAAATACCTGTATGTCCTACAGAAGGGCTTACGCTTCTGCAAAGGCGGAGGAGAAAAGGGAAAAGGATGGGCAGCTTTTGGTGGAGCTTGTGAAAAAGGAAAAGGGAATGACCCAAAGGCTTGTCTCTGTGAGAATTTACTTTGAAGGAGAAGGGGAGGATCTTAAAATCACCAAAGTGGAATATGAGAAAGGGAATTGATATAGGTGGCAGCTTTATCAAGGTTTTCTGGGAGGATGGAAGAAGGGAAAAGCACTACATAAGGGATATATCAAGGGACAAAGAAGGCTTTTTAAAAAGGCTTAGGGAAATAGTTTTTGATGGTTATCCTGATAGGGTTGGTGTGGCGGTGGCTGGCTTTACTTCTTCGAAGGGCGTAGTTTATAAATCTCCCAACATACCAGCCCTTGATGGTGTGAACCTTAAGGAGCTTTTCAAGGGCATTTCCGTAAAGGTTATAAACGATGTATCCGCAGGAGCCTTGGGAGAGTGGTTCTACAATCATAGAGAAAGTAAGGTGCTTCTTTTTGTAGCTATTGGCACGGGTTTGGGCGGTGGCCTTGTAATTGAGGGCAAGCCCTTTTTGGGTGCCTGTGGAAGTAGCCTTGAGTTGGGACATCATGTTATAAAGGTCAATGGGGAAAAATGCAGCTGCGGCAGGCTTGGCTGTTGGGAGGCTTACTGTTCTTCTTATGGGCTTGAAAGGTTGTATGAGAAAATTTCCAAAGAAAGAATTAAAGACTACGAGATCCTTGAAAGGGCAAAGAAGGGGGAAGATAGAGCTTTGAAGGCTGTTGAGGAGTTCAAGGGATATCTATTGTTGGGACTTATGAACGCAGTTCATATCTTCAACCCCGATAAGCTTGTGCTCGGCGGTGGCCTTATTGACGCTATGAGGGGATTTTTAGAGGGCCTGGAAGAGGAGTTAAAAAGCTTGTGTGAAAAACTTCCCGGGGATTGTCTTAGTCTTTCCTTTTCTTCCTGTGCAGAGTATTGTATGGCAAGGGGTGCTTTAGTCTTTTCCTTTATTGACGATATTTAATCCTATGGAGATAAGAAGGATAGAAGGGGTACTTCTCCAACACGCCATAGAGCAATCCCAACCCTTGACTGCGGAAAAAAGCGCATCCCATTTAAGAATAAAGATACTCTCCACAGTTCCAGAGGTCCTTTTGGAGCTTTTTTCTGGAAGCGGGTCTGCAGTAAAGGCAAGGGTGAATTATTTAGAAGGGTCTATGGTTAGTTTAAGCTTTTCTGAAGATCTGGAGATAAAGGCGGAGAATAAGTCTTCAATTCCTTTGATGCTTGGTGATATAGTAGAGCTTACCTTGGAAAGTGAGAATCCTTTAACTTTAAAGATAACCAGCCTTTTTAGAGAAAATGCCTTTGATAACCTATTAAAAGCCATCTTTGAAGGTAAAGAGGAGCCCTTTATACAATCAAACACAGAAAACCTAAGGGATACAATAGAAAACTCTGGCATTTTCTACGAAAGAAAGCTTCTTGATTTTTTACTTGGAAAAATAAAGCCCGAAGTTTTACTAAAGGATCTAAAGGCTCAGCTTTTGGATTCCCTGTCAAAAGATTTAAAGAGCTTGGGAAAAGCCCTTAACATAGAACAAGATTTAACACAAGATATAAAAACCCTTAAGGATTTTGTGGATTTATTGAAGGACAAAAACATAAAGGATAAGGAACACTTAGCTTTGGTAGATAGACTACAAAATAATCTATACAAGCTTGAGCTTTTAAACCAAATTCAATGGTTTATGCTAAGAAGGGGCGATATATTTCTTCTGCCCTTTAAGCATAAAGAGGGTAAAGGGGGTATTATGTTTAAGGTTGATGATTCTTACACGGTGTTTTTTAAATTGAACTACCAATTTGGCTTTATAGCAGGGTTTTTAAAAAGACCAAAGAATAAAAGCCTTTTAGAGGTTAAAATTTCCACTGATATGGCTCTTTGGGCAGAGAATCTTAAAAGGGGTAAGGAAATCCTTAAGAATATGCTTTTGGAAGAAGGGATAGAGTTAAAAAGTTTTGTGGTGGAAGTTCTTGAAGAAGAAACCCTTTTACAGGAGATTAAATCCCATCTTTTGGAAGAGGGCTTTTTCTTGCTTGCTTAGCCATGGAGAAGAGGAAGGCTATAGCATTAAGGTACGACAAGGATAAGGATAGGGCACCCCTTGTAGTGGCAAAGGGGATTGGTGAGCTTGCGGAAAAGATAATAGAAACTGCCAAAAAACACGGCGTGCCTGTAGTGGAGGACAAGGCTTTAATTTCTGCTATGATAAACTTGGAGGTGTATGAGGAGATACCGCCCGACCTTTACAGGGCTGTGGCAAAGGTGCTTGTCTTTGTGGAGTCAATGAAAAAAAGATCAGGCTAAATTCATGTAAGACCTTCTGGCAAGAAACAGGTGATATTTCAATAGATTGGAAAGGGCGCTTAGTTCTTCTGCTACCCTTAGTATATGATGGTAGTCTTTGCTTCTGTGGTAATCCTCCACTCCTTTGAGTATAAACCTTATTCGGTGTAAGGGGTCCCCTTGAGCTATGCCCTGTAAGAATATGGGGCAAGAATCTTCTATGGCGGGGAATATTACGCCCATCCAAGAGAGGGCTTCCAGTATAAGATCAAGGGTTTCTTCCTCCAAAAGCTCTTGGGTGCTTATGAGCTCTTCAATAAGGTCAAGAAGTTCTATGTTGTGATACAAAAGGTCAAAGGCGGTGTTTATGTTAAGCCTTATCTTCTGTAAGCCAGAGAAAAAAAGGAGATTAACAAGCCTTTCCTGTAAAGACAGAAGCTCTTCAATCCTCTCTAATATGTCCCTCATAGTATATACTTGGAAAGCTCCTCGTCCCTTACTATGCCCTCAAGCTTTGCCCTGACGAACCTTGCATCTATTATTATCCTTTGTCCGGAGAGTTCTGGGGCGTTGAAGGATATGTCTTCAAGGAGTTTTTCCATAACAGTGTGTAGTCTTCTTGCACCTATGTTTTCTGTTCGCTTGTTTGCCTCTTCTGCTATGCGGGCTATTTCCTCAAGGGCATCCTCTGTAAATTCAAGCTCCACGCCCTCTGTCTTTAAAAGCTCTGTGTACTGAAGGGTCAAGGCATTCCTTGGCTCTTTTAAGATCTTTACAAAATCTTCCCTCGTTAGTGGGTTTAATTCAACCCTTATGGGAAACCTTCCCTGTAGCTCGGGCATGAGGTCCGAGGGCTTGGATATGTGAAAGGCTCCTGCCGCTATGAAAAGTATGTGGTCTGTTTTCACGGGTCCGTACTTGGTTTTTACAACGGTTCCCTCAACTATGGGAAGTAGGTCCCTTTGCACGCCTTCACGAGACACGCCGGGACCAACGCCGGGCGTCTTTACCGCTATCTTGTCTATCTCGTCTATAAAGATTATCCCAAAGTTTTCCGCCCTGTATATGGCCTCTTTGGCTACTTCCTCTTGGTCTATTAATTTCTCCGCCTCTTCTGATTCAAAAACCTGAAGGGCTTCCCTTACTTTAAGCCTTCTTCTTTTCCTTCCACCGCCCAAACTTCCCAGCATATTCTTTAGCTGCTCTTCCAACTCTTCAAGCCCCGGAGGTCCCGCTATACCTATCAAGGGAGCAACCTTTTCCTGCACATCTACTTCAACGGTTTTATCGTTTAGCTCTCCCCTTCTAAGCCTTTCCCTGATTTCCTCCCTTTTTCCCACCTCTTGAGGGCTTCTAGTTCCAAAGGCCAATTGTTGAGGTACAAGGTAGTCTAAAAGCCTCTCCTCTGCCAACCTTTTTGCCCTTTCTTTTACCTCTTGCATCTTTTCCTGCTTTACCATCTGATAAGACACTTCCACCAACTCCCTTACCATAGACTCCACATCCCTTCCCACATAGCCTATCTCTGTATATTTGGTGGCTTCTACCTTTACAAAGGGAGCCTTTATAAGCTGGGCTATCCTGCGGGCTATCTCCGTCTTTCCCACTCCCGTAGGACCTATCATAAGCAAGTTCTTTGGAGCCACTTCATCCCTTATGTTTTCTGGTAGTTTTTGCCTTCTCCAGCGGTTCCTGAGGGCTATGGCCACTGCCTTCTTTGCCTGCTCTTGACCTACTATGTACTTGTCAAGCTCTTCCACTATCCTCTTTGGAGTAAGCTCTTCCAAAAGGTCAGAAAGATATTTCGTCATCATCCGCTTCCCATTCTGGAGTTTCTGTTTCAAGGTTTTTTACAAGGTTTTCCAGGTATTTGTCAAGGTCTTTGGGAAAGGCTTCCAGCTTGTAATCAAAGGGAAATACCCTTTCTAAAACCTCCATAGGAGGGTTTCCTATGCCAAGGGCTGGTTCTATGATTTTTGGAAGTTGCCTGCCTGCGTCTATACATGCCATCTTATAAGCTTCCGAAAGGGCAAGTTCTATATCGGAAAATCTTCCCACTTCATCCCCATATTCATATAGCACTATATCGTAGGCGCTTTTTTTAAAGCTTTCCCAATCAAGAAC
>CALIUI010000054.1 GCA_938048815.1 uncultured Aquificaceae bacterium | reverse complement strand
ACCTATAAAATGAAAGTCTTCTTTCTGGACCACCTTTACCTTCATGCTTTCCTCCTAAAAATTGTGGATATTAATTATAAAGTAAGTTATTAAAAATTGCTAATCTTTGTCATAGGTTTTGATGAGAGCGTTCCAAAAATCTTAGCACTTCAAAAGGCCTGACAGAAAAATGTTTCGCAAGTTACTGCTCTGTGGAATAGGGGCGTAGCTTATGGATAGCCATAGGCTATTTTTGGAACACCCTGATTTTTTGGGTATAAACAGAATAACCCTTAGAAAAATCTTAAAAGGGCAAAGGGCTCCCATGGGGGAGCCTTAGGAGGAGGTAAGGCATGCTTTTATGCAAAAATTTCTCTTCCATCCCTTCTCCAAACGGCTATTACAGAAGGTCTTGGCACATTTGCAGTACCATCATAGGGCCATCTGGTTTGCCATCCGCTTTCTCCTGGGTGTTGTATAGCACAGAAGAAGGTTTTCCAGTCATCGGAAAACTCTGGCCCACAGATTTCACAGCCTGGAGCACCCGATAGGAACATTTTAAACTCCCTTGTAAAGGGGTTCAAAACATAAACTCCATCGTTTTTCCTAAGCCTTGAAGAGCTTGGGTTTCCATCGGTTGCTATCCATACGTTGCCGAGCCTGTCTATGGCAAAGTTGTCGGGAGCCGAGATGGCTGGTACATCGGAGGAGGCGAACTGACCATAGATTATTAGCTTTCTGTTTGGATCAAAGCTGTTAGGATCTCCACACAGGATGGGTATGCTCCAACTAAAGCTCAAGGAAGCTGGATTTTGGTTATCCTCTTTTATCTCAATTATATGCCCCATTACATTGTTTGCCCTTGGATTTGCATAGTCTATAGGTGAGTTACCAGACGTTCCCCTTCTGTCATTATTGGTAAGAGCAGCCCATACGCTTTTGGTTACTGGGTTCCATTCCACATCCTCGGGTCTATCCATTTTGGTAGCTCCTAAGGCATCGGCAGCTCCCCTCGTATTTATAAAACACAGGGCTGGATCATCCTTAAATTCCTGCGGAAGATTTGGGTTTGGAGTTATCCTGTAGCTACCATCTGGATTTTTCTCCGCTTTTGCTATTAGTATCCATTCACCCATTAGGTTATCATTGAATTTCGCCACGTATAGCTCGCCCTCGTCCAAAAGGTCCATATTGGCTTGCCTGTTATTGGGATTAAACCTGCTCTTGGTTATAAACTTGTATATATATTCAAACCTTTCGTCGTCACCCATATAGACAACCACCCTACCATCGGGAGCTACCACACTCATAGCTGCTTCGTGCTTAAACCTTCCAAGGGCAGTCCTTTTCTTTGGTTTGCTTTGGGGATCCATGGGGTCTACTTCCACCACCCATCCAAACCTAAAGGCTTCATTAGGTTCTTGGTTTATGTTAAACCTATTGTCTATGTTGTGAAAGCCGTAATTGGCGCTGCGAGTGCTTGGCACACCGTACCTTTGGTGTATGCCCTTTACCAGATCATCCTGAAGCTGATCTCTGTTTCCAGCAAAATATGAATGGAAGTTTTCTTCACAGGTTAGTACCGTGCCCCAAGGGGTTATTCCTGCGGCGCAGTTGTTAAGAGTGCCCTTTACTTCTTTCCCTTCTGGGTCGTAGGAAGTTTTCATCAAGTTGTGTCCCCTTGCAGGACCGGTTATCTCTATGGGAGTTGACCCTGTTATCCTACGGTTGTAGGGAGAGTTTCTAACATACTCCCAAGAGCCATCGCTTTTTCTTTTTATTTCTACCACAGAAAGGCCATGGGCTTCAAGCATAAGCTTTGATTGATTGGGAGTTGGAGCGGAAAAGTCCTTAAACATAAGCTCTGGGTTTGTGTATTCATGGTTTACCGCAAGAAGGACTCTCCCATCGGGAGTTTTTAAAAAGCCTACAAAATCACAGTTATAACCAAAACACTTCTTCTGACGCTCTATATCCTGGTCTGTTGGACCATCCTCATAGATGGCATCCCAGTTTAAGTTTTCTCCATTATCTAAGGCATCTCCCCATCTTATAACCACCTTGTAATCAAGGCCCTCGGGCACTGTTATCCTGTCCTCACTGTTGGGATAGATGGTTTTGAAGCTTAGAGGCTGGGAAGTTTTTGCAAGGCTATTTACAAAGCCTCCAACCATCAAGCCTGCTCCACCAAAAAGAGCAAGCTTTAGCGTATCCCTTCTGCTCAAAGCTTTTTGTAAGATTTCACCAAAATACTCACCCATGGCTTGCCTCTTTTAAAAAGGTAATATAAAAAGGATTTTTTAAGAATCTGTTAAGGATTTGTTAAGAATCTATTAAGAGAGACCCCCTATCAAGAGCCCAAAAACCTCCTTGAGGAGAAAGCATCCAAATAGGGAGACCTTAAACCCCTTAGGTAGTCCAAGGCTATCCTTGCTGTTATAGGGGCGTGGAGTATGCCATTTCTATAGTGCCCTGTGGCTACCATATAGTTGGTGCCTACGTCAAAAATGGGCTTTTCATCTGGCGTAGCTGGTCTGTAGCCGTAAAGCATGCTTACCACCTGAGCTTTTGCCAAAGAGGGAACTACACATATGGCCCCTTCGGAAAGCCTTTTTATACCCTCTAAGGTGTTGCCCGATAGAAAGCCCACATCCTCCGAGGTAGCACCCACATATAGGTACCTCTCTCTTGGTATCAGATAGGATACCGAAGAATAATGAACCTTTGGAAGACTTACGCCTTTTAGCTTTAGCCCCTGCCCCTTTATGGGATAAACAGGTATGTCAAAAAGCTCCGCACTCCAAGCACCAAGGGCAAAAAGGTAAAAATCCCCCTTATACTCTTCCTTTAACCCTCTTAGGGCTTTTACCTCTTGTCCTTGTATCTGTATATCTACCACCTCATCCACAATAATTTCAACCCCAAGCCTTTCCATAGCAAAAAGGAGAGCATCCATTAACGTTTCCACATCCACCCAAGCCTCCTGTTTGTATTCAACCAAGGCAAACACATCTTCCGAAAGCCAGTCTCCAGCCTCTATCTTATTCACCTTATAACCCAAGCTCTTGTATTTTTCTGCCTTATTAAGAAGATCCTCCTCTCCCTTTAAAACCACCCTATACATACCCTCTTGCCAAAAATCCACCCTTTGTTTGGAAACATCCATCAAAAGCTCTACAAAGCTTGGATATTCTTGTAGACTCTTGTAGGAAAAATCAAAAAGGTCGCCCTCCAATCCCTCAGAAAAGGGAGCAAGCATGCCACCAGCAACCCAAGAGGTTGCCTCTTCTGGATTCCTTGTTATCACCCTAACCCTTTCTCCTTCAAGGGCAAAAAACAAGGCACAACTCAAGCCAACTATTCCACTGCCTACTACAATGATTTTTCTCATGGTATATAATTTACTTCTATTATGGGAGAACTTAAAAGAAAGCTTGATACAGATTATATCTATTTTGCGGAAGTTGAACTGCTTTTTAACTACGGCGTTGGATATCCAGACCTAATAATAAAACTCAGGGAAAAGGTACATCAAGAGGGTCTTGAAGACAGTATATACGTGAAAAAAGCTGACGCAAAGCTCTTTCAAAAGGTGCATCTTTTTATTGAATACCTTGAAAACTCCGACGAGCCTATGGAGGATGATAACGGCCAGCCCATACAAAAATGGTGGTGGCACCTGCATAAAATAGCAAAAGGCAAATATCCAACCATGGCATTAAAGGAGTATTTAAGGGACATATACAGAAGACGTAGGAAATACTGGAAAGCAAGGGAAAAGGAACAACACACCCTAAGGCATTCAAGTAGAAGCCTTTCTGAACTTCATTTTTGATAATGGAAGAGATAAAAGAAATTAGAAAAAGAATAGACCAGATCGATGAAGAAATTCTCAAACTATTGAACGAAAGGGCAGAGCTTGCAAAAAGGATAGGGGAAACAAAGAAGAGCTTAGGTTTGGAGATACACGTGCCCGAAAGGGAAAGGGAGATAATCAACAGGATAATAAAGCTAAATAAGGAAGTTTATAAGGAAAGATTTCCCACTGAAGCCCTCCTTCATATATACAGGGAGATAATATCCGCCTGTTTATCCCTGGAAAAGGAGCTAAGAATAGCCTATCTTGGACCAAAGGCTACCTTTACCCATCAGGCAGCTTTGGAATACTTTGGTTTTTCAGCCCATTACGTGCCTGTAAGCACCATTGGAGATGTCTTTAAAGAAGTGGAGATGGAGAGGGCAGACTATGGAGTGGTTCCCGTAGAGAACACCACCGAGGGCGTTGTCAATTACACTTTGGATATGTTTTTAGAGTCGGACTTAAAGATAGTGGGGGAGATCGTTATACCTATAAAGCTAAACCTTCTTTCCACAGCCAGTAGCCTTTTGGAGATAAAAACTGTTTATTCTCACAGACATGCCCTTGCCCAATGTAAGGAGTGGATAGAGAAAAACCTGCCCCATGCCCAGCTTGTGGAAACGGAAAGCACCGCAAAGGCTTGTGAGCTTGTAATAGAGATGGAAAGGGCAGGAGCTATTGCCAGCGAAGTGGCAGCATACACCTACCACCTTAACATACTGGCGGAGAACATCCAAGACAATCCCAATAACTACACAAGGTTCCTGATCATAGGCAAAAGAGCTATGGGACCCACGGGCAAGGACAAAACGAGCCTTATTTTCGCGGTAAAGGACGAAGCGGGAGCTCTCTTTAAGGCTTTGGAAAGCTTTTACAAACATGGCGTAAATCTTACCAAGATAGTATCAAGGCCTTCAAAGAAAAGGCTATGGGATTATGTCTTTTTTGTGGATTTAGAGGGGCACATGGAAGAAAATAATGTAAAAAAGGCGATAGATATGCTAAAAGAAAGGGCTCAGCTTGTAAAGATTCTCGGCTCTTATCCAAGGGCTTTGTTACAAGAGGGCTAATTCCTTTAGCAATCTTCTTTTATGCGCAGTGCCAGTGGAAGGTTCTATGGTTTCTTGAGAAAGCCTCAAACCCACAGCCCTTCCTTCCGATAGGAATTTAAGGACCAAATAGGTGAGCCTTGAAAGACGCTCCTCTAAGCTTCCCTCCACCATGTCCAAGGAAAGAACTATGGGCGGGGCTTTTTCCTCCACCATCTCCTTTACGTATATATTCCCCGTCTTTGCGGAAAGCTTCCAATGGATCAACTTCATAGGTTCGTTGGTGTATTCCTTTATGCCGTGAACCTCTTCGTAGCCCTTCTCTTTGCTTAAAGTGGGGGCATAATCCTTATCCTTTCCATCATACAAAAGTCTCTTTTCCTCCCAAACCAAAGGCTTTGGAAATACCACTAAATCAAGGGGAACTTTGATGAAAAAATACCTTTCAAAAAGTCCCACCGGAAAAGTAGAGGAGACTTCCAACTCTATTTCTCTATAAAGCCCCCTTTTTTCAAAACTTAGCAGTATGCCCTTTTCTGAACTTTCTCTTATAAGGGAGAAAAAGCTTTGATATTTGCCCCTTTTTACCTCAATCAAAAAGGAGGGAAGCCTTTTTTTGTTCCTTACTATTATCCTAAAGGGAGCTTCCAAGCCCGCATAAACCTCCTCTGGCGGTATTAAAACCACTTCAAGCTTTCTGAGGTTATACAAAGAGAGAACACCAGAAAGCAACATAAAGGATAACATGTAAGAAACTACCAAATAAAGGAGATTGTTGGCAGTATTAACCGCGGCAACTCCAAGGAAAATGGTTATACCTATGAATATAAGGCCTGCTTTATTAACTCTGACCTTGTACCTTGTTTTCACCAAAAAATACCCTAAAGAGTTCTGTGGGTATGGGAATGAGAACGGTATTTCCGGGCTTTGTGGCTACGTTTTGAATGGTCTCAAGGTATCTTAGCTGTATGGCTATGGGTTGGGTTGCCAAGATCTGGGCTGCCTCTGCCAGTTTTTGCGCCGCTTGGTATTCCGCTTCTGCAGTTATTATCTTTGCCCTTCTTTCCCTTTCTGCTTCTGCCTGCCTTGCCATAGCTTTCCTTAACTCCTCGGGTAGGTCTATTCTCTTTAATTCCACAGCTACCACCTTTATACCCCAAGGGTCTGTTTGTCTGTCTATTATCTCCTGCAATTGTAAGTTTAGCTTTTCCCTTTCCGATAAAAGTTCATCCAACTCCGCCGCACCGCATACACTTCTTAGAGTAGTCTGAGCAATCTGAGAGGTGGCATAAAGGTAATTTTCAACAGCTACTATGGCTTTGACCGGCTCTACAACCCTAAAATAAACAACAGCATCCACGCTAACGGATACGTTATCCTTGGTTATTATGTCTTGAGTGGGTACATCAAGGGTTACAGTCCTTAAATCTACCTTTACCATACGGTCTATGATGGGTATGAGGATAAAAAGGCCTGGACCTTTTGCCCCTATAACCCTTCCAAGCCTAAAGATCACAGCCCTTTGATACTCGGGCACTATCTTAAGAGAAGTCACTAAGAACACAACCACCACAACAGCTATAAGGATCAAAGGTGAAAATCCCATGGCTAAACCTCCTACAATTCTAAGTACATCTCCTCCCATTACGCTGGCAAGCACTATTAAAAAGAAAAGCAAAAAGGGTAAAAGATCTAAAAGGGGCTTCATAATTTTTAATTATACCACACTTTTAGCCTTATGCTTTTCTTCAACTTCTGCAAGCTCCGCTATAGTGGTGGTTTTCAAATACTCTAAGATGCTCTCTCTTAGCTTTGTCCATTTTTCATGGACTGCGCAGGGTGCTGTGTTCCACTCTTCGCATCTTCCGGGCCTTAGGGCGCAGTAGTCTAACTTGTAATCCTCGTCCAAATACACAATAACGTCCATTATGGTGATCTTCTCCGGTGGTAGGGCAAGGGTAAAGCCCCCTGTGGGTCCTTTATAAGACTTTAATACTCTTTCCCTTGCAAGCTTGTGAAATATTTTAGATAGAAAGGGCTTTGGGATCTTTTGGGCTTCTGCTATCTCCTCAACTTTAACCAGCCTATCGCTGTTTAAGGCCAAATAGGCCAGAGCCAATAGGGCATATTTAACAGTTTCTGAGTATATCATAATGTTATATTATACATCAAGTGGAAATACACTGAGTGAGAAATTCAAATAGGATAGTACCTTTACAATTCTGGAACTTTCACCCGTTGGCAAGAGTGCGGAGAGGCTGTTTCAAAAACTCCAATTTAAACATACCTCTATGCTAAAATCATAAAAGATGGGCAAAATAACCATTTGCTCTAAACTCATTTTCTTTGATTTAGCCCTGCTAAAAGACCTCATGAGAAGATGGTCATCTGCCGTTGCTTCAGGGGGCGGGGGCGGTAGCCCTATGAAGGGGCTATTTTTGAAACACCCTGAGGCTTGCTAATTTTGAAAGGGATGGAGAATTTAATTTTGAAAGTTGTATATTCCACGCCTCCACACCAAAAGGGAAAGTCCCTATCCTTAAGCTTATGCTTACCACCATGTGCGATAAAAACTGCATATACTGTGCCTTTCGCAGAGATAGAGATCAAACTGTAAGGTTGGCTTTAAATAGCCAAAGGCTTTATGGAACTCTATAAAGCTGGTAATGTAAGGGGTCTTTTCTTATCTTCTGGTATTTTTTGGAGAAAATGATAGATACCGCAAAGATACTAAGAGAAAAATATAGCTATAAGGACTATATACATCTAAAGCTAATGCCGGGTACCTCTCTGCAGACGGTGGAAGAGGCTGTAGAAATTGCTAACCGTGTATCCATAAACCTTGAAACCTCCAAAGAGGAAAGGCTAAAGAGCATAGCAAAGGGCAAGAGCATAATTAAGGATATGCTCCCAAAGATAGAGTACGTGGATAAACTTATAAAAGGGCAAAAGGGTAAAAGCCAGATTACCCAGATGATGGTAGGCGTTGGAGATGAAAAGGATGAGGAGGTAATAAAGGCTGTGGATTATCTGAATAAAAGGTTTAGGCTTAGCAGGGTGTATTTTAGCGCCTTTTTTCCAATTACCTAAACCTGGGGAAAGCCCTCTAAGAGAATACAGGCTCTATCAGGTGGATTTTCTCATAAGAGATTATGGCTTTTCCTACGAGGACTTTAAAAAGATACTAAAGGATGGAAATCTGCCTTTGGATTTGGATCCAAAAACCGCCCGGGCTATGGTAAACCCCCACCTTTTCCCTGTTGAGATAAACAGCGCCCAGTATGAAATGCTTATAAGAATCCCGGGTATAGGGAAAAGAACTGCGGAAGAGATAATAAAAAGGAGAAGGAAGAAAAAGCTTAGAACCCTTGAAGACCTAAAGGGTATAAGAAACCTTTCAAAGATCCTTCCCTACATAACCCTTGATGGCAAGAGAATATACTCATAATCTTCTCTTTCCCTTATAACCCTATAAGAGCCCTTTTCTACAAGCACCTCACAGGCACGAGGCCTTAGATTATAGTGGGAGGACATGGCAAATCCATAAGCTCCCGCAGAAAGCACCGCCAAGTATTCTCCTCTTTCTACCAAAGGTAGCTCCCTGTCAAGGGCAAGGAAATCTCCTGTTTCACATACTGGACCTACCACGTCGGTTTTT
>CALIUI010000053.1 GCA_938048815.1 uncultured Aquificaceae bacterium | reverse complement strand
TTTTTCTATGTGTAGATTTTCAAGCCTTCCATCGGGATAGAGGGTAAAACATACTACCACCCTTCCTTCCCATCCCATTTTCCGAGCTAAGGGAGGATAGCTTATTTGCTTTTGAACCAAGGAGGAGATTATGGAAAGCTTTTCTCTTAGGTATAATTCTTGAGATTGCCTTTTGTCTATAATTCCTACTTGTTTTTTACTTTCTGAGGGATAGGGATTGTTAGAAACATTTCCCTCTGGTTTTGTATTTTCTGAAGAATTAGAAATGCCAGAAACCCTTGCCTGTCCCGTGGGATTTATAGTTTCTTGAGGAGCTTCTACAAATTCCTTCGAATCCATCTTCTCTTCCAATGCTTGAAGGGTTCTTGTGGTTTTTTCTCCCTTAGTTGGTATATCTTCTATCTTTTGCACCTTTTGGAGTGGTTTTGCCTCTTCCTTTGGTATTATCCTTTTTTCTTTGATAGGTGGGCTTTGTGGAGGGCTCTCTTGCCTTTCCTCTTTTATTCTTGGGGCTTCCTCCTTTACAGGATAGCTAAGGGACAAGTCTATTTCTATTATCCTTCTATTCTCTATTTGCTTGCTGGTTATAAAGGAAAGGAGAAGGAGAAAAAGGAGATGGAGGAAGAGGGAGGTGGAATATGCTTTAAGCTTTATATTCATCTTACCTGCCCTAATGATGGTGATGGTGGTGGGCTGGGAAGAAAAGTATGGCTATTAGGGTAAAGAGGGAGAGCATTAGATAAACCACAGGAAGCAAGGAAGCCAAGGCAAAAGTAAGGGTTCTTTTCTCGCTTGTTAGCATCTGTACCCTTTTCCAAAGTATATGGAGGCTCCAAAAGCCAGCCACAAAGGGAAAGATGCGGAAAATGTAAAGCCAGGCCTCTCCTCTTCTTGCCAAGGGCTCTACCTTTATACCCAAGCCAAAAGCTTGAGAAAAACCATTTACTATGTTATGGTAATACTCTATAAAGAAAAATTCAAGCACGTGGGAAAGACCTCCAACTATCATAAGGGGAGCAAAGGCATAACCAAGCATGGTAAACACTGACCAAAAATTCTGTCCCACTATTTTTGCTATAGCTTTAAAGCTGAGGTAAACTATGGACAATACCAAAAAGAGAGCCATAAGCATGGCCACAAGCCCAGTCATATCTACGAATCGCGGCAGGTTAAAGGAACTTTGCAAAAACTTTCCTACTATAACCCAAGGCATATACTCACTTAGTGAGCTTCTTGAAAGCCCATGATGAAATCTCATGGTAAAGGTTATAACCGCCACAAGCAAAACGTACACCATAACCTCAATTACCCTTGGGTTCTTTATCCTTTCATATAAGGAATAGCCCCATCTTTTTACGTCAAACCTTACGGCCTCACAGGCATGGGCACACTCCATGCAAAGGGTACAATTAAACATGCTTTTCTTTTCCTCAAACTTGGAAGGGTTTAGCTTATAAGGGCATGCAAGGGCACAATCGGGTTTTTTGCAGTTTTTACATTCCTCTTGGTATGTAGAAAGCCAAGTAAAGGAAGTTCTTGAAAAGGCTGTGTTTACGGACCCTATTGGACATATATACTTGCAATAGGCCATATCTCTAAAAAGGAAGAAGAAAAACATAGAAAGGAGGGTAAAGAAGAGGAAAAAGCCAGCGGTAAAAAGGGGTTGTTTTAAAAATCCTGGAAAGGTGTATATAATAAACCAGTAGGCCAGTATATTGGAGCCTATAAGTCCTATGTAAGGGTTCATTAGTACCCTTGGCGGTCTTTTCTTTAGTCCAATTTTGGTTATATGCTTTCCAAGAAAGCCATGGGGACAAACCATACAAAAAACATTCCCAAGGGTTGGAAGGCTTATAACCATGAAAAAGGGCCAAAATATGGACCAGAAGACGGCGTTGGTAAAAATGTTTTCCTTGGTGGGATTTATAAAGCCATAGATTATGGCGTAGATAAGGAGAAAAAGGGTGAAAAGCCTATAGAAGGTAAGCATGTACTTGTTTTTAAAAAGAAAACCAATTATTGGCATGCCAAATATATCTGTTTTTTCCCTTTGCTTAATAAGGGTAAGTACTCTCATGGCTAACCTCCTTTAAAAGTTATAAGTGAGCCTTACAAGAAAAGTCCTTGGTGGGGCTGGTGTATATCTTTTTACACCTTGCAGATCCTTTGTAACCTCATTGGCATATCTTTCGTTAAAGAGATTGTTGACCATAAGGGATATGTCCATATTTTTCCTTTGATATCCCAAGGTCACACTGGTGACAAATTGGTATCCCTCGTACTTTTCGCTGTTGGCATTGTCCATATAATACTCTCCCCAAGTATCCGACTGAACCAAAAACCTAAAGCCCGATGGATGCCTATAGGAAGCAAAAAGAGAATACTGATGCATGGGAATATATGGAAGTCTATTTCCATTCCTGCTTACGTTTATTGTTAGAGCTCTTACTCTCACTGGCTCAGAAAACTCTTTAAACTTATAATCGGAATAAGTATAAGAACCCCCTATATTAAAGTTGTCCACCAGTTCATAGGAAAGGGAAAGTTCAAAGCCCTTCTTTTGGGTTTTCCCAGCATTCACAAAGCGTGTTATACCACCCTCTATTATCCTTACCACTTCATCCTTTACATCCATGGTGTAAAGGGCAGTATCCAAGGAGATTCTTTTATGTCTTACCTTTAGTCCTGTTTCG
>CALIUI010000052.1 GCA_938048815.1 uncultured Aquificaceae bacterium | reverse complement strand
GTATCCTATCCACTCTTTCCCTATTAGCTTCCTGTTTTTCCAACTTCTTTCCCTCTCGCATACTTGCGAAGGTATAGAGTCTATTATCTTAGTCTCTGAATTTACAAGCTCAGAGATTATCTTCTGTATGTTGCACACAACTTCAGACAGTTGATTAACCCTCCTTATAAACCTTGAATAATCTATGTTTAGCATTCTAAGGGCGTTAAGAAACTCCCATGTCTTTTTCCTGTTTGAGCTAAAGAACAAGGCGGAGACTACTCCTGCGAAAAGGGAGAAGGAGGGCTTTTTCAGTATCTCTGAGCAGATTGAAAACTAGCAATTTGGGTTGTAAGCAATTTACAAATTATCCCGATAAAACTTAATCGAGTGGTATGTAAAGGCGTACGCTATCTACCCAAGGGGGACAATTCGTGAATTGTTCCTACATTCACCTAACGTATGGACTGTATAATATCTTCTATGGGCAATGTGCTTGTTATATACGATAGCAGAACTGGCAATACAAAAAAGATGGCAGAGCTTGTGGTTGAGGGTGTAAGGCGGGTTGAGGGTATAGAGGTAAAACTAAAACATGTAGAGGAAGCTACAAAGGAAGATGTACTGTGGTGTCATGGGCTTGCCGTTGGTACGCCTACTCATATGGGGATAGTATCCTGGAAGATAAAAAGGTTCTTTGACGATGTTGTGGGAGAGCTTTGGGGAAGCATAGATGGAAAAATAGGCTGTGCCTTTTCTTCCTCTGGTGGTTGGGGAGGTGGCAACGAGGTAGCTTGCCTTTCTGTCCTTTACATGCTTTTAAACTATGGCTTTCTTGTCTTTGGCTTGCCCGACTATGTGGGTAAGAAATTTACCTTGCACTATGGCGCAGTTTTGGCGGGGGAGCCAAGAAGCCAAGAGGAAAAAGAAGCTTGCCTGAGGCTTGGAGAAAGGCTTGCCCAGTATGTTGCCCTTATCTATGATGGAAGAAAAGAGCTTTTGGATAAGATAAGAAGTTTTGAAGGAAAATTCCCTTGGTAGAAGCTCGTAGTAGATTTATATTTATATCCTTACAAAATCATGAAAGTTTGGATAAACGGTAAAGAAAGGGAAGTGAAAGAAGGTACAAACTTGTTAAACTTGTTGGAAGAGTTAGGAATGGAGATAAAGCCCGTGGGCTTTGCAGTGGCGGTAAACGAAGAGGTTGTGCCAAAAAGCAAATACAGAGATTACGTACTAAAGGAAGGTGATAAGGTAGAGATAGTTAACATTGTAGGAGGTGGATAGATGCTTGATTATGAAAAGCTGCTTGAGGAGGACTATTTAGAGATAGCTGGCAAGCGCTTTCGCTCAAGGCTTATCATAGGCTCTGGTAAGTTCAAAAGCTTTCAGGAAAACAAGGAAGTTTTGGAAGCCTCGGGAGCGGAGATAATAACCGTTGCGGTAAGAAGGGTTAATATAACAGACCCCACAAAGGAAAACCTCCTTGATTACATAGACCCCAAAAAATACCAGATCCTCCCCAACACTGCCGGATGTTATACAGGGGAGGAAGCCATAAAGACGGCCATGCTCGCAAGGGAAGCCACCGGCATAGACTGGATAAAGCTTGAGGTCATAGGAGACCAAAAAACCTTGCTTCCCGATATGGAGGAAACTTTAAAGGCTGCAAAGTTCTTGGTTAAGGAGGGCTTTGTAGTCTTGCCCTACATCTTTGACGACCCCATTTACGCCAAAAAGTTTGAGGATGTGGGCTGTGCTGCCGTTATGCCCCTTGCAGCTCCCATAGGTTCTGGCTTAGGCCTGCAAAATCCTTACAATCTTATATTCATAAAGGAGGCGGTTTCCGTGCCTGTAATAGTAGATGCGGGCATAGGTAGTGCGGCGGATATTCCGCCCGTTATGGAGCTTGGCGTAGATGCTATTTTAACCAACACAGCCCTTGCGGAGGCAAAGGATCCCATAAAGATGGCCGTTGCCATGAAGTACGCCACCCTTGCAGGTAGACTTTCCTACTTGGCGGGCAGGATGCCCAAAAGGACCTATGCAGTCCCCTCTTCACCTTTGAAGGGAATTCCTTACAAGACATGATAGATGTCCTAATTGTAGGTGCTGGCATATCTGGGCTTTCTCTTGGGGTACATCTCAAAAGGGAAGGCTTCAAAGTAAAAGTCCTTGAAAAGGAAGAAATAGAAGGGGGCAACATAAAAACCATAAAAAAGGATGGCTTTATACTGGAGCTCGGTCCTCAGACTATACTGGCGGATAAAAAAGTAGAAGAGTTTCTACAAGACGTAGGTATAAAGCCCCAGTATGCACAAGAGCAGGCAAAGATAAGGTACATATATAAAAAAGGCAAGCTTATACCCTTGCCCATGTCTCCCATAAGCTTTTTAACATCTCCCCTCTTTTCCCTTTCTGGTAAGCTTAGAGTCCTAAAAGAGCCCTTTATAAGACCCTCTATAAAAACAGAAGAAAGTATACAGGAGTTTGTTATAAGAAGACTTGGAAAAGAGTTTTTAGACTATGTGGTTGGTCCCTTTATATCGGGAGTGTATGCAGGAGACCCAAAAGAGCTGTCGGTAAAGTATGCGGTAAGAAGGGTGTATGAATTAGAGCAAAGGTTTGGAAGCTTGATAAAAGGTGCTATAAAGTTGAAAGCTTTGGGGCCCGGTGGAAGGTTAATATCCTTTGAGGATGGAAACCATACCCTTATAAAGAGACTTGGAGAGAGTTTAGACCTTGAAAAGGAGAACGTAGTTTTAAGGATAAGAAAAAAAGAGGCTAAGTTTATAGTGGATGCAAAAGGAGGAAAGTACGAGGCAAAGGCAGTGGTTATATCGGCACCTGCAACCTCCGCCAGCTATCTTCTTAGGGAGATCTCTTGGAGTGCTTCCCAAGTCTTTGACCAGATATACTATGCCCCTGTGGTGGTGGTGCATGCCTCTGTTGATAGGGGCTCTGTACCACCAGGCTTTGGCTTTCTCATACCAAGGGTAGAAAACAAGAAGATGTTGGGCGTTCTTTTCTCCTCTCAGATCTTCAAAGATAGGGCTCCCGAAAATAAGGAGCTTTTGACCATCTATATGGGAGGAGCCACAGACCCAGAGGTGATAGACTACGAAGATGAAAAGATCTTTTCTTTGGTAGAAAAGGAGTTGAAAGAGATCCTTTCCGTGAATAAAGTGGAGTTTTTAAACCTCACAAGATGGAAAAGGGCAATACCCCAATACACCCTTGGCTATGGAAAGTACCTTGAACTTGCAAAAACCCTTGAGGAAGAAAACCCTGGGCTTTTCTTAACGGGAAACTACCTCTATGGAGTTTCCGTAGCCGATTGCATTAGAGCTTCTTACCAAGTAGCCCAAAAGGTAAAAGATTTCTTAGCAAGAGTGTAGCACCTTTTTTAAAATCTCCTTTAACCTTGGATGGTGGGAGCCTTTCCAATAGACCTTTTCACACTTGGGGCACAGGGTGAAATCTTCACCGTAGATATAAACCATAGGCGGTATTCTTTCCTTCACTTGCTCTTTTTCTACCGCAAGGAGCTCCGTATTACAATAATAGCAGCGGTTAAACTTTAACTCTCCCTTGATATTAAAGTATTTCAATAGCAGACACAGTTGAATCTTCCAATCCTCTTTTGGCAAAACCAAATAATCTACACCCCAGGCCCTTAGGTGTTTTTCCAACTTTCTTGAGGTGGTTATAAAAACCCTGTCTGGGTGTTCCAATACCTTTTTTTTGCTTACCTCGCCCTCCAGAAGGAGGGCGTCCACACCAAGGAGTCTAAGCCAATGGGCTAACTTATCAAGCCCCGATTCAAGCAAGAACCTCCTCAAGGTCCTCTTTTCTTACTACTTCTTCGGGATGGGCTATTCTTCCCAAAAGGGCGCTCGCAGCCACTACAGCAGGGTTTGCCAAATAAGCTTCACTCTTTGGATGTCCCATCCTTCCCGGGAAGTTCCTGTTGGAGGTGGATATGCACCTCTCACCCTCTGCCAGTATGCCCATATGACCGCCCAAGCAAGGACCACAGGTGGACACGGAAACAGAACACCCTGCCTCAAGGAATATGTCAATAAGCCCTTCCTTTAAAGCTTGCATGTAAACCTGTTTAGAAGCGGGGATAACTATACACCTTACGTAAGGATGCACCTTTTTACCCTTTAGGATCTTTGCCGCTACTCTAAGGTCCTCTATCCTTCCATTGGTGCAAGAGCCTATAAAGGCTTGGTCTATGGTGATGTGGGTGGATTCAGACACGGGATGCACGTTGGAGGGCAAGTAGGGCCATGCCACCAAAGGTTCTATCTTACTGGCATCCCACTCATAGACCACCTCATAGTTGGCATCGGGGTCGCTTTGGTATATCTTCCAAGGCTTTTGTGCCCTTTGGGATACATATTCAATGGTCTTTTCGTCGGGGGCTATTATTCCACTCTTTCCACCAGCTTCTATTGCCATGTTGGCTATGGTGAGTCTTTGTTCCACAGATAGACTCCTTATGGCTTCTCCGTCAAACTCCATAGCTTTGTAAAGGGCTCCATCCACTCCTATCTGTCCTATGGTGTAGAGAATTAAATCTTTACCAGATACCCAAGGTTGTAGTTTGCCATAAAAGATAAACTTCATGGTTGGAGGTACCTTCAGCCAAGTTTCTCCTGTTGCCATAGCATAGGCTATATCTGTGGATCCCATACCCGTAGCAAAAGCTCCAATGCCTCCATAGGTACAAGTATGAGAGTCTGCTCCCACCACCAAATCGCCGGGGACAACTATTCCTCTTTCGGGGAGTATGGTATGCTCTATGCCTTCGCCCTCTTGGAAAAACCACTTTATACCGTGCCTTTTGGCAAACTCTCTTACCATCTTTGCTTGCTCGGCAGATTTTATATCCTTTGCGGGCACAAAGTGAGACAACACCAAGGCTATCTTCTCTGGATCAAAGACCTTGTTTATGCCGTACTTTTCCAATATCTTTATGGCAAGGGGTGCTGTCACGTCGTTTGCCATAGCAAGGTCTATCCTTACAGTAATTAACTCGCCGGGATAGACCTCCTTCTTTCCCGCATGCTCTGCAAGGATCTTTTCTGTTATAGTCATGCCCATGCCTTTAACCTCCTTTAGTTTTTAACCACCTCTTCCTTTTTATCCTCCAGCTTAAACTCTTCCTTTTTACACTCGTTTTTCACCTCAACACCATGTAGCTTTAGTATTTCCACCACTTCCTCGCAGGACATTGTTTCCTTCTCCAAAAGTTTTTTAACCACCGCTTGGATAGCCTCCTTGTACTCTAAAATAACACCCTTTGTCTCTTCATAAGCCCTTGTGAGAAGCCTTTTGACCTCTTCGTCTATCTCCCTTTTGAGCTCTTCGCTTATATCCACCGATGTGGTCATACCACCAAGGAAGGGATTAACGGTCCTTCTTATCGCCAAGGGACCAACCCTTTCACTCATGCCCCACATGGAAACTATTCTATAGGCAAGCTCTGTTGCCCTCTGTAGGTCGTTTTCCGCACCGGTTGTTATGCCTTCCTTTCCGTAAAAGACCTCTTCTGCCGCACGTCCGCCCATAAGGGTGAGAATTCTACCATAAAGGTCTTGTTTGTCGTACATATGCTTGTCGTCTATAGGTAGCTGTTGAGTTACTCCAAGGGCCATCCCCCTTGGTATTATGGAAACCTTATGCAGGGCATCAGAACCTGGTACCATTAAACTCATTATGGCATGTCCCATTTCATGGTAGGCTATCTTTTCCTTTTCCTTTGGAGATATCACCATTCCCTTCCTCTCAAGGCCCATGGTGACCCTATCTATGGCATCCTCTATATCCTTCATCTCTATGGCCTCTTTGCCTCTTCTTGCAGCAAGCAAGGCAGCCTCGTTCATTATGTTCTCAAGGTCTGCGCCCGTAAAGCCTGAGGTTGCCCTTGCCACTATCTCAAGGTCCACATCGGGAGCCAACTTCTTGTCCTTTGCATGCACCTTTAGTATCTCGTATCTTCCCTTTACGTCGGGCCTTGGGATGAATATCTGTCTATCAAACCTTCCGGGCCTTAAAAGGGCTGGATCAAGGATGTCGGGTCTGTTGGTGGCAGCTATAACTATTATTCCCTCGGAAGTATCAAAGCCGTCCATTTCCACCAAAAGCTGGTTAAGGGTTTGCTCCCTTTCATCATGGCCACCGCCAAGGTTCAAAGCACCCCTTGAGCGGCCTACAGCGTCTATTTCGTCTATAAAAATGATACAAGGAGCGTGTTTTTTGGCAGTATCAAAAAGGTCCCTTACACGGGCAGCGCCTACACCCACAAACATCTCCACAAAATCGGAGCCAGAGACGGATATAAAGGGCACATGAGCCTCGCCCGCTATAGCCTTTGCCAGCAGAGTTTTACCCACACCGGGCTCACCATAAAGCAGCACTCCCTTTGGAGGTCTTCCTCCAAGCCTTTGAAACTTAACGGGATCTTTTAGGTACTCTATTATCTCCTTTACCTCCTCCTTTACCTCCTCCATCCCAGCCACGTCCTTTAAGGTGGCCTTTGGCTTTTCATCTATATAAACCTTTGCCCTGCTTTTCCCAAAGCTGAAAGCTCTTGAGTTGGGATTTCCGGCGCTCATCTGCCTTAGCATATATATCCAAATCCCTATAAAAAGTAGTATGGGAAGCCAAGAGATTAAGAAGGGCATAAGCCAGCTACTTTCTTGCATTACCACCTCAACCTTTACACCTTTTTCTATAAGCTTATTAACAAGGTCTGAGCCTGGAGGAATACCTGTTTCTATCTTTTGCCCATCGGCGGTTATACCTGTAAGGAGGTTGTCCTTTATCTTCACCTCCTTTAGTTTGCCCTCATCTGCAAGCTCTAATAGGGTATTTATAGGAGTTCTAACGGCGGTGGTCTTTTCCCTACTGCCTTCAAAAAGATTAAAGGCTAAGATCATAAAGCCAAGAATAACCATCCACACAAATACGCTCTTCATCCACTGCATTCTATACCTCCATATTTAGATAATAATCATGGTCCAGGGCTTTTCAAGTGTTTATCAAGTGAAAAAACCTCTTTTATAGAGGTGTACGCAAATGAGTTTAAATAGGCTAAATTACAAAGTCCGATGACACAGGCATTCTTGAAACTTGAGCCATCGAGCTTTTTTTAGAACAATTGGTGATCGCCTCCAACCACCTTATTAAATTTCGCCCAATGGAGTTTATAATTTTTTTGGGCGTACGCGCTACTCCCCTAAAGGATATTTAAAAATATCAAAGCCTACAACGGGGATGTTTAACTCCTTAGCCACCGCAATCTCAATATAGCTCCACCGAGAAAAAGAGCAGCCCAGCTTTTTCCACCAGCATACCTAAGGGGCGAGCCAAGATATCTTTTATAGCTTCCCTTTTCAGTTCTCAGCTTGCCTAAAAATTTTTCACAAACCAGCTCTGGGAACATTAATTCCATTTGCACTTTTTAAAATTATACTCGTTTTGCGCTATTTCAGAAAACCCTAACTATGCGGTAATAAGTGTCCCTTTGGGCTGGGATAAAACCTGCAGACCTTATGGCTTCCACCATATCTTCCACCTTTGGAACGTTAACTTTGTAAGAGGTAGAAGATATAACGTTTTCTTCTATCATAACACTTCCAAGGTCGTTTGCTCCAAAGTGAAGGCCTATAACACCTATTTGCATAGTTTGGGTCACGTGGGAGCTTTGAATATTTTTGAAGTTATCCAAGTATATCCTTGAGATGGCAAGTACCTTAAGATAATAGTTGGAGGAAGCCTCTTGCAGGTGATCAAGCTGTGTGTTTCCCTTCTTGAAGGTCCAAGGAATAAAGGCGGTAAAACCGCCTGTTTTATCTTGAATACTTCTAATTCTTTCAAGATGCTCTATTATATGCCTTGGCTTTTCCACATGACCAAACATCATGGTGGCTGTGGAGGTCATACCAAGTTCATGGGCTGTTTTATGAATCAACTCCCACTCCTCTACACTGCATTTACCGGGGCTTAGAAAACTCCTTACCTCCCAAGAGAGAATTTCCGCACCACCGCCGGGCAAGGAATCAAGTCCTGCAGACTTTAACCTTTTTAACACATCCCTTACACTGATCTTTTCTATCTTTGCCAAATAGATTATCTCCGGTGCGGAAAAGGAATGGATCTGAACTTGTGGAAATCTCTCTTTGATGCTTCTTAAAAGGTCTTCATAATAGCTAAGGGGCAGGTTTGGGTTTAAGCCCCCTTGCATAAGCAAAGTGGTACCACCCCAATTTACAAGCTCTTGAACCTTCTCAAGTATTTCTTCCTTTGATAGCACATAGCCTTCAGGAGAACCTACCTTTCTTTGAAAGGCACAAAACTTACACCCAGCTACGCAGACATTGGAGTAGTTTACATTTCTATCTATCACAAAGGTGGCTATATCCTTGTGATACCTTTTTCTTACCTCGTTGGCAAGATAGCCAAGGGTAGGGAGGTCTTCCTCAAATAGTCTTAAGGCTTCTTCTGGGCTTATCCTTTCTCCTTCCAGTATCTTCTCATAAAGGTGAGTTTTTACTGTCATAGGTTATATAGTAGGTCAAGCTCCGTATTTAGCAAGTCTAAGGGAATGGGCAAGCATGAGGTTTATCAGTTTCTTTGCAGGGAATATTCCAAGCTCACCTTTTAAACATTCCCTTTCTGTAAATCTCTCCGATGTTCCTCCAAGCACGTAAGGAGAGTGTAAAAGCACTGGCACAGGATGCCAAGAATGACCCTTTAGAATAGAGGGAGTGGAGTGGTCTCCCGTAATCACCAGGACTTTAGGCTTTAATTCTAATATACTTGGGAGATATCTATCAAACTCCTCTATGACTTTTACCTTCCCTTGATAATTTCCATCCTCTCCATAAGAGTCGGTCTTCTTTATGTGTAAAAAGAAAAAGTCGTACTCTTGCCATACTTCTCTTAGGGCTTTTATTTGGTCTTCTATGCTTTGACCTTCAAAGTTTATAAGGTCCATGCCCACAAGGCTTGCAAGCCCCCTATACATGGGATAGACCGCTATGGCACATGCCTTTAGACCAAATCTCTTTTCAAAGCTTTCCATCCTTGGCTTTTGAGAAAAGCCCCTCAAGAGTATGTAGTTAGCCTTTGGTTCATCCCTAAGGACTTCCTCCACCTTTTCTAAGAGTTTTTGTACTACCTTTGCGACCCTTTCTGAGGCTTCCGTTAATCCCACAGGTCTTATAGGCTCCAATCCTTCTTTTTGAGGGTCTGTGTCCTTTATCCTATCGCTACCTTCTGGGAGAGGGTTTGGAAACCTCAGGAGCAAAGCTATCCTGTGTTCCATACCTGCAGAGAAAAATACCTTTACACCATCTATCTCCTTTATAGCCTCCGATAGCCTTTGGGTTATTCTTCTGTTTTCCTCTGTGGGAATTCTGCCTGCCCTTCTATCCTTTATTATCAACTTACCGTCAGACTTTTCTACCGTGGCATAGTTTCCCCTTATGGCTATATCTGTATCTTCCACACAAAGCCCCAAGCCGAGGGCTTCCAGTATTCCTCTGCCTATCTCATACTCCAAGGGGTCATAGCCGAATATCCCCAAATGTCCTGGTCCGCTTCCGGGTGTTATGCCGTAATCTACGGGAATGTGAAGCCCAAGGGCGGAGTTCTTTGCCAAGCTGTCAAGGTTTGGAGTTTTAGCCAACTCAAGTTCCGTTTTACCATTTATGACGGGGAGGCCACCAATACCGTCAAGCACTATCAAAAGAATTTTGCTGTCATTTTTTTGTACCAAAGACTCAAGCATAATAAGATTTTAACATCCCTTAGGGTCCAATCTGCCTTAGGAAAGGTGGTATCTCCTCACTTTTTAACCATCCACACTCCTCTAAACCCTTTTCTATGGACTCCATAGACCTTTTTGTCCTTTCCATTAGGAGTTTTACAAAATCAGACCTTCTACCTTTGTACTCCTCTATTTCCTCATAGTTAACCTCTGGGAACCTGCTTGCTATCCTACTTTTTACAATGTTCCATGCTGCAAGGTTAGAGTATAGGTTAAATTCTTTGTCCCTAACCGTTTCCTTTACGGTTAAAGATTTAAGAAACTCAAACCTTTCGGGGTTTATGGTTAAAATAGCCTCTGCCATTAGAGGGTCAATGGTGTAGAAAATACCAAAGAGTTTGCCCAAGATCTTCCTCTGCACTCTTATAATCTGGTCAAGGATATTCTGGACTTGAGGTTCTACCTTGTCGTATATAAGTTCATAGTAGTTTAGCTCTTCAAGCTCCAAGCCCCCAAGGTATCTTATAAAGTTGGAAAGTTCATGATAGTTTAGGGCTTCTACCTTTATCTCTTCCTTTTTCTCTTCCTTTATAGATTCTCCGTAGTTAAGGATTACATCTGTATGCACTGGTGGTATTATGTGGTAGCTTTCCGATTCCCATCCCGCCTTTCTTAGAATTTGTTCTGCAGCATCCTGAGTTAATTTATACCTTTCCATAAGAAGCCTTTTTAAACCTTCCCTGTCCCCCTTGTATTTATCAAGCTCTTCATCGGATATATCCACCTCCACATAAACAAGCTTTTCCTTTCCATCTTCCACTATAAGGACGTTCTTCCTACCCTTTATATGTCTTTTTATGAATTTCCAATCCTCTTCTGTCATCATAGGTTCTGGATGCCATTGGGCGGGCATCTCCTCTTCCAGTTCAAGGTAGGGTACCGTTTCATACCACGTAGCTTTGTTCAGCTTTGATTCTATTACTTCCTCGTTTTCCCCGATCTTTTCCTTTACATACTGGATAAACTCTTTCCTTTTAAACTTGAACCTTTCTATCTCATCAAGGCTAAGCTCTGGGAATAAGACCTTTAGCTTATACTTTATAAAGTTCCAGTTTCCAAATAGATTTCTGGATTCGAGGGCTTCATAGCCGTAGGGGTTTGTCTTAAGAAATTCAAAGTAATAGCTGATAAACCTTCTTACCCTTGGGTCTGTTAAAGCCAAAACCTTTATAAACTCTGGGTCATAGAACTCTATGGCGCTCAAAAGCCGGGCTATGTTTATTTTCTTTATGTTGTAAATATTGCAAAGCTCAACGGCGTATCTTTTTGGCAGGTTATCCATAAGGCAGTACTCGTTAAGCACCTCCATCTCTGATTTCAAAAGGCTTCTAAAAAAGGCTAACTTTTCCCTTTGGGTCAAGGATTCCTTTTCAAGGAGTTTTTCCAACATGGTCCTCACCTCCTTATTGTTATTGTATACCTAACAGGGGTTTCGTCAATGATTTTTCTAATGGAATTTTTAACACTGCTTCCTTAAATTATTAAACTTTGTGGATATTCGCCAATTTTTCTTTTATGGTTGCCAATGGCTTTGGTGTATAATTAATCCTATGAATAAAGAATACCACAGAAGAGACCTGTGGATATCCCAAGAAGCCATCTCCCTATGGTTCTCCAATAAACCAACATAGCCATAGAAACCATGCTTATAGTTTAAACTGGATAACAGAAGA
>CALIUI010000051.1 GCA_938048815.1 uncultured Aquificaceae bacterium | reverse complement strand
ATGGTTTGCTCCACACTCCACGCAGGCTTGTAAGGTCTTTCGGATGTTAGGGCATCAAAAACATCAACCAAGGAGGTGATGCGCGCGGATATATTTATCTCTTCGCCCTTTTTACCATAGGGATACCCTGTTCCGTCCCACTTTTCGTGATGCTCCAGAGCAATTATAGAAGCCAAATGTAATATTTCATTCCGGCTTTCCTTTAAGATCTCATAACCTATTATTGTATGCCTTTTCATTATCTGCCATTCCTCTTGGTCAAGCCTTCCCTTTTTTAAAAGTATGTTATCGGGTATGCCTATCTTTCCAATATCGTGCATGGGCGCAGCAAGCTTTAGATTGTAGCAATAGGTCTCATCAAAGCCCAACCTTTCCGCCAAAAAGCTTGAAATTAAACCAACTCTAAGGATATGGTTGTAAGTTTCTGGGTCTTTGTACTCTGCGGCATGGGAAAGTCTCATTACGGTTTCCTCATAAGCCTCCTTTATCCTTGCGTACAGCATTTGCGCCTCTACGGAGCCCGCAGCATAGGCGGACAAAAGACTTAAAAGCTCCACATCTTCCGCCGTAAAGGAGCCATCAAGCTTGTTTATAGCCTCAAAAACACCCATCACCCTCCCCTTGCTATCTACAAGAGGTACCGCCAGTATATTACGGGTACGATAGCCTGTTTCCTTATCCACTTGTGGGTTAAACTTGGGATGAGAATAGGCATCTTCCACCAGAAGAGCTCCTCCGCTCATAAAAACTTCACCCACTATGCCTTTGTTGGCTTCCACCTCTATTCTTACGTTTCCATGGGCAACCACGGTGTAAAGGGTGCTCTTCCTTTCATCAAAAAGAAATAAACTACAACGATCAACCCCAAGTATATCCTTCGCCAAGTCTGTAAGCAGAGGTATAAGTTTCTCAGGCTCCCTCTCTTTTGATATTTTACTTGCAAAGCTTAATAGGATCTTTACCTTGTCATACATAGGCTATGCTTCTCAGATAAGCCCTTAGCTTATCGGGATTTAACTTTATAAGATAATAAGTGTCTTTTTTACCCGTTTCGTTGATGGATTCCCTACTTTCCACAGAAATAACACCAGCCTTCTCTAACACACCTATTACAGATTCCACCTTTTGAACTTCCATGTTATATTCTGTGGCAAAGGTTTTAGGTTGTAGCTCAACAGAACCCTCTTCTGGTGTGTAGTACATACTTTCTTCCATTTTTACGTTTTCCAAAAGGTACATGCCAATTACATACATAAGCTTTGAGGTAGTTAAATTCACTATCCTACGGTTTAGATTGTTTATTCTCTTTGAAAGTTCCTTTATAAGGTCGTAGGCTATCTCGGGAACTTGGCTAACTATCCTTATAAAATCTTCTGTCTCAAAAACCAAGGTATCTACGTTAGAGGCGCATCTTACCGTAGCTGTCCTTTCACCTTCAAGCAACTGTCCCATTTCACCTATTATACTCCCAGGACCAGCCAAGCCTACGAAAAGGTCTTCTCCACTAGGACCTTTCTTAAAAACAGAGGCATGTCCGCTCAAGATCACATAAACCTTGTCTGCCTTTTCACCTTCTCTTATTATTACATCACCCATGTTGAACCGTTCCCTGCTTCCCATTGGCTCTATTTTTTCTATAAGCTCCTGTTTTAACTCCATGTCTGCCTCCTTTTTAAAAATTATACCTTTATCTTTCTTTTGCCCAAAAGGGGAACTACTTTCCCGTTGAGAGCCTGTAACTCCTCAAGTATCTCAACTTCATAAGCGGGCTTTAAATGAACTGCATACACTTTTACGTTCTTTCTTTTTAAAAGGCTTAGATCTTCTTTTAGGCTCTGTGGTGTATGGTGAAGACTGGCGTATGCTACCTTTGCCATATAAGAAGGGAAAGACACATCAACTATTACAAGCTTTATTTCATGGTCTTCCTCTATCAAGGACCAAAGCCTTGGGTTTCTATGTGTGTCGGAGGTATAAACAAAACCTCTTCCCCATCTTTTTACCACAAGGCTAAGGGTGGGCACTGTGTGATTACTCATAAGGGGTAATATACTATAACCATCTATCTCTATCTGGCGCTTGGGATAAAGTTCTATGTATTCAATGGCGTACTCCTCCGTAAGAGGAAGTTTTAGAGAGCCAAACTCGGGCCAGACATCCCAGTTCATTATGTTTTTTCTGAAGGTTTCCAAAGTTTGGGAAAGTCCGTATATTTTTAAAGGCCTTTCCCTAAGGGTATAGCTGTAGTCTATGAGAAAGGGGATATCTATTAAATGATCTAAGTGGGAATGGGTAAGGATTATATTCTCTATATCCAAAAGTTTATCCTGCGGCAGGGCGAAGATGTTTCCCGCATCTATAAGGGTTGTTTCTGGAAGGTAAAGGCACATAGTTTGCCTGTTTATAAACTTTCCGCCAGAGCCGCCCAATATATAAAACCACCATCTATTACTTTTCTTTTGCCTCATACACACCCTCCCAAATTTCTGGGCTTTCCTTTTGAAGATGTCTACATCTTTCCAAAAGGGTCTTTGAAGGCTTATCGTTGTAAGCAAGGAGTAAAGATTCAAACTCTATGCTTGCCTCTTGGAACATGCCCTCAAAGTAAAGGTCTAAAGCTCTCTTGTAAAGCTTTGATATTTCTCTATTTTGAGGTATATCCTCCATGAGCTCAAAGATCATAACGGGTTTTTTCTTTCCTTTAACGGCAACCTTGTCAAGGGGTCTAAAAAGGAACTCCTCCTCCAAACTCAAAGCTGTGTACTCACTAACTATGATGTTGGTACCATAAAGCTTGTTTAGACCCTCTAAACGAGATGCCAAGTTCACCGTATCTCCTATGGCCGTATAGTCAAACCTAACCTTGGAGCCCATGTTTCCAACGACTGCATAGCCCGTATTTATGCCCACGCCTATGTTTAGCTCAACTCCGTACTTTTGCATAAAGCTTAAGTTAAGCTCCTTCAACTTTTGAAGCATCCTTAGGGCTGATTTGCATGCCCTTTTTCTGTGGTCTACCAAGTCAACGGGTGCGTTAAAAACAGCCATTATGGCATCTCCTATGTACTTATCCAACATACCACCCTCCTCCAAAACTATAAGGGTCATAGGCTCCAAGTACTCGTTAAGCACGGATACCAAAACCTCTGGCTCCAAGCCCTCCGAGAGGCTTGTAAAGCCCCTTAGGTCGGAAAAAAGCACTGTTATCTCCCTCTTTTCTCCTCCAAGCCTTAGCCTGTCTGGGTCTTTCAGGATGATCTCAAGGAGTTGGGGGGATAGATAGCTGGAGAAGGCTTTTCTTAATTCCTTTACTCTCCTTTCCGAGGCATAATAAAGGTAAGATTCAACGCCCAAGTAGGAAAAGCTTAGGGCAAGAGAGGGGTAAAGGAAGGGTATATACACCCTAAGGTAAGAAAAGCTTAGCATGGAGAAAAGGATGAGAAGGTTAAGGATTAGAAGGTATAAGAGGAGTCTGCGCCTTAACTTGCCCACTCTTGGGAAGGCTAAGGGCAAGAGGGATAGAAGGGGTATGCTAAGGAAGGTGGAGAAGGAGAAGTCCTTTATAAGGTCCTCTGTTAGTAGATTGGAAAGGGCTGTGTAGTGGAGGAAGACCCCAGGGGTGGTTAAATCTATGGGGGTAGGTCTTACGTCGTATATACCTATCTCCGTAGCACCAAAGAAGACCACCTTGCCCTTTAGCTCTGCGTTGCCCCTTAGCACATCCACTGCAGATATCACCTTTACCTCTTGCATAAAAGGAAAATTTAAAAGAATGTAGCCATGGTCAAAGATGGGCAGGTAGAGATCGCCCGCCTTGGCGGACTCTATGCCCCTTGAAGAGAGGACAAGCTCCAAGTCTTGGTTTTTATAAAGCCTGTAGGCTTGAAGGGCCAAAGAGGGATAAAGGCTACCGTGAAAGAGGTAGGCTATGGGATATTTTCTGTACAGGCCGTCTGCGTCTGGCTCGGAGTTAAAGGGTGCTTGCATAAGGGCTGATTCCGCTATGGGAGAAAGGTTTATCTCCACAAAGGGAAATTCCTTTAAGCCCACCTTATCGCTTAGCTTTTTAACCCTGAAAAGCTCGCTGTTTCTTAAAAGGTCAAGGCTCTCCTGAGGGTTTATCTGAGTTGCTTCCCTTCTTAGAAAAAAGCCTAAGACTACGTTGCCAGACTGACTTATAGCCTTCGCCAAAATAGGGTCTTCTTCCGTTGGCTCGGAAAAGACAACATCAAAGACCACAAGGTTTGCCTGCTCCATCCTTCTTACAAGCTCCCCTATAACCCTTCTGTTCCATGGCCATCTTCCAAGCTGGTTTATGCTCCTTTCATCCACTGCAACCACCACAAGGTCTGGATGGGGCTTGTGCTGTTTCTTTACAAGGTGTTGAAAAAGGTAAAGGCTGTCCTCAAACCTTAGCCTTATAGCTTCTGTAAAGCCAAAGCCCATGTGTTGAAGGTAGAGAAAGAAAAGGCAGTTGAAAACACAAAAGATTACTACCTTACGCAAGGGGGCGTAATCTCTGGGGTTGGGGGCTTTTGACTTTCTGGAGCGGGGATTAATCTGGTAGGAGGTTCTGTCTGAAGGTTTTGCGTCTGTATGTTGGTGGTGCTAACCCTTTGGACAGTTCCCGGCGTTGCGGTAAGAGTTAGGGTTGGGTTGTTTATGGGGGATATCTGCACCGCACCGGAAAAGACCACCACTACGGTAGAGGTGGGGGTAACATCTACAAGAAATCTCGTCCCTTTAACACCCAGTATGGCGGTGGGGGTTTTTATCTCAAGTCCTTCTCCCGGTTTTAACTTTGCCACGTCAAAGATAACCCTACCCCGTGCAACGTTTATAGCTTTTTCCTTCTCGTAGTTTAGCACCGACAAACGGGTAAGGGGTCCTATCTCCACCTTGTTGCCGTCCACGAAGGAAATCTTGGCATTGCCATCGCTTTTTGTCCGGATTATATCCCCTATGGATAGCCCAGCCTTCTGTATGGTAAGGGGCTGTGGCCTTACCTGATCCTTTTCCAGCTTATCCACACCACCCTTAAAATCTTCCACCTTGCCCACCTCAAGGGCAAAGGATATACTCAAAAGGGCTAACAGGTATCTCATGGCATCCCTCCTTTTAAAATTTACCTATCAACTGTAAAGTGTAAAGGTTTTTCTTATAAGAATAGTAGTTTATGCTGGAAAGGTTCCTCATGTAGGTATAGGAGAGTAAAAGGCTAAAGTTTCTGTAAAGATTAAGGCTTAAAAAGGGGGAAAGGCTAAGAAAGGCATCTCTCCTTTTCTTTAAAAAGGCTTGGTTTTCCCTTGTATAGGAATAGCCTTCAAAGGTTGTGTTCATACCCAAGGAAAGCCTTTCGTTAAGGGCATAATTACCAAGGAGCTTAACACCCAGAGATAAACTGTCCCAGTTTTTACCCTTTGCATCGGTGCTTCTTGCATAAGTCTCTTGGTTTATATAAACTTTATCCCTTATGTACTCATACCTATGCCCTATCTGTAGAAAGTAGCCATCCCTGTTTTCAAAGTCAAAGGCTTGGGATAGGTAGTTTTGGTAGCCAATGCTTGTATACAGGCTTCCGTAGTTGCTCCGGTAGGCTATGCCCGCTTGGTTTATGTTGGCATAAAAATCACCGCCCAAGGTTATGTAATCCACCTTAAGAGGGAAGGAGAGATTGCCCCAAAGGGGTTCCAACTCAAGGCTGTAAAAGCCTATGTTGTAGGAAGAGCCCTTGCGGTTAAAGGAATGGTATGCCCTCGCCCTTCCTCTAAGGTTATCCCCTTCGTAGGATGCAGACAGAGAGGTAAAGGTCTTTGAAGTTTTTATCTTGGTCTCCAAGTCAAAGACCCCCAGAAGGTTTGTATCGTACTCCAACCCAAGGGAAAGGGTTAGCCCAAACTTTTTTCTTTGCTGATAAGACTCTTTTAGGGATTCCCCATATATGGAGTACTCCGACTCCCTTTCTATCTTTGACAAGGAAAGGTAAAAGCGGTTGCTATCCTTCTCTATGGCGTATATCTGGGCAAGGTAGAACTGAGCCTCCGAATAGTTGGGGGAGGAAGGGCTTACCTTTAAAAGGCTGTACTTTGCGGAGGTATATTTGCCCTCAAGGTGTTCAATGTGTCCTTTGGTAAAGTAGTACTCTTGGTCCTTTTCCTTTTGGGCGTTGAGTATCTCCTTGGCTTTTTTTATATTTCCATCAAGGGCATAAAGGTAGGCAAGCCTTAGCCTTAGCCTTCTGGAAGGTAAAAAGGCAAGGTCTTCCTCCGTTTGCCTGATGGCTTCCTTTACGCCCCCCACCTTTAGCATCAAGTAAGACCTAAGGAGAGACCTTTCCTCAGAAAGTCCCTCTTTTTTTATAAGCTCCTCCAAAAGAGGCATGGCTTCTTCGTACTCTCCCCTTTTTATGTGTTCTTTTACCTGTTCCATGTTGGCATAAGAAGATAGACTAAGGGATAGCACAAGAAGGAAAGAAGCCATAAGCTTACTTCTCCTAAGGAGTATAAGAAGCGGAAGGAACAATAAGGACAGCAAAGATAGGTCTTTGGAGGCACCCATGCTACAACCTCCACCTTTCCTGTATTCCTGGGGCATTACCGAATAAACAATGCTCCTTGTTTTTACAACCCCGTTTAAGGTACCATCCTCATCCAATATGCTGCCGTCTTCCACCTTCACCGTTAATTTATCACCACTTATGGTGGAAAGGTGTGATATATCCACACAG
>CALIUI010000050.1 GCA_938048815.1 uncultured Aquificaceae bacterium | reverse complement strand
GCCAGGCATAACGCCTGCACCAAGTACACAGGTGATGGCGGATGTTAGCGTAGACTTCCCGTGGTCTACGTGCCCTATGGTTCCCACATTAACGTGTTCCTTCTCTCTTACAAACTTCTCCTTTGCCATCTCTTACCTCCTTATCTTGCTGTTGCTATCCGTTCCCCTACTATCTGCTCTGCTATGCTTTGGGGAACTTCATCATAATGAGAAAATTTCATTATAAAGGTTCCTCTTCCCTGTGTCAAGCTCCTGAGGGTTGTGGCATAGCCAAACATCTCCGCAAGGGGTACATAAGCCCTTATGGCAGTTATCAAACCTTTGTTTTCCATGCCCATTATCTTTCCACGCCTTGAGTTTAGGTCTCCTATAACATCTCCCACGTATTCTTCGGGTGTTTCCACTTCTACTTCCATTATGGGCTCAAGGAGTACCAAGCCCGCCTTTTTGGCAGCCTCTTTAAAAGCCATAGAGCCTGCAATTTTAAAAGCCATTTCCGAGGAATCTACCTCGTGGTAAGAGCCATCAAAGAGCTTTACCTTAACATCTACCACCGGATAGCCAGCCAGTACACCGTTCTGCATGGCTTCTTTAACACCTTCTTCCACGGCGGGTATAAACTCTTTGGGTATAACTCCGCCCACTATGGCATTTTCAAAGACAAAGCCTTGACCCCTTTCAAGAGACTCTATCTCTATAACGGCATGACCGTACTGGCCTCTACCGCCCGTTTGACGGATAAACTTGCCCTCTGCGACCGCTTTTCCTTTTATGGTTTCCTTGTAAGCTACCTGAGGTTTTCCTACGTTCACCTCTATGCCATATTCGCGCTTCATACGGTCTACGATGATCTCAAGGTGCAATTCTCCCATTCCATGTATAAGGGTCTGTCCTGTCTCTGGGTCTGTGCTTGCCTTAAAGGTGGGGTCTTCCTTCATAAACTTGTTCAAAACTTGAGATAGCTTCTCTTGGTCTTTTTTGGTCTTTGGCTCTATTGCCATAGAGATAACAGGATCTGGGAATTCCAGCTTTTCAAGGAGTATGGGATGTTTTTCGTCGCATAAAGTATCTCCAGTGGAGGCATCCATACCAACGGCTGCCACTATTTCACCGGCGGAAGCCTCTTGTACGTCTTCCCTTGAGTTGGCATGCATAAGAAGAAGTCTACCTATCCTTTCCTTTTTGTCTTTCGTGGCGTTATACACATAAGAGCCTGCATTTACTTTGCCAGAGAACACCCTAAAATAGGTTAGCTGGCCTGCGTAAGGGTCGCTCATGACCTTAAAGGCATAGGCACAAAAGGGCTCTTCGTCCAAGGGTTTTCTCTCTTCCTCTTGGTTTGTTTTTGGATTGATGCCACGCACAGGGGGCACATCCAAGGGCGAAGGTAGATAATCCAAAACCGCATCAAGGAGTGGTTGGACGCCCTTGTTTTTAAAAGCGGAACCACAAAGAACAGGAACAAGCTCTTTATTTATGGTAGCCCTTCTTAGAACTCTCCGTAGGTCCTCTTTTGAAATCTCCTCACCCTCCAAATATTTCATCATAAGCTCGTCATCCTTTTCCACGATTGCCTCTACCATCTTTGCCCGCCACTCTTGGGCTTTATCTACATACTCGGCGGGTATATCCACTATCTCATACTTGGCTCCCAGAGTCTCCTCAAGCCATATGAGGGCTTTCATCTCCATAAGGTCTACTACACCCTTGAAGTTATCCTCCGCACCTATGGGTATCTGTATGGCCACGGGCTTTATGCTAAGCTTTCTTTCTATTTCGTTGAAAACTCTATAAAAATCTGCTCCCAGACGGTCAAGCTTGTTTATAAAGGCTATTCTTGGTACTCCAAACCTGTCTGCCCATCTCCAGTTTGCCTCCGACTGGGGCTGGACACCCTCAACCGCTGAAAAGATAAAGATAATACCGTCCAGAACCTTCATAGAACGTACCACCTCTACTGAGAAGTCCACGTGTCCTGGAGTGTCTATTATGTTTATCTGGTGGTCTTTCCAGTAGCAAGCGGTGGTTGCGGCGGTTATGGTGATGCCCCTTTCCCTTTCTTGGGGCATCCAGTCCATGGTGGCTGCGCCTTCGTGCACTTCACCTATCTTGTAAGTTTTACCAGTGTAGTAAAGGATCCTTTCTGTTGTGGTTGTCTTTCCAGCGTCTATATGTGCCACTATTCCTATGTTTCTAAGTCTTTCTATGGGTACAAGCCTTGGCATAGTTTCCTCCTTACCATCTAAAGTGGGCAAAAACCTTGTTGGCTTCTGCCATCCTGTGAGTGTCCTCCTTCTTCTTTATGGCACCGCCCTTTTCCTGCAGTGCATCAAGAAGTTCAGCCTTTAATCTTTCTACCATGGTGTAGCTTCCTCTATGTTTTGATCTTTGCCTTGCGGCATCCACAAGCCATTTTAGGGCAAGGCTTATCTGTCTTCTGGGCGGAACTTCCACAGGAACTTGGTATGTGGCGCCGCCTACCCTTCTTGGGCGCACTTCAAACTCGGGCTTTAGCTTCTCTACCACCTTATGCAAAAGCTCTACAGGGTGCATATTCACTTCCTTCGCTGCTGATTCAAGAGCTGTATACACTATCCACTCCGCAAGGGATTTCTTACCACTCTCCATCACTTTGTTTATAAGCTTATGCACTATAACATCGCCATACTTTGGGTCTGGGGATATTTCTCTTGGTGTAATCGACCCTTTCCTTGGCATTACTTCTTACCTCCCTTTGCAGGTGCTTGCTGTCCGGCCTTTGGCCTCTTGGCTCCGTATTTGGACCTTGATTGTCTTCTGTTGGCAACTCCAGCGGTATCCAAGGTTCCCCTTATCACCTTATACCTAACACCGGGAAGGTCTTTGACCCTTCCGCCCCTTACCAGAACCAAAGAGTGCTCTTGAAGGTTATGGCCCTCACCAGGTATAAAGGCGGTGACTTCTATACCATTGGAAAGTCTTACCCTTGCCACCTTTCTTAAAGCAGAGTTTGGCTTCTTTGGAGTTACAGTATAAACCCTAACACAGACCCCTCTCTTTTGGGGGTTTCCCTGCAAGGCAGGGGCCTTACTTTTCTTCTTCCTACTTTCTCTACCATACTTTATAAGCTGGTTTATGGTAGGCATCCTTTAAACCTCCTAAGCTGTAAATTATAGCACATCTTTTGGCGTTTTTATCTTTTCTTCCTTCAACACTTCCAACTGTGCATACTCATCTATACCGGTGCCAGCAGGTATGAGGTTTCCTATGATTACATTTTCCTTTATTCCTCTTAGGTCGTCCACTTTACCTTCGCAGGCGGCGTCGGTGAGCACCTTGGTGGTCTCTTGGAAGGAAGCCGAGGAAATCCAACTGCGCGAGCTAAGGGCTGCTTTTGATATTCCTACTAATATAGGCTCTGCCTTTGGTATTTTACCACCTTCTTCCCTTATCCTTTCTATTTCCTTTTGAAGTTCTTCTATTTCCACCTCTTCGTTTACCAAGAATCTGCTATCTCCGGGGTCAACTATGCGTCTACGCCTTAGCATCTGCCTTATGATGATCTCAAAGTGTTTGTCGTTGATATCCACACCTTGTAAGCGATAGACCATCTGAACCTCTTTGAGGAGGAACCTTTGGAGTTCATCCATGCCCTTTATTCTAAGGATTTCTTCGGGCACTGGAGTGCCATCGGTTAGAGGGTCTCCTGCCCTTACAGAGTCTCCATTCTTTACAAGAAGGTGTTTGCCCTTTGGTACAAAGTACTCCTTCTGAAGCCCTGTTTCTTTGTTATAGACCACAACCCTATAGCCTTTGCCTTTGATTCTGACTTGTCCCTCCATATCCGCCTTTGTGGCTTCCGTTATGCTGGCTCCCTTTTGTATATATTGGCCGTGGCTTACCAATATGTACTCATCCTTCTTTATGTCATACTTTCTTGTTTCTCCCCTTTTGGGGTTAAAGAGAATAACCTCGTCCGCGTCTTCAAAGATCCTTACAATACCGTCTATATCCGTTAGTATGGCAGGGTTTTTGGGTCTTCTTGCCTCGAATAGTTCTTCAACCCTTGGCAGACCACCCACTATGTCCCTTACCTTTGCCATCTCCTTGGGTATGCGAGCGAGGACATCTCCGGGTTGTACTTCATAGTCCTTTACCACGTAATACTTGTGCTGTATTTGGGCACCTTCCGATTCACTACAAGTGGGACAAACCATCCATTCAAAGCTTACCTTATGGGAGGGTATGTTTATTATAGAATTGACAGGTAGGTCATAAGATATCTCCCTACCATCTTGAGTATGTACCACTATCTTGGGAGTGTGCAGCATGGCGTCCTTGGGTCTTGTGAAGGAAACGATGGTAGAGGTTTTACCTGTGAGTGGGTCTCTTTCTTCTTTTACTGTAATATCAAGGGCTATGTCCTTGAACTCTACTTTTCCTGATTCTTCTGCTATTATAAAGGTGTTGAAGGGATCCCACTCTGCCAGGAGGGTGTTTTCCTTTACTTCCTTGCCCTCTTCTACAAGGATGCTGGCACCATAGGGCACCGCATGCCTTTCTACCATCCTTCCCTCTTTATCTACTATACCTATGGCTCCATCTTTTGATATGTTTATCAGCTTGCCTTCTATGTTCTTTATAAGCTTTACGTTGTAGTACTTAACAACGCCCGCCGTTTCGTTAAGCAGTTCTCCCTTAACCCTTTCTGCTACCGCAGCACCCCCTATGTGGAAGGTCCTCATGGTAAGCTGTGTTCCGGGCTCTCCTATAGACTGGGCTGCTATTATACCAATAGCCTCACCCATATCCACAAGCTTCCTCTGAGAAAGATCCCATCCATAGCACATGGCACATATGCCATATTTGGACTCGCAGGTAAGGGCAGACCTCACCACCACTTTTTCTATTCCTGCATGCACTATTCTGTCTGCCAACCTTTCATCTACTATTTCATTTCTCCGAGCTATTATCTCACCCGTATAAGGATCCTTTATATCTTCGGCTAAAGTCCTTCCTACGATCCTATCCCTCAAAGACACCTTCTCTTCTCCACCTTCCACTATGGGCTCCATAAGGATGCCTTTGTGGGTTCCGCAGTCTTCTTCCACTATGATAAGGTCTTGGGCTACATCCACAAGTCTTCTTGTTAGATAACCGGCAAAGGCAGTCTTGAGTGCTGTATCTGCAAGACCCTTTCTTGCTCCGTAGGTGGATATGAAGTATTCAAGCACAGAAAGGCCTTCGCGGAAGTTGGATACAATGGGAGTTTCTATAAACTCTCCTGTATGCTTTGCCATAAGACCTCTCATAGCGGCAAGCTGTCTTATCTGATCTCTATTTCCACGGGCGCCGGAGTTTGCCATCATATAAATAGGATTAAAGTTCCCTGTATAAACCTTTTCTCCATGTTTTATCTTGCTTGTCTCTATCTCGTTAAACATACTCCTGGAGACCTTGTCGGTTATCTCAGACCATAGGTCTATGATCCTGTTGTATCTTTCTTTGGCGGTGATTATACCCTTTCTGTGAAGGTCTGCAATATCGTCGGTCTGTTCAAAGGCTTTTTGAATTATATCCCTCTTTGCCTTTGGAATTTGAAGGTCTTCTATACCAATGGACACGGCAGCCTTTGTGGCTATGTTGAAGCCCAGCTCCTTTATTTGATCAAGAAGGTCCGCAGTTTTTTCCAACCTATACCTGTTGTATATATCCGCTATTAGCTTAGAAACCTTCTTTTTATCCATGGGCTCATTTACAAAGGGATAGCCTTCTGGTAGTATGCTGTTAAAGAGAACTCTTCCGGGAGTAGTCTCGATAACTTTTCCATCTTCAAGCCTTAGTTTAATGCGGGCATGTATATCAACCCTCTTGTTCTCAAGGGCTAAAAGAACCTCTTCCCTATTAAAGAAAAGCTTGCCCTCTCCTTGTGCTCCGGGCACTTCCTGGGTCATGTAATAGACTCCCAGTATCATATCTTGGGAGGGCATGGTGATAGGCTTTCCGTGTGCTGGAGATAGGATGTTTTGAGTGGATAACATTAATATATAGGCTTCAAGCTGGGCGGTTATGCCAAGAGGTACATGCACCGCCATCTGGTCTCCGTCAAAGTCAGCGTTGAAGGGTGGACATACCAAGGGATGTAGCTGTATAGCCTTACCATCCACCAATACGGGCTCAAAGGCTTGTATGGACATTCTATGAAGGGTTGGGGCACGGTTTAAAAGCACTGGATGTTGCTTTACCACCTCTTCCAAGCACTCCCAAACCTCTGGAGTCTTTTGTTCTACCAATTTCTTTGCATTCTTTATGGAGGTAGCGTATCCCTTCTCCTCAAGCCTTCTGTATACAAAGGGCTTGAAAAGTTCAAGAGCCATTATCCTTGGAAGGCCGCATTGGTGCATCTTAAGCTCAGGACCGACCACTATAACGCTACGACCTGAATAATCAACCCTTTTACCAAGAAGGTTCTGCCTAAACCTTCCCTGCTTACCTCGTAGATAGTCCGATAGGGATTTGAGTGCCCTTCCGTTTTGAGTGATCACCCTTCCACGCTTTCCGTTGTCTATAAGGGCGGAGACCACCTCTTGAAGCATTCTCTTTTCGTTCCTTATTATTATTTCTGGAGCATCCAACTCTATAAGCCTTTTAAGCCTGTTGTTTCTGTTTATTATTCTTCTGTAAAGGTCGTTTAGGTCTGAGGTGGCAAAACGACCACCATCAAGAGCTACTAGGGGCCTTAGCTCTGGTGGAAGTACAGGGAGCACTTCCAATATCATCCACTCTGGCCTGTTTCCACTCTTTATGAAATCCTCCACCAGTTTTAGAACCCTTAAAACCTTCTTAACCTTTGTTTCAGATATCTCCTTAAGGACCGCACTTCTAATATCGGTTTTTATCTTTTCAAAGACGGGTAGATCCTTTTTCCTTTGACGCAGTCTTTCGTAATAACTTTGTATAGCTTCCCTTCCTGTTTGGAAACCTTCAAGGGCTTCTTGGGATAGGCTACCATCTTCTACATTTAGATATAGCTCACCGCATATTATCTTATGCAGGACTTCGTTAAGGCTCATACCTTCAGGTACTTTTATTTCCACTCCATATAGGTTAAAGTCTTCAACCAAAACCCTTACCATACGCTCATAAAGTTTTTTGTACTGGTGGTAGAGTTCTTCCGAAAGGTCTTCATAACCAAAGCTGTAAGGTTTTATCTCCTTTCTTAGCTTTTTGGCGTAGGCTTCCAGGTCTAAGGAAGCAAGAACCTTTTTGATGATCTCTGCTCCCATGCCCCCTTCGTACCTGTGCTCAAGGCTCACTGCAAACTCTGAATTGTAGGTTTCTTCATCAACCACGTGGAGTTTAACAAACTTAGTACTGCCAAGCTCGTCCTTCAAAGGAATGGTGTCCTCTTGTTGGGCAAAAGACCTTTCCTCCTCTTCATCCATAGGGTATTCTATAACCAAGTAGGATTCAAAGTATATAACCCTTTCTACTTCTCTTACGGGAAGTCCTATTAAGGTGGCTATTTTGGATGGGGTGCTCTTTAAAAACCATATGTGGGCTACGGGCGCTGCCAGCTCTATATGTCCAAACCTTTTACGCCTCACATAGGACTTGGTCACTTCCACACCACAACGGTCGCATATGGTGCCTTCGAAGCGCTTACCCCTATACTTTCCACACAAGCATTCATAGTCCTTTATGGGTCCAAAGATCTTGGCACAGAAAAGGCCATCCTTCTCCGGTTTATGGGTTCTGTAGTTTATGGTTTCTGGCTTTTTTACCTCCCCATAACTCCAGCTTTTTATCTCCTCTGGGGAGGCAAGCATAAGCTTTATTCTTTCAAAGGGTAAAAGACCCTTTTTCATGTTTTATCCTCCTCTATTTCTACCTGATCACAAGGCATGTTTGCCCCATTTTCACACCTTACATCAAGGCCAAGGGCTTTTAACTCCCTTACAAGGACTCTAAAGGATTCGGGTATGCCCGCTTGATAGATGTATTTACCCTTAACTATGGATTCATAAACCCTGGTCCTACCCTCTATGTCGTCGGATTTCACCGTTAGCATCTCTTGAAGTGTATGGGCTGCACCGTGCGCCTCCAGCGCCCAGACTTCCATCTCTCCCAACCTTTGACCGCCAAACTGTGCCCTACCGCCCAAGGGCTGTTGAGTAACCAAGGAGTAAGGACCTGTGCTCCTTGCGTGTATCTTGTCATCCACCATGTGTATAAGCTTTAGCATGTGCATATATCCTACCGTTGCTCTCATGTCAAGGGGCTCTCCAGTCCTACCGTCGTATAGAAGGGTCTTTCCATCCTCTGGAAGTTTCGCCTTTTTAAGAAGTTCCTTTATGTGTTCTTCGCTGGCACCTTCAAAGGCGGCTGTAGCCATGGGTATTCCACTTTGAGCATACAGGCTTATCAACTCTTTAAAGTCCTCTTCCTCAAGGCTTAAGAGGAACTCCTCTATATACCTTTGATTTTCTCCCTTTACATCTCCCACGGCGTATATATCCCTTAGGAACTCCACTATTTCCCTTTTTTCCGCATCCCTTTGAAGAAGTTCACCAAGCCTTTTACCCAACTCTTTGGAAGCCCATCCCAGGTGAGTTTCCAGTATTTGGCCTACGTTCATACGGGATGGAACACCAAGGGGATTTAGCACAATATCTACAGGAGTGCCATCTTCCAGGAAGGGCATATCCTCCACGGGAAGCACCACCGATATAACGCCCTTATTTCCATGCCTACCAGCCATCTTGTCCCCAACCTTTATCTTCCTCTTCTGGGCTATATAGACCTTCACCAGGGCATTAACACCGGGCGGTAGGTCGCTCCTTTTGCCTATGGACTCCATCCTCTCTTGGTAAAGCTTGCTGATCATATCCACCTGAGATTTTGTCCTATCCTTTATCTCGCTTATCTTCTGACAGAGTCCTTCCTCTTCAAAGAAGTTTTCTGGCTTGGTGATTATGTAGTTTAAAAGGTCCTCAAAGAGCTTTTCATCTATGATGGTGCCCTTCTTGTAGACCTTCTTCTTAACCTGCACTTCCTTATCTATCTGCCTGCCAAGTAAAAGGCTCTTTATCACTCTATTCCTGCCATCCACTATAAGCCTTTTCTTCCTTTCAAGCTCCCTTTCGAGTTCTTCCTTTTCTGTTCTTTCTATATGCTCCGCCAAGTAATTCCTTCTTTCTCCTGTTTTTTTTGCAAAGACTTTAACATCCACCACCACGCCCTCTACACCGGGCGGGCATCTCAAAGAGGACTCCTTTACATCCCTTGATTTTTCACCAAAGATAGCCTGAAGGAGTTTTTCCTCCGGAGTGAGTTGGGCCTCTCCCTTTGGAGTTACCTTTCCTACCAGTATATCCCCGGGCTTTACATAGGTGCCAATCTTGACAATACCAAACTCGTCAAGGTGAGAGAGGAACCTTTCGGGAATACCGGGTATCTGACGGGTTATCTCTTCGTTGCCTATCTTTGTCTCCCTGGCTTCCACCTCAAGCTCCTCTATGTGTATAGAGGTGTATACATCTTCCCTTACTAACCTTTCCGATATGACGATAGCGTCTTCAAAGTTGTAGCCTCTCCATGGCATAAAGGCTACAAGTACGTCCTTTCCAAGGGCAAGCTCTCCCCTGTAGGTGGATTGACCATCTGCCAAGAGCTCACCCTTTTTTATGCTTTGCCCCTTTACCACAAGAGGTCTTTGGTTTATGCAGGTGTTTTGGTTGGTCCTTTCAAACTTTTTAAGCTCATAAACATCTATTCCAATGTCTGTAGGGTCTGCTAAGTTTATCTCCTCTGGGTTAACTCTGATTATTATCCTCTTGGAGTCTACCTCTTCCACAACTCCTCCCCTTCTTGCCAGTACAACAGCACCACTGTCAAAGGCAACCTTCCTTTCCATACCCGTGCCCACAAGGGGGGAGGAGGTAAAGATAAGGGGGACTGCCTGCCTTTGCATGTTGGAACCCATAAGGGCTCTGTTGGCATCGTCGTGCTCAAGGAAGGGTATCAAAGAAGCAGATACAGATATCACTTGCCTTGGAGAAACATCCATGTATTGCACTTGGTCTGCTTTAACTATCTGTATGTCATTTTTATACCTTGCATACACCCTATCGCTAAGTATATTACCCTCTTCGTTGGTGGGAGTATATTGGGCTATCACATAGTTTTCTTCTTCATAGGCGGCCAAGTATTCCACCTTATTGGTAACCTTACCCTTTTCTACTTTTCTGTAAGGGGTTACTATAAAGCCGTACTCGTTGGTTTGGGCGTAGACAGTAAGGGATGTGACAAGCCCTATGTTTTGACCCTCTGGAGTTTCTATGGGGCATATCCTTCCATAGTGGGAAGGATGTACGTCTCTTATTTCAAACTTGGCGCTTTCTCTGGTTAGCCCTCCGGGACCAAGGGCGGAAAGCCTTCTTTTATGGGTAAGGGCCGATATGGGATTTGTGTTGTCAAGGTACTGGGATAGGGTGCCACCCTTTAGAAACTCGTAAAGGGCGCTTGTTAAATACCTTGGGTTCAAAAGGTCTTGGGGCTTTAGGTTGGGGTCTTCGGGGTTTGCCACTGTGCATCTGTCCCTAAAGAACTTCTCCATACGGGCTATACCGATGCGAGCTTGGTTTTCCATAAGCTCACCCACAGACCTTATCCTCCTGTTGCCAAGGTAGGCAATGTCATCCTTTTTCTCCCTACCATACCTTAGGTTTATGAGGTACTTGATGGTATTAACAAGGTCAAGGGCGCTTACAAACCTCGCTTCCCCCTCCGTATGGTCCTTTACTTTTACCAGCTCTACCTTCTTAAATACCTCCGAAAGGATGTCCTCGGTTAACAAAGTTCCAGCCTTGTAATCCCCCACATCCTCCGCCAAGACAAGAGGCGGAAATTGAGAAAGCATCCCTATGTCTGCGGGCTTTAATTCCTTGGGTATTCTATTTACCTTTGCGTTTATTTTAACCCTTCCAACCTTAGAAAGGTCGTATCTGGTTAAATCCTTAAAATAGAGTTCAAAGTGGGACCTTGCCCTGCTTATAAGGTGTTCAAGCTCCATAACCATGGGCTCTACAGCCCTAAGCTTTTTGTAGATATCTACAAGGGCGATGTCCCTTATGGTAAACTTTGTGGGTATTTTTATAAGACTTTTCTTATCTTGGTCTTTTGGGGCGGTTTCACTGATAAGGGTTTCTATCATTATCTTCCCATAAGGGCTCTTTATGGCGCTTTCTTTGGGAACAGCCGCTATAAGCTCTACCTTTATTCTGTCGTCCTTTAAAAGTCTTTCAAGCAGGGTAATATCCTCTATGTACCTCTCTTCAAGGATCTCCTCCTCCACACCCTTTTCCTCTATCCTTGCCCTGTAGCGCAGTATAGCAAAAAGGTAAAAACTTTCCAAGTCCTCTAAGCTGTACTCTTCCCCTGTGTTTCTGTCAAAAACCTTCCCCCCTTGAGAGAAAAAGGCTTTTGTATCGGGATAGAAGGGTTTGAGTATATCATAGGCCGTTTCAAGACCAAAGGCCCTTAGAACAAAGGTATTTCCCACTTTTCTCTTGTCTATTCTTGAGGATAGTATATCGGTGGTACTTGAAAGTTCAAATTCTATCCTTGAACCCTTATCGGGTATTATACTTGCCCTATAGAGCATTCTTATAACGGTTGTTTCCTTCTGTCTTTCTTCCTTTTCCTCAAAGAAAACACCCGGAGACCTTATAAGCTGATTTACCACAACCCTCTCGCTCCCGTTTATAATAAAGGAGCCTGTTTTTGTCATCATGGGAATTTCGCCAAAATATACCTTTTTGGGCTCTCCTACCTTTTCTCCCTTTTTGGTCTTTGTCCTTAGCCTTACCATAACCCTCAAAGGAGCTGAATAGGTAAAGCCCTTTATCCTACATTCTTCTTCTGTGTACTTTTCCCTATGGACCAACAAAGTACCACACTTGGGGCATTCCACACCATAGCCACCCAAAAAGCTCGAATCTGTATAGGCTTTATAACCACATCTATTACACTCCCAATCTCCTATCTCATAACCCAAGTACTCCAAAAGGATCTTCTCGTCGGGGTCTTTGAAGGGGAAAGAGGTGGAAAGCACATACTCAAGACCTTTCCTTTCCCTTTCTGTAGGTTTTTTGTTAAACTGAACAAAGGCTTCAAAGGAGTCCTTTGGGAGAAAGAGTAAATAGGGTGGGTTTACAAGCTCTTCCCTTCTACCAAAAAACTTTCTTGGTAAGGGGATGTTATTTTTTCTCATGCCTTTAACCCTCTTTTGGTTTGGATAAACATGTAAATATATACCATCTTTGGCTTTATGTCAAGTCATAAAAACAAAATACCCCCTGTGTAAAAACAGGGGGCGTTCCCTTCCAAAAGTTTTCTCATAGGTTGCTTATTTTATCTCTACTTCTGCACCAGCCTCCTTGAGCTTTGCAGCAATCTTTTCTGCCTCTTCCTTAGGCACTCCTTCTTTGACGGCTTTTGGTGCGCCCTCTACAAGCTCCTTAGCCTCCTTGAGACCAAGTCCTGTGATCTCCCTTACCACCTTTATGACGTTTATCTTGTTGGCTCCTGGGGACTTGAGAATTACGTCAAACTCTGTTTTTTCCTCTGCCGCCGGGGCTCCCGCTGCGGGTGCACCTGCCGCCGCCACTGGAGCTGCAGCCACCATAGCTGCCGATACACCAAACTTTTCCTCGAGCTTCTTTACAAGCTCGGCAACCTCTAAAAGGGTCATGTTGCCTATGGCTTCCACTATTTCGTCAATGGTAAGTGTTGCCATCTTTATACCTCCTTGTTAAGATTTTTTCTCTTCTATGGCTTTTAATGTAAGCACAAGCTTTTGAGGTGCAGACTTGAGAGCCATAACAAGGGCATATATAGGACCTTGAATAGCCCCCATAAGCTTGGAGATAAGCACCTCTTTGGGCGGAAGCTCTGCAAGGGCTTGTACTTCCACAGGTTTAAGAAACCTACCCTGCATATAGGCACCCTTTATTTTAGAAAGGGGCTTGTCCTTGTCTATCTCCTTTGAAAAGTCAAAGATAACTTTTGCCACTTTAACAGGATCCCCATAGGCAAAGACAAAGGCTGTGGGACCTGTGAGCACTTCCCTATGATCCCTTATAACCGTATCCATAAAAGCCCTATAGAAGAGGGTATTTTTGCCAACTACCATCTCACCTTCTGCTTCCTTTATATCCGCCCTTAGCTTGGTTATAGCCTGCGCATCCACATAGGTAAAGTCAAAGAAGACAACCAGATTTGACCTTTCTATCCTTTCCCTGTAAGCTTCTATAACCTTTCCCTTTTGTTCCCAACTTCTTCTCATAACAACCTCCTCTTATGCTACAAGCTCTTGAAGTCTTTTTAGGGTTGTAGATACATCCACCTTTACGGAAGGGCTCATAGTAAGACTTAGGGCGATGTTTCTCACATACTGACCTTTGGCGCCCGGTGGTTTTGCCTTTACAACGGCGTCTATGGCAGTATATATGTTTTGGATTAGCTTTTGGCTATCAAAGGATATTTTTCCTACGGGCATATGGACATTCCCCGTTTTATCAACCCTAAACTCCACTCTACCCTTTTTAGCTTCTTCAATTGCCTGTTTTATGTTGGTGGTTACCGTTCCCGTTTTGGGGTTGGGCATTAGACCTTTTGGACCAAGGATCTTACCAAGCTTTGCCACCTTTGGCATAATTTCAGGCGTGGCTATCACCACGTCGTAATCTATCCATTCTTCCTTGGCTATCCTGTTTATAAGGTCTTCACCACCCACATAGTCTGCGCCGGCCTCCTTTGCTATCTTTTGGTATTCGCCCTCCGCCAATACCAAAACCCTTAATTCTTTACCAAGACCATTGGGGAGAACCACAGACCCTCTTACCATCTGGTCTGCATACTTTGGGTCTACCCCAAGCCTCATGGCAAGCTCCACCGTCTGGTCAAACTTGGGACCACACTCTTGGTGAATCTTTTTTAGGACCTCTAAAGCTCCTTCCACGCTGTAAAGGCTATTCTTATCATAAAGCTCTAAACACTTTCTATACCTTTTGCCTCTTTCCATGGCTTTACTCCTTCCATCCTTCTACTTCTATACCCATACTTTTGGCAGTGCCTACGACCTGCCTCATGGCAGCTTTTAAATCCTTTGTGTTCATATCCTTCAGTTTCATCTTGGCTATCTCTTCCACCTGCTCTAAAGAAACCTTACCAACCTTTTGCCTTTTGGGGTCAGAAGCTCCAGCTTTTGCATTGGCAGCCTTCTTTAAAAGGTAAGAAACGGGCGGAGTTTTCAGGACAAAGCTAAAACTTCTGTCTTGGTAGATGGTTATAACAACGGGGAGGATTGTGCCAGGTTCAAAGTCTTTGCTGGCTGCGTTAAACTGCTTTACAAACTCCATTATATTTACACCATGCTGACCAAGGGCAGGACCCACTGGTGGGGCTGGTGTAGCCTGTTGAGCGGGCAACATTAGCTCAACCTTGGCACTTACCTTCTTCATCTTATGCCTCCTTTATAACTTCTCCACTTGAGAATAGTCTAACTCTACCGGTGTTAGCCTTCCAAAGATGCTAACAAGCACAACAACCTTTTCCTTTTCTGGATGAACCTCTTCTACGGTGCCTGTGAAGTTCATAAAAGGACCTTCTATAACCCTTACCTGGTCGCCCTTTTCAAAGAGGATCCTCACAGGTTTTACTCCCTTCTTAACAAAGGCTATTATTCTCTCCACTTCCTTATCGTCCAATGGAGCAACCCTTCCACCTACCAAAACGGGCTTATACACGTGGGGTGTTTTTTCTATGGCACGCATCAGAGCGTCGCTCATTACAGCCCTTATAAGCAGATAACCCGGAAACATCTTAGATTCCAATATTATCTTTGCCTCCGTTTTGTTCTCTTTGCATGTTATCTTTTGCCCAGGCTTGGAAATAGGCGGTGCCTCTACGCACAGGTCGCCCTCCACACTTTCCATAACCCTTACCTCTCCGTTTTCTATTCTAAAGGTGGTGACTCCCTTTTTACCAAGCACGCTTATATCCCTGTTATTACCCCGTAAAGAAAGGCGATACTTTTCCTTACCCATGGTTCTTATCACCACCTTCTCTTCAGCAGGCACTACCACATCCTCCACTTGATGTAGCAACCCTTCCAATTCCAAAACCTTCAAAAGGTTTTCCCTTGCGGTAGCTTCTTTGCCTGCCTCAACCTGCAAAGCATACCATTTAAACTCTTCCATTTTAGCCCCTCAAGGAAAGTAAAAAATGCACAAGCCTTGTAAATATCAAGTCAAACATCCATAAACTTATACCAAAAAACAAAGAGAATATTATAACACTAATTGTGGCCTTTATGACAAGATCCTTACTAGGCCAGGAAACTTTATTTAGCTCCTTTTTTGTGCTCCTTAGAAACTCTTTAAGCCTTTCCATCGCTATCTTCCTGCGGGGCGCGGAGGACTCGAACCCCCAACCGCGGGATTTGGAGTCCCGCGCTCTGCCAATTGAGCTAGCGCCCCTATTTAACCTCCCTATGTAAGGTATGCTTTTTACACCATTTGCAGTATTTTTTGATCTCCATCCTCTGGGGATGCTTTTGTTTGTTTTTTGTAGTGGAGTAGTTCCTTCTCTTACACTCTGTGCAAGCTAAGACTATAACTTCTCTAACCGCCGCCATCTTTTACACCTCACTCAAGGATTTTGGTGACCACACCAGCACCAACAGTCCTTCCACCTTCCCTTATGGCAAACCTAAGCTGCTCCTCCATTGCCACAGGCTTCACAAGCTCCACCTCTATCTCCACATTGTCCCCA